>CAZGYQ010000039.1:0-29779 GCA_964530695.1 uncultured Caulobacteraceae bacterium
GCGTCGTGCGTCGCTGGTCATTCGCTCGGCGAGTACTCGGCGCTCGCGGCGGCGGCCGCATTCCCGGTCGCCGACGCCGCGCGACTCCTGCGCAAGCGCGGCGAGGCGATGCAGGCGGCCGCGCCGGTCGGCGCGGGGGCGATGGCGTCGCTCATCGGCAAGGTCGACGTGGCGCTGGCGGAGGAAATCGCCGCCGAAGGCGCCAAGGCCGGGGTCTGCGTGGTCGCCAACGACAACAACGTCGGAAACGTCGTAATTTCAGGTTCGAAAGAGGGCGTGACAGCAGCAATCGACGCCGCGAAGGCGCGCGGCGTGCGCGCCATCCTGCTGAACGTTTCGGCGCCGTTCCACAGTCCGCTCATGCAACCGGCGGCGCTGGCGATGGCCGCCGCGCTCGACGCCGTCGAGATCGCGCCGCCCGCCGTGCCGGTCATCGCCAACGTGACGACGAAGCCCGCGAGCGCGCCGTCCGAGATCCGCCGTCTTCTCGTCGAACAGGTCACCGGTCGCGTTCGCTGGCGCGAAAGCGTCGTGGCGATGGCGGAAGCTGGCGTCACGCGTTTCGCGGAAGTCGGCGCCGGCAAGGTGCTCACTGGCATGGTGAAACGTGGCGCGCCGGACGCCGAAGCGATCGCGCTCAACGAACCAGAACAACTCGAATCCTTCGCAAATTCACTCTGAGAGGCTCACCATGTCGATGTTCGATCTGAGCGGAAAAACTGCGCTCGTCACCGGCGCGAGCGGCGGGCTCGGCGGCGCGATTGCGCGGGCGCTCGCCGCGCAAGGCGCAAAGGTCGCGCTGTCCGGTACCCGCGCCGAAGCGCTGGAAGCGGTGCAGAAGGAAATCGGACCACAGCATCCGGTGGTGCCATGCAACCTGTCCGACGAAGCGGCCGTGGACGGCCTCATCGGGCGCGCCGAGGAAGCGCTCGGCGGGCTCGATATCCTGGTCTCGAACGCCGGCGTCACGAAGGACGGCCTTCTCCTGCGCATGAAGGACGAGGACTGGTCATTCGTGCAGAAGGTGAATCTTGAGGCGTATTTTCGGCTCACGCGCGCTGCGCTGCGCGGCATGATGAAACGTCGCCACGGACGCATCGTCGCCATCACCTCGGTGGTTGGGGTGACGGGCAATCCGGGTCAGGCGAACTACGCCGCGTCGAAGGCGGGCATCATCGGCTTCACCAAAGCGCTCGCCCAGGAGGTCGCCAGCCGCAACATAACCGCCAACTGCATCGCGCCGGGCTTCATCGCCTCTCCAATGACCGACGTCCTCCCTGACCAGCAGAAGGAAGCCCTGCTGGGCCGCATTCCGCTCGGCCGGCTCGGGGAAGGGGCCGATATCGCAGCCGCGGCCGTCTATCTGGCCAGCGACGAAGCCGCCTACGTCACGGGACAGACCTTGCACGTCAACGGCGGGATGGCGATGATCTGAGCCCGCTGCGGGGCCTGAAACGGCTCGGCGCGGCCCGGTAGCCAAGCTGAAAGAGGTATGGTAGCGGAGCGCCGGTCCATCAATCAGGCCCTGTGACACCGAAGGGCAAAGAGCCGTTCGTTCCCATTTTTATTCGACATCGAGAGGCGTCTATGTCCGACGTTTTTGAGCGCGTTAAATCCATCGTCGTGAAGCATCTGGAGACCTCTCCGGACAAGGTAACCGACAAGGCAAGCTTCATCGACGACCTCGGCGCGGACTCGCTCGACAACGTCGAACTGGTCATGGCCTTCGAAGAAGAATTCGGCGTCGAGATCCCCGACGACGCGGCCGAGCACATCCAGACGGTCGGCGACGCCGTTCGTTTCATCGAAAGCAAGCAGGGCTGAACGCGGAGACGCCGCCTTGTCGCGTCGCGTAGTCATTACCGGCATCGGTCTGGTGACGCCCGTCGGCGTCGGCCGCGAGCATGTGTGGAAACGCATTCTCGCGGGCGACAGCGGCATCAAGCGCATCGAGCACATGAAGGTCGACGACCTTCCGTGCCGCGTCGCGGGCGTTGTCCCGCGCGTGGACGGCCGTGGCGGGGGCGGACCCGAGATCGCTGGTTCGTTCAATCCTGAAGCGACGATGTCGCCGAAGGAGCAGCGGCGCGTCGATGATTTCATCCTCTACGCGGTGGCGGCGGCCGACGAAGCGGTCGCCGACTCCGGCTGGGCGCCGGTGGAAGACTCCGATAGGAACCGCACCGGCGTTCTGATCGGCTCGGGCATCGGCGGGCTCTCGTCCATCGCCGACACCGCGCTCCAGCTGGAGCGCGATGGTCCGCGCAAGATCAGCCCGTTCTTCATCCCCGGCGCGCTGATCAACCTCGCGTCCGGACAGGTTTCAATCAAGCACGGCTTCAAGGGACCGAACCACGCGGTCGTCACCGCCTGTGCGACTGGCGCGCACGCAATCGGCGACGCCGCGCGTCTCATCAAGAACGGCGACGCGGACGTGATGGTCGCCGGCGGCGCCGAAGCGGCCGTGTGCCGGATCGGTTTCGCCGGCTTCTGCGCGCTGCGGGCCATGTCGACCTCGTTCAACGAGACACCGGAGAAGGCGTCGCGTCCGTACGACAAGGACCGCGATGGTTTTGTCATGGGCGAGGGCGCGGGCGTTGTCGTGCTTGAGGAGTACGAGCACGCGAAGGCGCGTGGCGCTCACATTTATGCCGAAGTGAAGGGCTACGGCCTTTCCGGCGACGCCTATCACATCACATCGCCATCGGAAGACGGAGACGGCGGCTATCGCGCCATGCAGGCCGCGCTCGCCGACAGCGGCCTGCAACCGTCCGACATCGACTACCTGAATACGCACGGGACCTCGACGCCGGTCGGCGACGAGATCGAACTGAAGGCCATCGAGCGCGTCTTCGGCGACGCCGCCGGCAAGCTCACCATGTCCTCGACCAAATCGGCGATCGGACATCTTCTCGGGGCCGCGGGGGCGGTAGAGGCCGTATTTTGCACCCTCGCGATCCGCGATGGCGTCGCGCCCCCGACGCTGAACCTGGACAATCCTTCGGTCGAGACGAAGATCGATCTGGCTCCCCATACGGCCCGACGCCGGCCGATACGCGCCGCCATGTCGAACTCCTTCGGCTTCGGGGGCACGAACGCGGCGTTGATCCTGACGGCGGTGGATTGATGGCCGTTGATCGGCGGCGCTCGCCGTTCGGAGCGTTCTTTTCTCTTGTCTGGACGGTTCTGTTCTTCGCTCTCGCGGCGGGCGTCTTTGCGCTTTGGGAAATTCATCGGCCCGGTCCGCTCACGCGGGAGGCGGCGGTCGTCATCGATCGCGGCGACGGGGTCATGGAAATCGGCCGCAAGCTTGAGCGCGAGGGTGTTATTCGCAACGCGTGGGTGTTTCGTGCGGCCGCCGAACTCTACGCGGGGGCAGGGGCGCTGAAGGCGGGCGAGTACGCCGCCGAGCCGGGCGAGTCCCTGCGCAGCGTGCTTGAGAAGATCGAATCCGGAAAGATGCGGCTCTATCCGATCACGATCGCAGAGGGTCTCACCAGCGACATGATCCTCGACATCGTGAAGAAGTCGGATGTGCTCACCGGCGAGTTCGCGATGTCGACGCTGCCCGAGGGATCGCTGCTGCCGGAAACCTACATGGTCATGCGCGGCATGGACCGGACCGAGTTGCTGGAGCGCATGCGCGCCGACCAGCAGGACGTGATCGACGAGCTCTGGCCGAAACGAGCGCCGAACCTGCCGCTGAAGACGCCGCAGGAGGCGATTACCCTCGCCTCCATCGTCGAAAAGGAAACCGGCGTCGCCGACGAACGTCCGCGCGTCGCAGCAGCGTTCGTCAACCGCCTGCGCCGCGGTATTCCGCTGCAATCGGACCCGACAATCATCTACGGCATCTCGAAGGGGCGCGCCCTCGGCCGCGGCATTCGCAAGAGCGAGCTTGAGCGGCGTACGGCCTACAACACCTACTTCATTCCCGCGCTGCCGCCGACGCCGATCGCAAACCCGGGTCGCGCCGCCATCGAGGCGGTGCTCAACCCGCCGGAAACCAACGATATCTTCTTCGTCGCCGACGGCACAGGCGGACACGTTTTTGCGGCGACGGTCGAAGAGCACAACCGCAATGTCGCGCGCTGGCGCGAGGTCGAAAAACAGCGCGCCGCCGCGCCCGACGGCGCGCGACCCTAGGAAAACACTTATGGCCATCTCGGGAATGACCGGGTTCGGACGATCGGACGGCGCGATCGCCGGGCGGCGCTGGATATGGGAAGTGCGCAGCGTCAACGGGCGCGGGCTCGATTTCAAGGTGCGCCTGCCGGGCGGATTTGAATCGCTTGAACCCGTTGCGCGCGAAGCTGCCGCGCAGCGGTTCAAGCGCGGCTCGATCCAGGCGACGCTGACGATCGCGCGCGACGTCGAGGCGGGCGCCGGCGCATCGATTGATCACGCCTTTGTTTCCAGGCTGCTGGACGCCGGCGCGCAGTACACGGCGGATGGACGCGTGGGGCCCGCGAGCTGGAGCGACCTGCTTCAGGTGCGCGGCGTGCTCGTGTTTGAGGAAGCGCTTGAGGACGTGGCCGAAACCCGCGCGGCGATAGAGGCGAGCGCGCGCGCCGGCATCGCGTCCGCGTTCGATGCGCTTGCGGCGGCGCGCGCGCAGGAGGGACGCGTCCTCGCCACCGTGCTGGAAGGGATCATTGAACGCGTCGAAGCGCTCACCGCTGCGGCGGGCGGTCACGCGGCGCTTGCGCCGGCCGCGCTCGCCGCTCGCCTGCAAGAACGACTTGCTGCGCTGGCGCCTGATGTCCAGATCGATCCGCAACGGCTGGCGCAGGAAGCCGCGCTGCTGGCGACGAAGGCCGACGTGCGCGAGGAAATCGAGCGGCTGAAGGCGCACGCTGACGAGGCGCGCTCACTGATTCGCGGCCCCGACGCCGCCGGACGGCGACTCGATTTCCTGTCGCAGGAACTCAACCGCGAAGCCAATACCGTCTGTTCCAAGTCCTCCGATCTCGCCTTGACGCGGATCGGCCTCGACCTCAAGACGGCGATCGACCAGTTCCGCGAACAGTGCGCCAACGCCGAGTGAGGCCATGCCAGCTACAATCATCCGACGCCGCCGCGGGTTGATGCTCGTGCTGTCCAGCCCCTCGGGGGCTGGAAAAACCACACTGACGCGCCTGCTGACACGCGACGACGCCGACGTGGAACTTTCGGTATCCTGGACCACGCGCCCGCCGCGTCCCGGTGAGATCGACGGCGTCCACTACGTGTTCGTTTCGAAAGACCAGTTCCGCGCACATCGCGCCGCCGACGGGTTTCTCGAATGGGCGGAGGTGCACGACAATCTCTACGGTTCCCCGCGCGAGCCCATCCTCGACGCGCTCGACAAGGGGCGTGACGTCCTCTTCGACATCGACTGGCAAGGCGCCCAGCAGTTGACGAACAGCGCGCAGGCGGACGTCGTGAAGGTGTTCATCCTGCCGCCGTCAATGGTCGAACTGCGCAGACGCCTCGACGAACGCGCGGCCGACGATCGCGCGGTCATCAAGAAGCGCATGTCGAACGCCTACAGCGAGATCAGCCGCTGGGACGGATACGACTACGTGTTGGTGAACGACGACCTCGACAGCTGCTACAGCCAACTCAAATCGATCGTCGCCGCTGAGCGACTGCGTCGCCAGCGCCAGCCATGGCTGCCGAATTTCGTGCAGCGTCTGCTTCAGGAAGACACCTGAGCGGCTCCGGACTGATGGCCGCGCCAGAGCGTCGCCAGTCTGCAGAAGGAAGCCACGTCGACCTGCTCGGCGCGTTCAGTCGGCGCAATGCCCGCCGCCACGAGCAGGCTTTCGGATGCCGGGCCCGCAAGACTGGCGAAGCTCGAGCGCAGCATTTTGCGACGCTGGCCGAACGCGGCCGCGGTCACCCGCTCCAGCGCGTCGAGATCGGCGAAACGATCCGCACGATCAACGAGATGGACCACCGCCGAGGCCACTTTCGGCGGCGGCGTAAAGGCGCGCGGAGGTACGCGCAGCACAATGCGCGCCCGCGTCACCGCCTGCGCCAGCACTGCAAGTCGCCCGTAGGCAACCGCCCCCGGCGCCGCCACGATCCGCTCGGCGACTTCCAGCTGGAACATGAGCGTCATGGCCCCGCGCCAGGCGCCGGCCTTCAGCCAACGCACAAGCAGCGCCGTGCCGACGTTGTACGGCAGGTTCGCGACGATCGGCACGCCGAGCGCGTCGCCGAGAAGGGCGGCTTCATCGACATCCGTCGCATCGCCCTCGACGATGCGCAGCCGGCCGTCCGACCACGGAACCAGTTCGGAGAGGATCGCGATGAAGCGCGGATCCTTTTCTATGGCGATGACCGGATCGGCGCCGGCTTCCAGCAGCGCACGCGTCAGGCCGCCGGGACCGGGACCGACTTCAATCACAGGCTTGCCCGCCAGATCTCCCGCAGCGCGCGCGATGCGGCGCGTCAGTTCGGGATCGAGCAGGAAATGCTGGCCGAGGCTCTTGCGCGCCCACAGGCCCTCGCGTTCGAGCAGGCTCTTCAACGGGGGAAGCGCGTCGGCGTTCATGCAGCGCGGCGCGCGGCGATGTCGGCGGCCATGCGAAGTGCTGCCTTGAAGCTGTCGGCGCGCGCGACGCCTTTGCCGGCGATGTCGAAACCGGTGCCGTGGTCTGGCGAGGTGCGCACGATCGGCAACCCCAGCGTGACGTTCACGCCGCCCCAGAAGTCGAGCATCTTGAGCGGGATGAGGCCCTGATCGTGGTACATCGCGACAACGGCGTCATGGCGTTGGCGCGCTTCGGCATGGAACAACGTGTCCGCAGCGCGCGCATCTGGCACATCCAGTCCTTCCGCGCGCAGGATGGCGGCGGCGGGATTGATGATCTCGATCTCCTCGCGCCCGATGGCGCCGTCTTCGCCCGCATGAGGGTTGAGCGCGGCGAGTACGATTCGCGGTCGTGCGATACCGAAATCGCGCGACAGCGCATGCGCGACGACGCGCGCCGTCGCGACGATCTTCTGCGCGTCCAGCTGCGCGGCGACATCGGCGAGACGCGTGTGTACGGTTGCGAGCGCGACGCGCAGGCCCGGCGCCGCCAGCATCATCACGGGCCCGCGCGGCCCGGAATGCGTCATGTCGCTAGTGAGCTGGGCGACGAATTCAGTATGTCCGGGATGACGAAATCCCGCGTCGTAGAGCACCGACTTGGCGATCGGCAGGGTGACTAACGCCGCCGCGGCGCCGGTGCGGACGTCCATCACGCCGCGCTCGATGGCGCCGATGACCGCAGCGGCGTTGCGCTTGTCTGGCCGGCCCGGCGCTTCAGTCGCTGCGAGCAGGAGGGCGCTGATGGGCAGCGCCGCAGAAAAGACCTGCGAGGCGGCTGCAGGGGCGTCGAGCACTTGCGCTGGGCAGGCGACGCCCGCGCGCGCTGCGGCGCGGTCAAGCGCCTGAGGATCGCCGATCAGGTAGAAGGGCGGCGTATCGCCATCGCGCTCCGCCCAGGCGCGCGCTGCGATTTCAAGGCCGATCCCGGCGGGATCGCCCATCGAAACCGCGAGCGGCTTCATGGTCACCGGGTGATGATGGTGGAGTCCCGTCGCAGGTTGCGCAGATAGCGCTGCGACAGCATCGCCATCTCCTGTTCGAACAGGCGGTTCTCGATTTCCTGGCGCGACGGCAGGCCGCCGCCGGCTGATTGGCGCGCGCAGACGATCAGCGAAGCAAGCCCGGCGGGGGTTTCAAAGACGGCGGTCGCCTTGGCGTCCTCGACGCCGTTGATCCGCTCGCGCACTTCGGGGGAAAGATCGGACTCAAGAGCGTCGCCGAGCTGGATGACCTGCGCGCCCGCAACATTGGTCACCAGGCGCTGGACCGAGTCGCAGCCGTCCACCCGGCGCATCTGGCGCTCGAACAGCGTGCGCGACGTGGCGGGCGCGGTGACCTGCAGCAGCGAGATGTTCGTTGCGCTCGCGGGGTCCACGCCGGCGCGCTTTTCGCGCACGGCGAGGATGTAGACGCCGCCCGGCCCGCGCACGGGCACCGAGACCTGCCCTGGCTGCAACTGGTCCACGACAGCCTGAAGTTCCGGCCGCAATTCACCTTGCGAGAGCCAGCCGAGATCGCCGCCGGACGCCGCCGACGACGCCGCCGAAAATTGCCGTGCGACGCCCGAGAAGGGAGCCCCGCCGCGGATTTCCTCAAGCAGACGCGTGGCGATGGAATCCGCCTGCGCCAGGTCTTCGTCGGTTTCCGCTGCGATCATGATCTCCGAGATCAGCGCCTGCGGCTTGGACGAGTTTGCGGTCACGCGCGCCAGCGCGTCGGTGACCTTGCCGTCGGAAATGCGGATGCGCGAACCGAAGCGGCCATTGACCAGCCGCCGCCAAGCGATGTCGGATTCGATCTGCGCCCGCAGCGTCTGCAGGCCGATGCCGTTCGCCGCCAGCTGCGCGCGAAGCGTATCCGCGCTTGTGCCGTTCTGGCGCGCGATCTCGCTGATCTGGCGATCAACCTGCGCCGCCTCGACGGTGATCTTCTTGTCCTTGGCTTCCTGCATCTGCAGCCGCTCGTCTACGAGGTCGCGCATGGCCTGGGAGCGGGCGCGGTCGAGGTTTTCGCGGCTGGGCTCGATGCCCGCCCCGGCGAGGAGCAGGGAGGCGCGCTGGTTCACATCGTAGGTGGAAATGACCTCGTCGTTGACGATGGCGGCGACGCCCGCGGCGGGGTTCACTGTCCGCGGCGCCGGACGGGCTGCGGCAGGCTGCTGTGAAGTGGCCACCCCAGGCGCGAGGGCGAGGCATACGCTGGCGGCGAAGGCGGCGGTCGCCAGTTTGGTCTTCCAGGTCATGCGAAGGAACTCCGTACGCGCGTTTCGTCCGACGACGATGCGCCGCTTCTCTCAGTCGCCGCCGCCGAAAACGCCGAGGGACGTCAGGCCGACGCGAATCTGGAACCCCTCGTTGGGGCCCAGCACGCGGTCGGTGGTCTCGGAGCGGACGTAGCCGAAATCGAGGAAGGTGCAATCGTCGCGATACATCAGGTGGATGTTCTGGCCGAGATTAATGTCAGAATCGAGATCGCGCTGAATGTTGTACGAGAACGACCACCGGTCGGTCAGCCGGATGCCGACGCCACCGCGGATTTCCCGGTTTGGGTCGCCCGGGCGCAGAGCTTCGTCGACCTGGAAGTACCGCGCCTCGGTCGAGATCCGCCACAGCGACGCGCGCACCGAGGCGTCCATGCGCACGAGCGACAGATCCTTGTCCGCCACCCGGAAACGCACGTTGGCCTGCAGGTTCTGGCCTAGATCGGCGTCGACCGCGCCGACCCAGTCGGACGTTTCGTCGTTCAGGTTGGTGAGGCGGTTGAACCGGGGTTCAGCGTCCTCGCGCCAGCGCCGGCCGACCATGACGCTGGCGGATTTGTCGTTGTGGCCGCGCGCCGTCGCGCGGACGCCGAGGCTGCCGCGCGCGCTGGATTCCCATAGGTCGTAGTTGGGGGCGGCGTTAGGGCGGAAGAGGTTGGTGTCGTCAAGCTCGAAGGCCAGGCTGTCCTCGTTGACGATCCGCACGTCGTTGTCGCCGTAGCCGATGGCGGCCATGCCGATCGGTTCGAGGATCACATCGAAGTTGCGGCCCGGACGCATGAACGGCCAGCGCACCTCGACGCCCGCGAGGCCCACGCTGCGGGTGAAGGTCTCATCCTTGGCCGCAGGCGCGTTGCCGATCCGGTAGACGTCCGCCCGCGTCTGGGCAAAGGGGGCGACAACCATGCCCGGGCCGACAATGCGGTCCAGCCGCCATTCGCCGCCGACCGAAAAGCGCGCGCTGTCGACGCCTGCGTCCTGCCGGTAGAGCGACGCTGTGGAGGCCTGCAGCTTCAGCTGGCCGTCGAACACCGGGTCGCGCACCACATGCTCGAATTCGCCGAGTGGCAGGATGAGCGGCAGCACCGCGCTGTCATCGACGGCGCGGAGGCCTTGAATCGAGACGACGGACAGCGAGCCGAACGTGTTCTCGCTCTGCCCGGTCGTGTAGAGCTGGGAGATCAGCCGCAGGTTGTCGCCGATGAACGGACCGCGCGCGCGGCCTTCGCCGTTCAGGTCATAGCGACGCAGGTACAAATCGTCGGCGGCGCGTTCGACGCCGAAGCCCCAAGACCAGAAATCGTCGATCTTGAAGAGGCCGTTGCCGAAGACGTGCCCACGCACGGACTCCTGACCGAACTTGTTGCCGTCCCCGTCGAAGTCCTGGTCGTATGACACCGTGCCTTCAAGGCGCAGGTCGCCGGAATAGAAGCGTTTGCGGTACTGCAGGCCCAGGATCGGATTGACGTTTGCGTGCACGCGGGGCGCGACGGTGAGATCCTGGAACGGCGAAATCGCCCAGTGGTAAGGCTGCTGGTAGAACGCGCCGAGACGGCGGTTGCTGCCGATATCCGGCGGCAACAACCCGGAGCGCGGCCCGCTCGAAGGATCGGGGTGCGCGAAGTAGGGCAGGTAGATCACCGGGACGCCGCCGAACTGCAGCACCACGTCCCGGTAGGAAATCATTTTCGAGGTCTGGTCCTGCACGGCGCTCCGCGCGCGCAGGGTCCAGGTCGGGCCTTCGGTCTTGCCGCCCTCGACCTTGCAGATCGGACAGGCGGTGTAGACCACACGTTGAAGTTCATTGCGCCCCGGCGAAGGGCGCACGGCCGCCGCTGCCGCCGCTGTGCCGCCGCCGGCGATGCGGGCGCCGAAGCCGGTCGCCACGCCGGTGTCCAGCCTCTCGTCCACCTCGACTTCATCGGCGTAGCGGACCGTACCATCCGGGTCGATGATCTCCACGCCGCCCTGGGCGCGGATCGTGTTGTCGACGAGATTGTAGATGAGTCGCTTGGTTCGCAGCGTCCTGCCCTGGTAGCGGGCCTCGACATTGCCTTCGGCTGTAATGGTGTGAGTGGCGTCGTCCTTGACGAGGGTGTCGGCCTCAAGGACCACGACGGGCTGGTCCGACGCGACGGACGGACGCTCCTGCGCAGCCGCCGTCGAACCCGCCGAAGCGAGCAGCACCGCCGCGAGCGCTGCGGCCCATGGGCCTGGCGCACGTTCAAACCACCGGCCGGCCACTTCCCCCGAACGGGTCATTAACGGCCCTCTCACGACGATTCCCCGACGTTTACCTAGCCCCGACGAAGCCTGTCCGTAAAGCAGCCGCCCCGTATTTCCTCAGCCGTCCTCGACAAAACTCAGGATTGCGAGCGAGGCGAAGAACCCGGTCAGCGCCGGCGCCCAGGCCGCGATCTGGGGGGGGACGACCTCCGTCACCGCGAACGCCGCCGCCAGCTGCGCGGAAAAATAGAGGACAAAGCCGCCGACCACCCCCATCACCACATACCCCGCAAGCCCGCCCAGCCGTTGCAACCGCAGGGAGAAAACCGCGCCGAGGCTCGCCATCGCCGCCAGCAGCAACGGAAGCGCCAGAAGGCTCTGGTACTTCAGTTCATAACGGGTGGGGGCAAGGCCCGCCGCCCTCGCGGCGCCGATGAACGCCGGCAGGCGCCAGAAGGACAAGGACCCCGGGGTCACGAAGGTGTCGAACAGGGCGTTGGCCTCAAGGGTCGTCGGGATGGACACGACGGGCTCGGCCACCGGCGGCTCCCCCGGACGCGCCCAGACAAGGCTGCGCAGCTCCCACATGCTGCTTGGACGAAGCACGGCTTCCTCGGCGTTGATGCGGTTGACGAACGACAACCCGCCATCCTCGCGCACCTCGAAGACGAAGAAGGTCACCTTGCGGAGCGTGGTGGAGTTGGGATCGATGGATTCCGCGTGGATGACGGTCTGGCTCGCCGCGTCGCCCTGGCGCAGCCACACGCCGTTGCGGGTAACCACGTCCGACTGGTTTTCACCCTCGATCCGGGCCTGGATCGCTTCAAACCGCTCGTAGAGACGCGCGCCGATCGGGTTCAGGACTGTCGTGGCGAATACGCCGATGAGCAGCGCTGCGGCGGCGGTGGGGGCCAAAAAGCGCCATGCCGAGACGCCGGAGGCTCGCAAAGCGATAAGTTCGCTGCGCCTGTTGAGTTGCACCAGACCGATCATCGCGCCGGCGAGCACGACGAAGGGGAGCGTCTGCTCGATCAGCATCGGCGTCTTCAGAGCCGTAAGTCCCAGCGCCTGCCAGAGCGACAGGTCCGTGCGCGCGCCGACAGTGCGCAGCTGCTCGACGACATCGACCAGCAGGATCGAGGCGGCCACCGCAGCGAGTGCTATGCCGAAGCCGCTGAGCGTGCGGGTGAACAGATAGCGGCCGAGCCCCGTGAAGAGAAATCCCATCGCCCTACCTCGCCATCGTCATGCCGGCCGCGGTCGGCGCCTGGGCCCGCTTTCGCGGCGCATGCAGCATCCAGAATGCGACTGCGGAAACGGCGAGCGGGAAGATGTACTGCAGCGAATTCAGCGCCGGTTCGTCGACGCAGGCGGCCTGGATGCCGAGTGCGAAGATGCGCACGATCAGCGCTGCGCCCGCGGCGATCGCAATGCGCTGTCCGTATCCGCGTCTGCTGAAATCACCGGACAAAAGGCCGGCCAGCGCGATGAGCGCCAGCGCCGGATCGAGCAACGGACTCGACAGGCGGTGATGTCCTTCGGCGAGGAAGCGATCGGCGTTGCGCTGGTCGTAGTAGTAGATGAGATCCGGGAAGAAGAGCTCCGCGAGGAAGCGGTCTGACGGTTTCAGGATGTAGTCGTCCTCCGCCGCCACGAAGGCGCCGAGTTCGAGCGTGTACTGGTCGAAGTCGAGAAGGTCGACCGCGCCGTCGGGCTTGGGTTGCTGGATCTGGCCCTGCCGCATGACGACGGCGGGGACGCCCGCCGCGGTGACGATGAGCCCCGAGCGCGCCGTGTAGGTCGTCGGGCGGGTTGCGTTGCGACGATCGTCGATGAAGAGGTCGCGCAGCACGCCGCCGGCCGCCACCTCACGCGCGTAGAAGGTGAGCCCGTCCGCGGGCGTGGTGAACTCGCCGGCGCGCACCAGCGAAGCCGCGAAATCGCTGCGCATGGCGTGCACGGTCTCGCGCATTTCGCGATAGCTCGCCGGCTGGATGAGCACGTTGACGGCGAGGTGCGCGAGCGCCGCAACCGAGGCGAGCTTCAGGATCGGCGACACGATCTGCCAGGGCGAAACGCCTGCTGCGAACGCCACCGCGATCTCGCTTTCGGTGTGCATCCGGTTCACCGCGTAGGTGACGGCGAAGAACACCGCCAGCGGCATGATCAGGGAGATGAGCTGCGGCATCGACAGCAGCGTCACCCAGATGAAGGCGAGCGCCGATTGCCGCTGGTCGACGATCAGGTCGAGCTGATTCAGCCCCTGGGTCAGGATCGCGACGCCGGCGAGGCCCCCGAGAATCGCCAGCAGCGGAACCATGCCCTGCCGGAAGAGATAGGCCTGCAACGCTTTCATTAGGTCCCTCTGGCGCCCGGTCTGGTCGCCTCCGAAGGCGCCACTGTGGCGGCCGACGGGTGTTTTGCACCTCTTGGGGGAGGCAATCTTTCCAACCCGACCGGGCAGAGCTACCACTGACCGCAACAAGGTTGAAGCGGCCCGGCGCATGGCGTGCGCCTCGGACTGCCTGCGAGAGGTTTCATGGACATCACATTCAAGAACGACGCTCAAGCCGACGCGGTGGCGGTCATGGCGAGCGATGGCGGGACGCTGCTCGCGGCCGGCAAGGCGCTGGACGAAAAAACCGGCGGCGCCATCGCGCGCGCCATGAAGGCCTCCCGGTTCACCGGCGCGGCAGGGCAGGTGCTGGAGATTCTCGCGCCGGCGAACCTTGAGGCCGGACGACTGCTGGTCATCGGCGTGGGCGCGCCGGACAAGGCCGATGCGCTGACGGTGGAGAAGTGGGCGGCGCAGGCCGTGCGCCGCACGATCACCACGGGCGCCGAATCACTTGCGCTGCATGCCGAGGGCGTGGGCGTGGTCGCCGGCGCGGAAGCCGCAGCGCGGGCCGGGGTCGGCGCGCGTCTCGCGGCCTACCGCTTCGACCGCTACAAGACCAAGCTGAAGCCCGATGCGAAGCCGTCGCTGAAGGACGTCACGGTCGTCACCGAAGGCGCGGCCGGCGCCAAGGGCAAGTACGATCCGATGACCGGAGTCGTGGACGGCGTGTTCTTCGCGCGCGATCTGGTCTCCGAGCCGCCGAACGTGCTGCACCCGCCGGAATTCGCCAATCGACTCAAGGAGATGGAGAGCCTTGGCCTCGAAGTCACCGTGCTCGACGTCGCGGAGATGACCAAGCTCGGCATGGGCGCGCTAGTCGGCGTCGGGCAGGGCAGCGTGCGCGAGAGCCGGCTCGTGGTGATGAGCTGGAAGGGCGCGAAGAACAAGGCGGCGCAACCCATCTGCTTCGTCGGCAAGGGTGTCACCTTCGACACCGGCGGCATCTCGCTGAAGCCGGGCGCCGGCATGGATGAAATGAAGGGCGACATGGGCGGGGCGGCCGCTGTGTCCGGCGTCATGATGGCGCTCGCCAAGCGGAAGGCCAAAGCCAACGTCATCGGCATCGTCGGCCTCGTGGAGAACATGCCTGACGGGAACGCCCAGCGCCCCGGCGACATCGTCACCTCCATGTCCGGCCAGACGATCGAGGTGCTCAACACCGACGCCGAAGGCCGTCTCGTGCTGTGCGACGCCATCTGGTACGCGCAGGAAAAGTTCAACCCGACGGCCATCGTCGATCTGGCCACGCTCACCGGTGCGATCATCATCTCGCTCGGCCACGAGCACGCGGGGCTGTTCAGCAACAACGACGCGCTGGCGGCCGATCTCACGGCGGCAGGTCTGGCGGAAGGCGAGGCCGTCTGGCGCCTGCCGCTCGGGCCGGCCTACGACAAGATGATCGACACGCCCAACGCCGACATCAAGAACATCTCCGGCAAGCCCGCCGCAGGGTCGATCACCGCCGCGCAGTTCCTGCAGCGCTTCGTGAAGGACGGCGTCGCCTGGGCGCACCTCGACATCGCCGGCACGGCCTGGAAGCCCGCGCCGTACGAGGATCCGACCTCGCCAGCCTGGGCCACCGGCTTCGGCGTGCGCATCCTCAATCGCCTGGTGGCCAGCCGCTACGAGGAATGAGCTCGCTCTGGTTCTATCACCTCGAGCGGTCCTCGCTCGAGGCGGCCCTGGCGCCGCTGCTGGAGAAATGCCTTCGGCGCGGCTGGCGCGCGGTGGTGCGCGGGACCATCGAGGAACGGCTCGACGCGCTCGACGAGGCGCTGTGGAGCGTGCGTGAGGAAGCGTTCCTGCCGCACGCCCGCAGCAATCGCGGCGCACCGGAAAAGCAGCCAATCCTGCTGACCAGCGACGCCGGCGCGCCGAACGGCGCCAAGGCGCTCTTTCTGGTGGACGGCGCCGAGCCCGGCGCCATCGACGCCTTCGAACGCGCCAGCATCATGTTCGACGGTCGCGACGAAGCGGCGTTGGCTCATGCCCGCGTGCAGTGGAAGGCGGCGAAGGACGGCGGCCACGATGTGGCCTACTGGAAGGAAACCGGCGCCGGCCGGTGGGAAAAACAGGCCTGAGGGGAAATCATCATGCTGAAGCCGATCATCGCCGCGCTTTTTGTCGGCGCCCTTGCAGGATGCATCGCCATCGAGGTGAACGAAGCGCCGGACAATCGCCCGCGTGGAGGCGCGCTGACCTGCGACGCAGGCGCCCACGAGTATCTGGTCGGCCAGCGCGAGGAAGACATAGACCGCTCCCGCCTTCCCGCGGCGTTCCGCATCGTCTGCGCGGAGTGCATGGTGACGCAGGACTTCAGCCCGAACCGCCTGAACATCCATCTCGGAACGGACAACAGGGTGGGCTCCGTCCGCTGCGGCTGAACGTAGCGATAGTTGTGGAAACCTGCGCTTGGCGTTCGGAATGGTCGCGGCTATAGAGCGCGTCCATTTCATTGTGCCCATAACCATCTTGTAGCGCGGGAGAACCGGCCATGGCCGTCGAGCGGACGTTTTCGATCATCAAGCCGGACGCCACTGCCCGCAGCCTGACCGGCGAGATCAATGCGATGATCGAAGGCGCGGGCCTGAAGATCATCGCCCAGAAGCGCATCCGCATGTCGAAAGAGCAGGCGGAGGGCTTTTACGGCGTCCACAAGGAACGTCCGTTCTTCGGCGATCTGGTGAAGTTCATGACCTCCGGCCCGGTCGTCGTGCAGGCGCTGGAAGGCGAGAACGCCGTGGCGGCCTACCGCGACATCATGGGCGCCACGAACCCCTACAATGCTGCGCCGGGCACGATCCGCCGCAAATACTCCTCCGGCATCGAGGCCAACAGCGTCCACGGCTCCGACAGCCTCGAGAACGCCGCGACCGAGATCAAGTTCTTCTTCAAGGACGACGAGATCGTCGGCTGAGGCGATCGCCTCGACTACAGAAACGCATTCACCAGGATCGGCGCGGGCCCTTGCGAGAGCGGGGCGCCGCCGCATACGAGCGACAGGCACGCTGGATAGAGCAGATGCTCGGCCTCCAGAATGCGCGCCGCGAGCGCATCGGGCGTGTCTCCCGGCATCACCGGCACCGCCGCCTGGCCGATGATAGGCCCGGTATCGACGCCCTCCGTCACCCAGTGCACCGAACAGCCCGCTAGCTTCGCGCCTGATGCAATGGCGCGCGCGTAGGTATCGAGCCCGGGAAACGACGGCAGCAGCGAAGGGTGGATGTTGATCAGCTTCCCCCCCCACGCGCCGACGAACCAGCCGGTCAGCACACGCATGAAGCCCGCCAGCGCGACGAGTTCCACGTCGCGGTCGCGCAGGTAAGCGTCAAGCGCGCGCTCGAAGGCCTCGCGATCCTTGCCGAAGGCGCGATGCTCGACTGCGGTGGCTTCGACACCAGCCTCGCGCGCGCGGTCGAGGCCTGCGGCGCCGGCTTTGTTGGAAACGACGACGACAATCTCATAGGGGCAGAACGGCCCCTGCGCGTCGAGAAGCGCCTGCAGGTTGGAGCCGCGTCCCGAGATCAGCACCGCGACGCGTTTGCGCGTCATGCCTGCACCACGCCGACGCGGAAGACCTTTTCGCCCGCAGATTCAAGACGCGCGATCACGGCGTCGGCATCCTTCGGCGCGACCGCCGCGACCATGCCGATGCCGAGATTGAACGTGCGGCGTGCATCCTCTTCGGGCACTGCGCCGGTTTCGATCAGCCACCTGAACACGGCCGGGCGTTCCCACGCCGCCCAGTCGAAGTCGACGCGCCAGCCTTTCGGCAGCATGCGCGGCGCGTTCTCGGTGAGACCGCCGCCAGTGATGTGCGCGAGCCCCTTGATCAGTCCATCGCGCACCAGCGGCAGCAACGGTTTCACGTAGATTCGCGTCGGCGCCAGCAGCGCTTCAGCGAGCGTGCCCGCGCTGAAAGGCGACGGCGCATCCCAGGCGAGGCCGGAACGCTCGACGATGCGGCGCACGAGCGAATAGCCGTTCGAGTGCGGGCCGCTCGACGCAAGCCCTAGCGCCACGTCTCCGGGGGCGATGTCGCCGCGCGGCAGCAGCGCGCCGCGTTCGGCCGCGCCCATCGAGAAGCCCGCGAGATCGTAGTCGCCCTCGCCGTACATGCCCGGCATTTCCGCCGTCTCGCCGCCGGCGAGCGCGCAGCCCGCGATCCGGCATCCCTCGGCGATGCCCTTGATGACCACGGCGGCCTGATCGGCGTTGAGCTTTCCGGTGGCGTAGTAGTCGAGGAACAGCAGCGGTTCGCCGCCCTGGGCGATGAGGTCGTTCACGCACATCGCCACGAGATCGACGCCGACGGTCTCATGACGGCCCGATTCAATCGCCACCTTGAGTTTCGTGCCCACCCCGTCGGTGGTTGCGAGGAGTATCGGGTCGGTGAAACCGGCCGCCTTCAGGTCGAAGGCGGCGGCGAAACCGCCCAGTGCGGCGTTGGCGCCGGGACGGGCGGTGGCCTTGGCGGCCGGGCCTATGAGGTCGACGAGGCGGGCGCCTTCGTCGATGTCCACGCCCGCATCGCGGTAGGTGAGGGAGGAGTTGTTCGTCATGCAGAGCGCTATCGCAGGATTCGCCAAGGGGTTTCGGGGGCTTCGACCTTTCGGCAAAGGCGCGGTATTGCTAGGTCTCGCCCGAAAAGGCGAGGACCCGATGCACCGCTTGACTGGACTGATAACGATTTGCGCCGCGTTCTGCGCGTTCTTTGTGGGGCCCGCGGCCGCGCAGCAGGGGCGGGGCGACATTTTCACGGTCAGCGGGGTGCGGGTAGACCAGTCCGCGTCTGACGCCGCACAGGCCAGGACCCAGGGGCTTGCGACCGCCCAAAGGCTCGCGTTCGAACGTCTCGCCCGCCGGATCACCAGCGTCGAGGATCAGGCGCGGCTGACGCTTCCCCGCCCGGAAGCGGCTTCGCTCGATCTGCTGGTCCGCGGGGTGGACGTGGAGGAGGAGCGGCGCTCCGGCACCCGCTATCTCGGGCGCTTCGCCGTGCGCTTTGATCCGAACGGCGTGCGCACGGCGCTGCAGGCGGCTGGTTTCAGGGTGCTGGAAACCCGCGGCGCGCCGGTCCTCGTCTCGCCGCAGCCGGCAAACGCTGATCCGGCGGCGCCGGCGAGCCCATGGCGCCAGGCCTGGGAACAGGGCGGATATGCGGGTGAACTGCTGCCCGTGGCGCTCGCTCCCGCCTCGGCGACGGCTGACTGGCCGGCGCTGCAACCCATCGCCGCGGCGAACGGCGCCCAAAGCGTCATGGTCATCACGGCCAGCCAGACGGGCGCCGCGCTCGTCGCCGACCTCGTGGAATTTAGCGCCGGCGGCGCGCAGACGCGCCGTGGTCAGGTCAGCGCGGCCGTGCAGGGCGGGGACGCAGGGTTGGCGGACGCCTATCGCCGTCTCGCGGAGGCGGCCAACGCGCGGCTGCAGACACAATGGAAAACCAGCCTCTCGCTGCAGGCCTCACAAAGGGCTCGGCTGACCGTTTCGGCGCTATACCGCGACATGGCGGAGTGGACGCGCGTCAAGCAGGGCCTTGAAGCAGCGGCGCAGACCACGATCTCCGACATCCGCATCGAAGCTATCGCCCGCGAAGGCGCGCTGGTGACGTTCGCCCACGGCGGCTCGGTGGACGACCTCGCGCAGGCGCTCGGCCGCTTCAACCTCTCGCTCTCGCAGAGCGATCAGGGGCCGGTGCTGCGCGCCGTGGGGCGATAAGCGGGCGGGGGCATGGCCAGACAGCCCCGCCTGTTCGACGCCCCGCCCGAAGATCGCACGTCCGCGACCCTTCAGGTGTCGGAGTCCAACCGTTCCGCCTGGAACATGCTGCGGCGCTGGCGCGCTTGGCCCGGCGGGGCGCTTGCGCTCGCCGGTCCCGCTGGATCGGGCAAGAGCCACATGGCGCGGGCCTGGGCGGAGACCGCCGGCGCCGCGCTCTGGAACGGCGAGGGCCGCGCGCTCGCCGCCTTCGAAGCGGCGGGCCGCCGGTTGGTCATCGATGACGCCGATCGTTTCGTCGATGAAGCTCATTTCGCGCTGCTGCTCGATTCTGCCCGCACCGGCGGCGGGGCTATCCTGCTTGTGGCTCGGGAGCCGCCCCAGAGCTGGCCGATGGCGCTTCGGGACCTGCGCTCTCGGCTCGCCGCCGTGCCGGTTGAGACGCTCAAGGATCCCGATGACGAACTCCTCGCTGGCGTTCTCGCGCGGTTGTGCAAGGCTCGGTTTATAAAACTGACGGAGAAGGCGGCCACATATCTGACGCTGCACATGGAACGGTCGTTCGCGGCAGCGCACGCCGTCGCTGACGCGCTCGACCGCGAGCATGTTCGCGGCAGCAGGCCAATTCCTGTGGCGGTTGCCGTGCGGGCCCTGCGCAGCTTGGGCCTGGACGCGCCGGAGCCGGACGATGAAACGGGCGCCAGGTCGCCGGAGGAAGCATGACGAGCGAAGTCCGACACACCAGACGCCGGGGCGCCGCGGGGAGGACCGCCGCCGCGGCGATCTCGATGGACAGTCCCGAACGGTTCATCAACCGCGAGCAGAGCTGGCTGTCTTTCAACACGCGCGTGCTGGAAGAGGCGGAAAATCCGGCGCACCCTCCGCTGGAGCGCCTGCGCTTCCTGTCGATCTCGGCCAGCAACCTCGATGAGTTCTACATGGTCCGCGTGGCGGGCCTGCATGAGCAGGTGAAGGCCAATGTCCAGATCCGCAGCCAGGACGGCCTGACCCCGCTGGAGCAACTGGAGCGCCTGCAGGAGGAAGCAGGCGCGCTGATGGAAAAACAACAGCAGCGCTGGGTCGCGCTGCGCGGCGAACTGGCGAAGGTCGGCATCAGCGTCCTCGATGCCGCGGACCTGACGGCGGGCGATCTCGAAATCCTGCGGCCACTGTTCCTCGAACGCGTTTTCCCCTTGCTGACGCCGCTGGCGATCGATCCGGCCCACCCGTTCCCGTTCATCCCGAACCTCGGCTTCGCGATGGCGTTGAAGTTGAAGCGCAAGGATGACGGGCGCGCGCTCAATGCGCTCGTGCCGATGCCGACGCAGGTGGAGCGCTTCCTTGAGCTGCGCGCCAATGATCGCGCCGCGGCGGGCGCGCGGCGGTTCATCGCGCTGGAGACGGCGCTCGGGCTCTTCCTCGATCAGCTCTTTCCCGGCTACGGCGTAATCTCGAAGGGCTGTTTCCGCGTCGTGCGCGACAGCGACATCGAGAATGTCGAGGAAGCCGAAGATCTCGTGCGCGAGTTCCGCACGCTGCTGAAACAGCGCCGCCTCGGCGAGATCGTGCGCCTGAAAATCGAAGCGTCGATGCCCGCCGACCTGCGCGCATTTATCGTTCATGAAATCGAGGCCGATCCGCACGACGTGGTGCTGGCGAACGGCATGCTGGGGCTCTCGCAGCTATCGTCGCTCATCGTCGACGATCACCCGGAACTGAAGTTCGAACCCTACGAGCCGCGCTTTCCCGAGCGCGTACGCGATTTCGGCGGCGACATCTTCGCGGCCATCCGCGCCAAGGACATGCTCGTCCATCATCCGTTCGAGAGCTTTGACGTGGTGGTCCAGTTCCTGCGCCAGGCGGCAGCCGACCCCAACGTCGTCGCCATCAAGCAGACGCTCTACCGCACCTCGAAGAACTCGCCGATCGTGGCCGCGCTCATCGAGGCGGCCGAAGCCGGCAAGAACGTCACCGCTCTCGTGGAGATCAAGGCGCGCTTCGACGAAGAGAACAACCTGAAGTGGGCGCAGGACCTGGAGCGCGCGGGCGCCTCGATCGTCTACGGCTTCATCGACTACAAGACCCACGCGAAGGTCAGCCTTGTCGTGCGGCGCGAGGCTGACGGCCTGCGCACCTACACGCACTTCGGCACCGGCAACTACCACCCGATCACGGCGCGGATCTATACCGACCTCTCGCTCTTCACCGCCGAGCCCGCCTTTGGGCGCGACGCGGGGCGGCTGTTCAACTTCGTCACCGGCTACGCCAAGCCCGCTGAGCTCGAACGCATCGCGATTTCTCCAATCACGCTGAAGCAAACCGTTCTCGATCTCATCGACGCCGAGATCGAGCACGTGAAGGCAGGGCGCCCGGGCGCGATCTGGGTGAAGCTTAACTCGTTGGTGGATCCCGTCGTCATCGACGCGCTCTACCGGGCAAGCCAGGCGGGCGTGAAGATCGAACTGGTGATCCGCGGCATCTGTTGCCTGCGGCCGGGCGTGCCGGGCCTTTCAGAAAACATTCGCGTGAAATCCATCGTCGGACGTTTCCTCGAACATGCGCGGATTGTGTGCTTCGGCGACGGCGAGGCGCTCCCGCACCCGAACGCAAAGGTCTACATGTCCTCCGCCGACTGGATGCCGCGCAATCTCGACCGGCGCGTGGAAGTGCTGTGCCCTATCCTCAACCCCACCGTGCACCAGCAGGTCCTTGGCCAGATCATGCTCGCCAATCTCAATGACGAGGCGCAGAGCTGGTACATGAGCGCGGACGGCTCGTTCACGCGCGTGGACTGCTCGCGTCTCGACGAGCCATTTTCCGCACACCTCTATTTCATGCGCAATCCAAGCCTTTCCGGCCGCGGGCGGGCGCAGAAGGGCGATCTGCCGCCGGCGTTCGATCACGTCGGTCCGCGCGCGCAATAGCGCCAGCCGTTGCACCGCCGCGTGGAACTTGGCACACGCGGTGCGTGCGTGAGGCATTTAAGATATCTGCCGCCATGGCCCGGCGCATCGCCATCGCGGCTCAGGGGCTGGACCGGCCGAGGCCTGCGAAGCCTACGCGCGCGCACGTGGAGAAGGTCATCGCGCGCCTTGGGGTGCTGCAGATCGACGCCGTCAACGTGGTCGCGCGCGCGCACTACATGCCCTTGTTCTCCCGGCTCGGCGCCTACGACACCGGCGCGCTCGACGCCGCGTGGCTCGGGCGCAGGCGCAGCTGCTTCGAATACTGGGGGCATGAAGCCTCGATCCTGCCGTATGAAGCGCACGCGCTGTTTCGCTGGCGCATGGAGGACGCGTTGCGCGGCGAGGGGCGCAGCGCGCGCTGGGTGGACTACGCCAATCGCGAACGCGGCTATCTCGACGATGTGGTCGCCGAGGTACGCGCGCGCGGCGCGCTTGGAGCTTCGGAACTCTCCAAAGCCGGCGCGCGCAAGGGCGCCTGGTGGGGATGGAGCGAGGGCAAGATCGCGATGGAATACCTGTTCAAGACCGGCGCGGTGACGACCGCCGCGCGGCGCGGGTTTGAGCGCGTCTACGATCTATCGGAACGCGTGCATCCGGAACACGTTCTGGCGGCGCCTACCCCGTCACGTGCGGACGCCATCCGCGCGCTCGCCGCGCGCGCGCTCGCGGCGATGGGCGTCGCGACGGTTGCCGACGTCGCCGACTATTTCAGGCTGTCGCCTGTCGATGCGAAGCAAGCGGTGGCGGAACTGGTCGAAAGCGGCGAGGCGCTGCCAGCGAGCGTCCCCGGCTGGCGCCATGGCGCCTACCTCCACGCAAGCGCGCGCGCGCCGCGCACGGTCGCCGCCGCCGCGATCCTGTCTCCGTTCGACCCGCTCGTGTGGAACCGCGCACGCGTGGAACGGATCTTCGGCTTCGACTACCGCATCGAGATCTATGTGCCGCAGGAAAAACGGGTCTACGGCTACTACGTGCTCCCGTTCCTCTTGGGCGACAGGTTCGCCGCGCGCGTCGACCTCAAGGCTGACAGGGCGGCGTGCGCGCTCGTCGTGCAGGCGGCCCACCTGGAAGCGGATGCGGACGCAGATGAAGTGGCTCCGGCGCTTGCGCGCGAACTCGGGACCATGCGCGACTGGCTCGGCCTCGATCGGGTTAAGGTCGTCCGCAAGGGCGGGCTGGCGCGGCCCCTGACCCGCCAATTCTGAGCGGCGCGCAGGATGCCGCATTGTGGTCACCTCAAAATCGATGAAGACCGACGCAATGCTCCAGCGCTTCATCTATTGCCACGGCTTGCCCGGCTCAACGGCCGAATTCGGGGCTGTCTCGCTCGCACCTGAGCCTCGAGCGGATATCGTCGGGATCGACTGGATCGCCGCCGCATCAGGCGCGCGATCGTGGAGCCCGTCTTCGGCGTTAACCGCGTTCGACGACGCGGTGTCAACTCTCGATCAACCCGCGACACTCGTCGGCTTCTCCCTCGGCGCCATGGCGGCGCTCCAGATCGCTGGGCGTCGTCCAGCCCGCGTGGGCAAACTTGTCCTCATCTCACCGGCGGCGCCGCTCGAACTCGGTGATTTTCTCGGCGAGATGGCCGGCCATATCGTATTTGAAACGGCGCGCGCCGGGGCGCTTCCGTTCGCCGCCCCGACAGCGTTCCAAGGCGCCTTCGCCGCCATCAATCCTGATGGGCTGATTGCCGGGATGTTCTCAAACTGCGGTGTCGCCGAGCGGCGATTGCTGGCGCGGCCGGAGTTTCGCAGTGCTCTCGTCAACGGTCTGAACACCTGCCTGCGCACGGCGCCGCGAGCCTATGGTGCGGCAGTTGGACACTATGTCCGCCCATGGGCGGACGTTCTGGCGCACGTCCGATGCCCCGTCGCCATCTGGCACGGCGATGAAGACCGATGGGCGCCCCTCGCGATGTCGCAGGCGCTGGTCGCGGCGCTGCCGGGCGGCGCCACGCTGCGGGTGAGCCCGGGCGATGGACATTACTCGACGTTACACGCCGTTCTGCCTGGTTTGCTCGATGCTGAATCGCGCCCATGAAGCCGTCGTCGATCGGGCGCTTGCCCGGCCCGCAAAGCCTCGCTAAGTCGCCCATTGTGCGTGAAGCGGCTGTCATCGACGTGGGCTCGAACTCGGTGCGCCTCGTGGCGTACCGGCTCGACGGGCGTTCGATCACGCCGTTCCTCAATGAAAAGGTGATGGCGGGCTTGGGTCGCAACATGGCGACCACCGGCAAGCTGTCGCCGAGCGGCATGGCGGTCGCGCTGAAGGCGCTGACGCGGTTCGCCATGCTCATCGACGGCCTCGGGCTGAAGGACGTCTACGCCGTCGCCACCGCCGCGGTGCGCGACGCAAAGGACGGCGCGGCATTCGCCGAGCGGGTCCGCAAGGAAACCGGCCTCAGGCTGCGCGTCATCGAGGGTACGGAGGAGGCGAGGCTTTCGGCGCTGGGCGTGCTCGCGGGCGCGCCGGAAGCGACAGGCGTCGTCGGCGACCTCGGAGGCTCCAGTCTCGAACTCGTCGAAGTGGGCCCCAACGGTCCGGGCCGCGGCGAGACCTGGCCACTCGGCCCGCTCTCCATGATGACCGGCGAGATGTTCGACGCCGAGCGGGTGGCGAAAATCGCGGATGCTGCGCTGACCGGGTCTGTGGTTTTGCGCGACGCCGCGCCGGGCAGCGCGTTCCACGCCGTCGGCGGCGCATGGCGGGCGCTGGGGCGCATCGACATCGCCTTGCGCCGTCATCCCATCGGCGTGCTGCACCATCACCAGATGACGCGCGCGGAAGTGCTGCGCGTGGCGGAGTTCGTCCACAAGCAGAGTCGCAAGTCGCTGGAGCGCTTCGAGGAAGCGGCGGCCAAGCGCGCGGATTCGCTGCCGTACGCCTCGGTGGTGCTGGAGCGGGTCATGGCGCTCGGCGCGTTCGATCGCGTCATCCTTTCCTCCTATGGCCTGCGGGAAGGTCTGCTCGTGGAGAACCTGTCGCGGAACCTGCATCCGCTGGTTGCAGGCGCGGAATCCTTCGCCGGGGCGATTCCGCGGACGCGCGCCTTCGGCGCGGCGCTGGAGAAATGGCTGGCGCCGGCTTTCGAGGCGCTGCCGGTCGTGTTCGACCGCGAGCGCGACCGCGTGCTGCGCGCGGCGGCGGCGCGGATGGCCGATATCGGCGCGACGCTGCATCCCGAACAGCGCGGCGAACTGATCTACGAACTGGTGCTGATGGCGCCGTTCTCCGGCGTGTCGCACGCCGAGCGCGCCTACCTCGCGGCGGCGGTGCATCATCGCTACACGCGCGCGCCGCCGGAACGGAAGGACGCGTACCTGCGCCTCCTGTCCGAAGAGCAGCGGCGCGCCGCGGCCGCGCTCGGGGCGGCGCTGCGCCTGGGCGCCGATCTCAGCGGGCGCGCCGAGCCGATGCTCGCCGCGTTCGGCCTGAACCTCTCCGAACGGGGCCTGACGCTGCGCGCCGACCGGGCGCACGGCCGCGTCATCACCGAGCAGGCGATGAAGCGCCTCGACGCGCTCGCCGCAGTGCTGGGGGTCGCGGCCGGCGTGTCGCAACCCGACTAGGCGTCCCTCACAAGCACCTTGCCGCGTTCGAGCGTGAGCGCGAGACGACCGTGCTTCAGCGCCAGCGCGCGGTCCCCGAAGACGTCGCGCCGCCAGCCCTTGAGCGCGCGGCAGTCGGCGTCGTCGTCGCAGGCGATGAGTTCGAGGTCGCTCGCCGATGCGATGAGGCGCGGCGCAACGCCCGCGCTCTCGGCCTCGTGGCGCAGCAAGACTTTCAGCAACTCCACCGTCGCCCCGCCGCTCGATGGGGGCGGGGGGCCGCGGTCGATCACCGGCGCGTACTCGGCGGCGTTCGCCAGCGCAACATCGAGGGCGGCGGCGAGCTCCTGGCCCATGCGCGAATTGCCGAACCCGCGCGGCACGGCGCGCAGCTTGTCGAAGGCGGCGGCGGTGCGGGGGCGCTGCTCGGCGATCTCGTATATCGCGTCGTCCTTCAGGATGCGCGCGCGCGGCACGTCCCGGCCCTGCGCCTGACGGTCGCGCCAGGCGGCGGCGGCGCGCAGCGCGGCGAGGTAGTCGTTGGTGGTGCGGCGCACCTTGAGCCGCGCCCAGGCGTTTTCCGGCTCGGTATCGTAGATCGCGGGATCGGTGAGCGCGGCGTGCTCCTCGTCGACCCACGAGAGCCGGCCCGCGGTATCGAGCTTGTCGCGCATCTTCGGGTAGAGGTCGCGCAGGTGGGTGACGTCCGCGAGGGCGTAGGTAAGCTGGTCCCCGCTTAGCGGCCGGCGCGCCCAGTCGGTGAAGCGGTGGGACTTGTCCACGCGGCGCTTGAGGAAATGCTGCACCAGCGCGTCGTAGGCGATGGAATCCCCCAGACCGCAGGCCATCGCCCCGATCTGGCTGTCGAACAGCGGCGCGGGCATCACCCCGCCGGAGAGCTTGAAGAAGATCTCGAGATCCTGACGCGCAGCGTGGAACACCTTCGTGACCTGCGGAGCGGCCATGACCTCCCAGAGCGGCGCCAGGGCTTCCGGAGAGAGGGCCAGAGGGTCGATCACCGCCTCTGCGCCGGGCGCCGCCGCCTGGATCAGGCAGAGCTTGGGCCAGAAGGTCGTTTCGCGCATGAACTCCGTGTCGACGGCCACATGGGGCGCTTCGAGCAGGGCATTGCAGAACTCTTTGAGGGGACCGCCCTCTGTGATCACGTCCATGCGCGGGCCTTAGCCTGCGTCGGCGGCAGGCTCAACCGCGCTCGCCTCCCCCCCGACATTCCCCATTCTTGACTTTCGCGGCGGCGGCGTGTGCTTGACGCGCCCGGTTTGCGCCCCGGAAGGGCGCGCACCATCCCGATCTATGCCCGTTGGAGCCTTCGATGCACGCCTATCGCACCCATGACTGCGGCGCCCTGCGCAGCGGCGACGCGGACAAGGCCGTCCGCCTGTCGGGCTGGGTGCACCGCAAGCGCGACCTCGGCGGGGTGCTGTTCGTGGACCTGCGCGACCACTACGGGATCACCCAACTCGTGGCGAACCCGGGCTCGGCGGCGTTTCCGGTGTTCGAGCGCCTGCGCGCCGAAAGCGTCGTGCGGGTGGACGGAAAGGTGGTGGCGCGCCACGCGGACACCATCAACCCGCAGCTGGCGACGGGCGAGGTCGAGGTCCGTGTGGACGCCGTGGAAATCCTGAGCGAGGCGAGCGAGCTGCCGCTGCCGGTGTTCGGCGAGCCGGACTACCCGGAAGAGACGCGCCTCAAGTACCGCTTCCTCGACCTGCGCCGCGAGACGCTGCACCGCCACATCATGCTGCGCTCGAAGGTGATCGCCAGCTTGCGCAACCGCATGAACGCGCAAGGCTTCACTGAATTCCAGACGCCGATCCTGACGGCGTCCTCGCCCGAAGGCGCGCGCGACTTCCTCGTGCCCTCGCGCATGCACCACGGCAAGTTCTACGCGCTGCCGCAGGCGCCGCAGCAGTTCAAGCAACTGCTGATGGTGGCGGGCTTCGACCGCTACTTCCAGATCGCGCCGTGCTTCCGCGACGAGGACGCGCGCGCGGATCGCAGCCCCGGCGAATTCTACCAGCTCGATTTCGAGATGAGCTTCGTCACGCAGGAGGACGTGTTCACGGCGATCGAGCCGGTGCTCGCAGGCGTGTTCGACGAATTCGGGAACGGCAAGCGCGCCACGGTCGGCGCGTTCCCGCGCATCAGGTATGCGGACGCCATCGCGAAATACGGCTCTGACAAGCCGGATCTGCGCAACCCGCTCGTGCTCCAGGACGTCTCGGCGCACTTCAAGGGCGGCGGCTTCGGACTTTTTGCGCGCATCCTCGAGGGACCCAAGAGCGCCGTGTGGGCCGTGCCCGCGCCGGGCGGCGGATCGCGCGCCTTCTGCGACAAGATGAATTCGTGGGCGCAGGGCGAAGGCCAGCCGGGCCTCGGATATATTTTCTGGCGCGACGGTGAAGAGGGGGGCGCTGGCCCCATCGCCAAGAACATCGGCCCCGAACGCGCGAACGCGATCCGCGAGCAGCTCGGCCTCAAGGTCGGCGATGCGGCGTTCTTCGTCGCGGGCGAGCCGTCGAAATTCTACAAGTTCGCGGGCCTTGCGCGCAACAAGGTCGCCGACGAGTTGAACCTCGCCGACAAGGATCAGTTCGCGTTCTGCTGGATCGTCGATTTCCCGATGTACGAGTGGAGCGAGGAAGAGAAGCGGATCGACTTCTCGCACAACCCGTTCTCGATGCCGAACTTCGACCACGACGCGTTCGTGAAGCTCGACAACAATGACCGCGAGACGATCGAGAACATCACGGCGTTCCAGTACGACATCGTCTGCAACGGCGTTGAGCTCTCCTCAGGCGCGATCCGCAACCACAAGCCCGACATCATGCTCAAGGCCTTCGAGATCGCGGGCTATGGCCCCGAGGTCGTCGAGGAGAAGTTCGGCGGCATGCTCAACGCCTTCCGCTATGGCGCGCCGCCGCACGGCGGATCGGCGCCCGGCATCGACCGCATCGTCATGCTGCTCGCGGGCGTCGACACGCTGCGCGACATCATCGTCTTCCCGCTGAACCAGCAAGCCCAGGACCTGATGATGAACGCGCCGGGGGAAGTGACGCCGAAACAGCTGCGCGAGTTGGGGATCCGGATCGTGGACGGGCCGAAGGGGTAGGCGCCTCTCCCTCCCCCGCGCGCGGGGGAGGGATGGCCGAGCGCCAGCGAGGTCAGGGTGAGGGCCAAGTCTCTCAGAATGAGACTCGATTCGCGCCGCCGGGCCCTCACCCGGCGCGCTGCCGCGCGCCACCCTCTCCCGCTTGCGGGAGAGGGTTGAAATTGCGGGGATAGATTCTCACCAGTCCCAGACTTTTTGTCGCGCCAGCCCATGCGCGCCAACAAGCGCATGTGAATCTATCCGACCGGAATGGCGCCCGTGGGACAATCGCTCCGTCATCCACCGGAAACGGAGCTCCGGACAGTCCCCATGCAGATCCACCGCCCCCTTCAACGCCACATCGAAAAGCTGACCACCGCCGCCAGACGCCTGCGTCTCTGGGTGGTCGAACTGCTTGCGTGGTGGGTGATGACGTTCGGGGATCGTGCGGCGCGGATCGCGTTGCAGGGCGGCATCATCGAGGCGCGGCGACAGACGCGCGATCTCGTCTTCATGGCGATGGTCGCGCGGATGAGGTTCCAGAAACGCAAATCGCGATGGATGCGGCCGCCTTCTGCGCGGACTGGATTTCGCTATGCGTGTCGAACCCTGCACGTGCAGCGCATCTACACGCGCGGCCTGAATCTCAGAACGCTCAAAGATATTCGAAGGGCGCTGGACAATTTCGAGCGCTTCGTCGAACGCGCCATCGCGCGCATTCCGATGCATGTGACGACCGGCGGGCTCATTGCAGTCGCGCCGCCGGCGACGGTGCTGGTTCCCTCCGGAACCACACACCCGCCGGAGGGCGCCGATACGTCATGACCAGTCATGCCGGACCGCCGGCGTCCCGCCGGCATTCAGTGTTTGCGCAACGCGAGATTCCCCGGAGTCTGGCGCCGCCGCCCCATGCGCGTCTGAAGACGCGCGGTCCTGTTCTCCCACGCCCGGTAAAAAAT
>CAZGYQ010000040.1:0-29584 GCA_964530695.1 uncultured Caulobacteraceae bacterium
CATCGGCGCGGTGCAGCCTTCGAGATATGAAACGTAGCCGCCCTTGTCGGCGATGATCAGCGTGCGTTCGAACTGTCCGGA
Organism: uncultured Caulobacteraceae bacterium; assembly: GCA_964530695.1. Lineage (GTDB taxonomy): Bacteria > Pseudomonadota > Alphaproteobacteria > Caulobacterales > Aquidulcibacteraceae > VFBF01. Next base: position 82 of record CAZGYQ010000040.1, read on the forward strand.
ACCCTGCGCATTCATCCGGAAATAAGTCGACAGCTCCATCGGGCAACGCACGCCGGGCGGCACGTAGACGAACGAACCGTCCGAGAACACCGCGCCGTTCAGGGTCGCGAAGAAATTGTCCGTCGTCGGCACCACCGAGCCCAGATACTTCCGGACCAGCTCCGGATGTTCGCGCACCGCCTCCGAGATCGAGCAGAAGATCACGCCTGCCTGCGCGAGTTCCTTCTTGAAGGTGGTCAAGACAGACACGCTGTCGAACACCGCGTCCACGGCAATACGCGGCGCTCCTTCGACGCCCAGCAGCGTCTCCTGTTCGCGGAGCGGAATGCCGAGCTTCTTGTAGGTCTCAAGGATTTCCGGATCGACTTCGTCAAGGCTCTTGTATTTGGCGGCGTTCTTTGGTGCGGCGTAGTAAGTCGCGTCCTGATAGTCGATCGCCGGATAGCGAACCATCGCCCAGGTCGGCTCAACCATCGTCCGCCAGCGGCGAAAGGCGTCCAGCCTCCAGTCCAGCATCCAGCGCGGCTCATCCTTTTTTGCGGAGATGAAGCGCACGGTGTCTTCGGTCAGCCCCTTCGGCGCGAACTCCTGCTCGATGTCGGTGCTGAACCCGGCCGAGTACTTCTCCGCCTCAAGCGCCTTCACCGCGTCCACGGTGGCGAGATCGATGCCTTCCTTCGCCATCACATCGCTCCTTCAAGAGCGCCGAAACGGGCGTGGACGCGTGCGAGCGCCGAGAGCAGTTTGTCGACATCATGTTCGCTCGAAGCCCAGCCAAAACTGGCGCGTAGCGCACACTTGGCGGTGGCGGGCGCCACGCCCATCGCCGAAAGCACTCGGCTCGCCTTCACCTTGCCCGACGAGCACGCAGCGCCTGAACTCAACGCCACGCCCTCAAGATCCAGCGCAATCAGGGCAAGTTCCGCAGGCGTGCCGGGCAGTGCGAACAGCGACGTGTTGGCAAGCCGCGGCGCCTCGGCGCCCAAAATGATCACATCGGCAAAATCGCGTCGGAGCCGCGACTCAAAGCGATCGCGCAATTGCTCCACGCGCACGATATCGAGTGCCGCGGCCGCCCCCATGGCCGCGCCGAACCCCGCGATAGCCGGCGCGTTCTCCGTTCCCGGCCGCCGTCCGAGTTCCTGCCCGCCACCACGGCGCGTGATCGCAAACGGCGCTCCCGGCGCCATGACCAGCGCGCCGGCGCCGGGCGGCCCGCCGATCTTGTGGCTCGACACAACCAGATAGGAGGCGTCCAGCGCGCCAAGATCGACCCGAATGCGACCGACCGCCTGCGAGGCGTCCACCAGCAGCAAACCACCCGCCTCACGCACCCGCGCTGCGACCGCCGGGATCGGCTGCAGAACGCCGGTTTCATTGTTCGCCAGCATGACGGCCACCAGCGGCCGGCTCGCGGCCGCCAGCAATTCGTCGAGATTTTCAAGATCCACGAGGCCGTCGCTGTTCACGCGCAGTGGCGACATCTCGTCGAAGGTTGCAGTCGCTTCCCAGAGCGCGTCGTGTTCAATCTCGGAAATGATCAGGTCGTCGTAGGTGTCGCGCGCCGCGTCGAGCGCAAGGTGGAGCGCCTCCGTCGCGCCGCTGGTGAAGACCACGTCGCGCGCCCGCGCGCCGACGCCCCTCGCGACCGCCTCGCGCGCGCTTTCCAGCAACGCCTTCGCCGCGCGGCCGGCCGCATGGACCGACGAGGGATTGCCGCCCGTCGCCAGCGCGTGCGCAAGCGCTTCCGCCGCTTCCGGTCGGATCGGCATGGTGGCGTTGTAGTCGCAGTAGGCGATGTCAGCGTTCATGTGGGGGCGGCTTTGCTTATTCCGCCGGCGTCAGACAGGCGAGCCCCGGTGTCCCCGCACGACCACGGACGCGCTTGCTGACGACATCTTCGAGCGTTACCGCGTCGAGGAAGACGTGAATCTGACGGCCCAATTCGTCCCACAGGTCATGCGCTATGCACCGGCCGACCTTGCCTTGGCAGCTCTTGAGGGAACCGTCGCGGCAGCGCGTCGTCTTGATCGGTTCGTCGACCGCCGCGATCACCTCGGAAATCGCGATATCCGAGGCCCGCCTGCCCAGCCTGTAGCCGCCGCCTGGGCCCCGCACGCCGCCGACGAGTCCCGCGCGCCGCATCCGGGCGAACAACTGCTCCAGATAGGACAGCGAGATTTCCTGGCGCTCGGAGATTTCCTGGAGCGGCACGGCGCGCTCCTCCCCGCCGTTGGCGGCGAGATCGGCGAGCGCCATGACCGCGTACCGGCCTTTGGATGTCAGTCTCATGGGACGTGTCCTGACTCGCCCGCCTGGCGCTGCGCCGTGCGGGAAAACCTCGCATCGCGCGTGGGCATTGTGTTAAGCCACGCGCTTTCGCGAACAGTCCTTGAGGTAGGATGTCCTACTAAAAAGGTCAACAATTCCCCCGGGGAAATGCCGCGCTGAGCGGCCCCGCGGCGCAGAGAGGTTCCAAGGGCATGCCTGAAGTGATTTTCGCCGGACCCGCAGGTCGTGTCGAAGGCCGTTACGCGGAACCCAAGCGCGAGAATGCGCCGATCGCCCTGATCTTGCACGCTCACCCCCGCGCCGGCGGCTCGATGCAGGACCGGGTCACGGTCCAGCTCTACCAGATCTTCACCCGGTTCGGGTTTGCGACCCTTCGCTTCAACTTCCGCGGCATCGGGCGCAGCCAGGGCGTGTTCGACAATGGCATGGGCGAGCTCTCGGACGCGGCGCAGGCGCTCGATTACCTCCAGAGCATGAACCCGAACGCCGAACAATGCTGGGTCGCGGGCTACTCCTTCGGCGCGTGGATCGGCCTGCAGCTCCTGATGCGTCGTCCCGAGATCGACGGCTTCATCGCCATCTCGCCGCCGGCGAACCATTACGACCTGTCCTTCCTGGCGCCATGCCCCGCATCGGGCCTCATCGTCTATGGCACCAAGGACGGCGTCTCGCCGGCGTCGGACGTCGAACGGGTCGTGGCGAAGATCCGCACGCAGAAGAACATCAAGGTCGATCACCAGGCCGTTGAAGGCGCCGACCATTTCTATCGTAACCCCGGCGACAAGACAGTCGACTACCTCGCCGACGTCGAAGCCAAGGTGAGCGCATATCTCGAGCGCCGGCTTTCGCCGGATGCGATCAAGCGTCAGGGATAGGACGTCTCAGGCCGAGACGGAAAACGTCGGCCACACGCCCGTGATGCGCTCGCCGTCGAACAGCGCGATGTCGCCGAACTGCAGAAACACCGCTTCGCTCTGCGAGGGGCGTAAGAACACGTAATCATCTGGCTGGAGATCGACCGCGCCCGATCCCGTGAGCAGCTCCTGATTGCTCGAACGGCCGAACAGCGCGCTGTACTCAAGCCCCGGCGGCGACTCCGGTTTCGCGAGCCAATGCCCGCCGTGGATGAAGAACGCCCGCTTCGTGTTCGGATCGAAGAAGGCGAAAATCCCCGACGCGGACTCGATCGTTGGTATTTCCGTCCGCGCAAGCGCCTTGATGACGGGCGTGGCGATGAACGCCGCGGGCGTGTGGTGCGTCAGGGTTTCGAGATCGAAGTCCGTCGGCTTCACGAACGCCGAGCCGATCGCGACTTCGTTGGCGGCCGTGCCCTTCGCATGCAGCGCATAGGTAGGGCTTCCGGCTGAATTCAGGGTGAGCGTCGCTGGACCCGCCTGGAGCTTCTCGACGAGAACCGCCTTGCAGGCTTCGTAGGCCTTCTGCACGGATGCATACGCGCGCTGCGCACTGGGCGCTTTCGGCACATGCGGATCGTAGCCCATGAGCCCTGTCACTGTGACGCCCGCCGCGCGCGCAGCGTCAACCGCTTGCGCCAGGTCCTCGGGTTTCGTGAAGCCTCCGCGGTGCAGACCCACGTCGATTTCGAGACTGGCCTTCAACGTCACGCCGCGCGCCTGCGCCAGTTCAGCGTATTGGGCCAGTCTCGCCGGCGTATCGATAAGCCATTGCGGCGACACGGCGCCGATGGCCCCGATGACGCGCGCTGCTTCGGCGACCGGCAGCGGCTTGCCGAGCAGGTAATCGGCGCCCGGTTTCGCGCGCGCCATTTCCGTCAGCATCGGCCCGTTGAACACCATGTACCGGTCCGTCGCGACGCCGCTCGCCACCGCATCCAGCAGTCCGTGCGCGGGCAGCGATTTCACGACGATACGCGTCGCGAGTCCCGTGCCGGCGAGCGCATCCTTCACCGCCTTGATGTTCGCATCGAGGCGCGTGCGATCGACGACCAGGGTCGGGCGGGAAAATCCGCCCGCGTGCAGCGCGGCTGACAGCTTCTGGAAATACGCGGCGTGTGGACCGCCGCGATCGGATTTTCTCGACGCCATGACGCCTCCTGCAGCCAACGCGAGCGCGCCACCGCCCCAAATCGCGGCGCGCCGGGTCCAGCGCCGCGCCTCAGCCATTGCGGAACACCGCGCGCAAATGATCGTTCAGCATCCGGCCATCCGGGTCCAGCGCTTCGCGAACCGCCATCGCATCCTTGAACCGGGGATAGAGCGCCGCAAAATCCGAATTCCTGAGCGAGTGCAGCTTGCCCCAGTGCGGCCGACCGCCGTGCCGGCGGAAGATAGGCTCCACGATGTCGAAGAAGAAACCGTAGTCGTCCTTGTAGTAGGCGTGGACGGCGATGGACCCCGAAACGCGCTCGAAGAACGGCGAGAGCCACGCGTCGTCGGCATCGATCACGCGCGCCTCGATGGGGAAGAAGACGTCAGCGCGATGCTTCTCGATCGCCGCGATCACTTCGCGCAACGCGGTCATCTGCGCTTCCAGAGGCAGATGGAACTCCATCTCATTGAAACGGACCGGCCGCTCGTTCGACAGGAGCTTCCAGCCCTCATCGACGGCTTCCTCGGGCGGCGCGTCCTTGAACGCCGCCTGCGCCAGGCTGCGACGCACGCCGGGCAGGAAGCCCGCGACATCGCGCAGCTTCTTCAGTTCCATCACCGCATCGACATCGCCATCAGGTCCGCGCGGCGACACCGGTCTGTCGGTTTCATCGACCGTGATCAACGCGGCGAGTCCGGTGAACGGAATCGCATAGAACTCCACGTTGCGGTGTTGCGCGATGAGATCGGGCCAGGCCTCGATGATCTCGTCGAGTTGATGGCCCGTGGTCCGCTTCAGCACGCGCTTGAGCGGACGGTTCTGCAAGGTGACCTCGGTGATGACGCCGAACGCGCCGAGATTGACGCGCGCCGCGTGGAAGACGTCGGCGTTCGTTGAACGATCGCACGCGATGACCTCTCCGCGCGGCGTGGCGATGCGAAATGCCGTCACCTCGCCATGGATCGCCTTGAACGCACGGCCGGTGCCGTGCGTGCCGGTCCCCATCGCGCCGCCGAGCGACTGCTTGTTGATGTCAGGCAGGTTCGGCATTTCCTGGCCGATCGCCGCGAGCGCAGGCCCAAGGTCTCCGAGGCGCGTGCCCGCGCGCGCAGTCGCCTGCAGTTTCGCCGCGTCGTGACGCACCAGCCCGCCCATGCGGTCAAGCGTGAGCAGCGTGCCGCCCGTGGGCACAAGCGCCGTAAAGGAATGCCCGGCGCCGACGGGACGGATCGGACCCGGCGAGGTCTTCAGTATCCCGGCGAGCGCATCTTCGCTGTCCGGCGCCGCACGCTCTTTTGGATACGCGTTCTGGATTCCCGACCAGTTGCGCCACAGCAGGCGCCCTTCGTCGTCCTGTGATGGCGGCGCGGCCGGTTCCCGGTCGCGCCACGCACGATACCCCACGGCGCCGCCAGCGGCCGCGACGCCGGCCCCTACGCCTCCCACGACCACAGTGCGTCTCGAAACCATGTTGGCTTACCTCAGCTCTCGTGATCGGCCATGAAGCGGATCAGCGCCTCGTAGTCCTGCGGCGTGCAGGAAAAGCACTGCCCGCCCGCGGGCATGCCGTTCAGGCCGCCAACGGTGCTCGACAGCAGCGCAGGCATGCCCTTCTTCCAGCGCGGCTCCCAGGACGCCCGGTCCCCCGCCAGCGGCGCGCCAGTATCCGCGACGGTGTGACAGGTCCGGCAGGACTTGGCATAGAGATCCGCGAGGCGCGCATCACTAGGCGCGACAGCCAGCGCATGCGCCGCCGCTTCCGCAGGGGACCGCTTCGGCGCAGCCGGCGCGCATGCGGCCGCAACCAATACCGCCGCCAGGGCAATCCACTTCATTCCATCCTCCCTTCGTCCACTGTGCGAAAGGAAGGGTAACTTGGCTAGTCCTGCCTAGCGCGCGCGCGGGTGCTCGACCAGATGGCCGTCCTTCAGCGTCACCACCCGGTCCATGTAGGACGCCAGTTCGAGATTGTGGGTGGCGATAAGCGCGCCCACGCCTTCACGCCGGGCCACGTCGAACAGGCTCTGGAACACCGCGCCTGACGTGTTGGGATCGAGATTGCCGGTCGGTTCATCGGCGAGGAGAAGGCGGGGACGGTTGGCGAGCGCGCGCGCGATCGCGACGCGTTGTTGTTCGCCCCCGGAAAGCTGCGCCGGTTGGTGATGGATGCGTGCGCCAAGGCCCATCAGGGTCAGCAGCCTCTCGGCCTCGACACGCGCGTCGCGACGCTTTCGCCCCGCGATGAGTTGCGGCAGCGCGACGTTGTCCAGCGCGTCGAACTCGGCGAGCAGATGGTGGAACTGATAGACGAAGCCGATGTGGCGGCGGCGCAAGGCCGTGCGCGCATCGTCGGAGAGCGCCCACGCATCGACGCCGTCGATGAGCACCGTGCCGCCAGTCGGGCGTTCCAGCAGGCCCGCGGCGTGCAGAAGAGACGACTTGCCGGACCCGGACGGTCCCACAAGTCCGACCATCTCACCCGGTTGCACGTCGAGATCGACGCCGGACAGGATGACGAGCTCGCCGTCACCGGACGCAAAGCGTCGCTCCAGGCCGCGAATGGACAGCGCGGGCTCACTCATAGCGAAGCGCCTCCACGGGATCGAGGCGCGAGGCGCGCCAGGCGGGTGGCAACGTCGCAAGGAATGACATGAGCAGCGCCCAGAGTGTCACGATGCCGACCTCGCCCCAGTCGAGCTTCGCCGGCAGCCGCGAGAGCGAATAGACCTCGGGATTGAATATCTGCGTGCGGGTGACGAATTCGATCGCCGCCTGGATGGCGCCGATGTTCAGGCACATGAGCGTGCCGAGCACGAGCCCCGCGATCGTGCCGAGCACGCCGATGGAGGCGCCCGACAGGAAAAAGATGCGCAAGATCGCGCCGCGCGTCGCGCCCATCGTGCGCAGGATTGCGATGTCGCGGCCCTTGTTCTTCACCAGCATCACCAGACCAGTGATGATGTTCATCGCCGTGATCGCCACCAGGATCATCAGCACGATCCGCATCATGTTGCGCTCGACGATGAGCGCCGTGACGAGGCTCTGGTGCATGTCCTTCCAGTCGGTGATGATCACATCGGGCGGCAAGTTGGCGCGCAAAGCCTGTTTGACCGGCAGCGGCTCCGTCGGGTCGTCAATGCGCACTTCCAGACGGTCGACGCTGTCGCCTCGCCCGAAGAAGAGCTGCGCCTGATCGAGCGGCATGAAGACGAGCGTCGCGTCAAACTCCGCGGCGCCGACGGTGAACAGACCGGCGACGGTGAAACTCTTGCGACGCGGCACCATGCCGAATGGCGTCGCGGACCCATTGGGCGAAAGCAGCGTAACGGTGTCGCCCTCGAACGCGCCGAGCTGGGCCGCCAGTCGCGAGCCGAGCAGCACTTTCGGATCCTCTTGATCGTCGAACGCATCGAGCGAACTGCCGGGCGCCATCTGTTGCGACACAATCGTCAGCGACTTGAGGTCGGTCTCGCGGATGCCGCGGACATACACGCCGGACGCGCCGCCTTCGACGCTCGCCAACGCCTGCCCGTCGATCATCGGCACCACGTGATTGACGCCCGCCGTCGAGCGCGTCTGCTCAATCGCCTCGTCCACTTCGTTCGGCGAGCGTCCGCGCACGTCCACGTACACATGACCGCTGACGCCGAGGATGCGGGACAGCAATGTCTCGCGGAAGCCGTTCATGATCGACATCACGACGATGAGCGCGGTCACGGCGAGCATGATGCCCGTGAACGAGATGATCGAGATAAGGGCCACCCCGCCCTGCTGGCGCTTCGCGCGCAGATAGCGCGAAGCGAGCGATCTCTCGAAGGCCCCGAAGGGCGGCGCGGACGTCGGTTCGCTCAACACGGTTCTCCGGAGTTCAACGGCTGTAATAGACCGCGTTGAGGACGAGAAGCACGCCTATCCACACGACTGTCGCAAGTCCCGCCGCCCACAACGCCTTCTTGCCCAGGTTGGGGCGGGATGGCGCGCCACGTTCGTGCCCGGGCGCAAGCTCGCCGGCCTCTTCGAGGTTCCTGACGCCGATCGGCAGCATGATGAAGAAGCAGAGCCACCAGAGGATGAACCAGGCAGCGGCGGCGAGAAGCGGATCCATGGCTCAGTGCCCCTTCGGGGTCTCCATCAACTCAATCAGTACGCCGTTCGAGTTCTTCGGATGCACGAAGATCACCAGCGTGCCGTGTGCGCCGATGCGGGGTTCGCCGAGAACGGTGGCGCCGCGCGCGGCCATTTCCGCCTTGGCGACATGGATGTCGGCGACTTCGAAGCACACGTGGTGTTGGCCGCCCTGCGGGTTCTTTTCGAGGAACTTGATGATCGGCGAGGTTTCACCGAGCGGTTCGATCAGCTCGATCTGGCTGTTCGGTACATTGACGAACGCCACGCGCACGCCCTGCGTCGGCATGTCCCGCGTTTCGGTGATGTCGGCGTCGCTGACGCCGTAGAGATCGCGGTAAGTGGCCTTGGCCGCCTCGATGGACGGCACGGCGACGCCGACGTGGTTGAGACGTCCAATCATGTGCGCACTCCCTTCCTCAGGCTTCCAGAATGATGGCTTCGACGATCGGGCGCTTGCCCCATGCGCGTTCCGCCGCGCGGCGCACCGCCTTCATGACCGAATCCTCGGCGATCTCGTTGTCGGCGCGGTCGGCGGCGCTCAGCCGGTTGAACGCGGCCTCCGCGATGGAGGCGATGTCCTCGAGCATCGTTTCCAGATCTTCCTCATCGGCCGCCGAAAGTCCACGCACGCGCACATCCGGTCCGGAGGTGATGGTGTGACGCTTGGCGGAAACGGCCATCGAGACCGTGAGAACGCCCTCGGTGCCGAGCCGCTGGCGATCCTTCAGCGCATCGTCGTCGGACTCGATCGTCACGACGCCGTCGAGATAGAGCCGTCCCGACGGGACCTCGTCGACGATCGCGGGGCCGTTGGGCGCAAGCAGGATCATTTCGCCGTTGCGGGCGGGAACAGCATGCGGGGTCTGCAGTTCGCGCGCGAGTTTGGCATGCTCGATGAGGTGGCGGCGCTCGCCATGGACGGGCACGGCGATCTGCGGGCGCGCCCACTGGTACATCTGGCGAAGTTCATCGCGCGCGGGGTGGCCGGACACATGGATCGGCGCCTGCTTGTCGGTGATGACGTTTACGCCGCGCTCGGTGAACCTGCTCCAGAGCGCATAGATCGCGGTTTCATTGCCGGGAATGACGCGGGAGGAAAACAGGACGCTGTCGCCTTCGCCAAGCTTGACGTTGCGGTGCTCCCCGGATGCGATCCGCGCCAGAGCCGCGCGCGGTTCGCCCTGGCTGCCGGTGCAGAGATAGAGCACATTCTCCGGCGGGAGCTTCGTCGACTCATCTTCCGTGATGAACGGTTGCGCGTCCCCGAGCAGACCGACGGAACGCGCCGCGCCGACAACCTTGTGCATGGACCTACCGACGAGGCAAACCGAACGCCCGGCCGCTTCCGCCGCCTTGATCACGCTTTCCACACGCGCGACGTTGGAGGCGAACGCCGTCACGGCGACCTTGCCCGACAGCCCGCGGATGACTTCGGCGAGGGTCTCGCGCACGCCCTCTTCTGATCCCGCTTCGCCCTCCACGAACACGTTGGTGGAATCGCACACCATCGCGAGGACGCCCGCATCGCCCAGGGCGCGGACAGACGCGGCATCCGTCGGTGAACCGATTTGCGGTTGCGCGTCGATTTTCCAGTCGCCCGTGTGCCAGATCATGCCGAGCGGCGTATTGATCGCCAGGCCATTCGGCTCCGGAATCGAGTGCGTGAGCGTGACGTAGCGCACGTCGAACGGCCCGATCTCCACGCGCCCTTCGAGCGGCACGACGGTGACGGGCGCCTTTGTTTCAAGTCCTTTCTCCTTCAACTTTTCGCGAACGAGATAGGCGGTGAACGGCGTGGCGTAGATTGGCGTCTTGAAGCGCGGCCAGAGGTGCGCGATGGCGCCGATGTGGTCCTCGTGCGCGTGGGTCAATACGATGGCGAGGACGTTCTCGCGTTGCTCGGCGAGAAATGTGGGGTCCGGCAGGATGAGGTCGATGCCGGGCGTGTCCTGGCCGCCGAAAGTGACGCCGATGTCGACGATGATCCACTTGCGATTGTCGGGCGGGCCGTAGCCGTAGGCGTTGAGATTCATCCCGATCTCGCCGGAACCGCCGAGCGGGAGAAAGACGAGTTCGTCGGTCGCGTGGGCCGGGTTCAAATCACTCCGCCGTTCCGTTTGAAGATTTCCAGAAGCCCTCGCGACGTGAGTTCGTCATCGTAGGTGTCGATCATTTTGGATGCGCCTTCGAACAGTGACGCGACGCCGCCCGTGGCGATCACCTTCATCGGACCGCCGAGACGCGGCTCGAGTTCCCGCTTGAGGCGCGTGACGAGGCCGTCGATCAACTCCACATAGCCGTAGAAGATGCCCGACTGCATGGCGTGGATGGTGTTCTTGCCGAGCGCGCCGTTCGGCGGTTCGCGGATCTCGATGCGCGGCAGACGCGCCGCGGCGGTGTGCAACGCCTGCAGCGAGAGATTGATCCCCGGCGCAATGATCACACCCTCCAGCCCGCCGTCTGCCGCGACCACGTCAAACGTCGTGGCGGTGCCGGAATCGATCACGATGGCCGGCCCGCCATGTTCGATGAACGCGCCCACGGCGTTGACGAGGCGGTCCGCGCCGGCCTCGCGCGGATTGTCGATACGCAGCGGAATGCCGAGACTGACGCCCGGCTCGCCGACAACGAGCGGTTCGACGCTCATATACCGGCGGATCAGGTTGCGCAGATTGAACAGCGCCTGCGGCACCACTGTCGAGATGATGCCGGCGTTCACATCCGCGAAGGATAGCCCCTGAAAGCCCAGCAGCGACGAAAGCCACGGTGCGTACTCGTCGGCGGTGCGTCCGGAATTGGTGGAGACCCGCCACTGGCCACGCCAGCTCACGCCGTCGTACAGCGCGAATTTGGTATTGGTATTGCCGACATCTATGGCGAGGAGCATGGGTTCAGGCCGCTTTCGGTGCACCGAAGAACACTTCCCCGGCCGTGATCAAGCGCGTTCGTCCGTCGGGAAGCTCAAGCTCGAGGGCGCCTTCGCTGCTGAGGCCGCGGACAATGCCCGACACCTCCTCTTGCCCGACCCGCGCGACGGCAGGCGCCTGAAGGCCGTGCGCCCGCGCCAGCCACGCATCGCGCAACGGCGCAAAGCCTTCGCGTTCGAAGCGTCCCGCCCAGAAACCCAGGCGTCGCCGCAGTGTCTGTTCGACGGTATCGACAGAGATCGCCTTGCCATCAGCGAAGGAGGCGAGCGCCGCGATCGGCTGCTCCACCCCGTCCGGAACGGAGGCAATGTTCACGCCGACGCCGACGGCGATCCAGGTACGGCCAGCGCCGAGCGCGCCAGACTCCAGCAGGATGCCGGCGATCTTGCGGCCGAGGACCATCACGTCGTTCGGCCATTTCACCAGCGCGACGGGCCGCCCGATGACGCTGTCGGCGACATCGGCGACCGCGAGCGCCGTTGCGAAGCTGAGCAGGGCGATTTCGCCCGGCGGCCGTGATGACGCGCCGAGGTAGGTGATGAAAAGATTGCCCGGCTCGGACGTCCATGTGCGGCCGCGCCGGCCGCGCCCGGCGCTTTGACGCGTCGCGCGAAGCCAGTACGGACCCGCGTCCCCGGCGCCCGCGCGGCGCGCAGCCTCGGCGTTGGTGGAATCGATCTCGTCGAACGTGACCCGCGGCGCGTTGGGATCGATCACGGGAAACTGCTCGACGCCGCGAAGAGGGCGGCGCTCGAAATCCAGCCAAACCCGACGACCAGCACGGGAAACACCAGCAGCGTCGCGAGACCCGCGGTCGCCGCAATCGTCGGTCCGGAAGACTGGAAGGCGGGCGCCGGGGCGTTCACCCAGATCACCTTGATGACATTGAGATAGTACGCCGCAGATATCACCGTCGCCAGCGCAGCGACGACCGCAAGCGGCCACAAACCGCCGCCGACGGCTGCCTTGAACGTCACGAACTTCGCCCAGAATCCAACCAACGGCGGAATGCCGGCCGTAGAGAACAGTAGAATGGTGAGCAGAAAGGCCAGCCAAGGTTTTCGCGTCGCCAGTCCGGACAGGTCCTCAATGGACTCTACGTCCTTCCCATCTCTCCGCATCGCCAGAATGGCGGCGAACGTACCGATCGTCGTCGGGAGGTAGACTGTCATGAAAACAAGTGCCGCCGATAGGCCTTCCTTGGTCCCCGCCGCCAGCGCCATCAGCGCAAAGCCCATGTTGTGGATCGACGAGTAGGCCATCAGCCTTTTGATGTTGGTCTGGGCGAGCGCGATGAAGGCGCCGACGAGCAACGAGATGCCTGAGAGGGCGATGACCACCTGCTTCCACTCGGCTTCGAGCCCCGCGAACGGCCCGTAGAGTACGCGCGCCAGAAGCGCGACGGCGGCGAGCTTCGGGGCGGCGGCGAAGAAGGCCGTCACCGGCGTCGGCGCGCCTTCGTAGACGTCCGGCGTCCACATGTGGAACGGCGCGGCGGACATCTTGAACGCGAGGCCACAGATCAGGAACACGAGCCCGAAGATCAGCCCCACGCCGCCTTCACCGGCGGCGGTGGCGATCTCGTCGAAACGCACCGACCCCGCGAAGCCGTAGATCAGGGACGAACCGTAGAGCAGCAGCCCCGACGCCAGCGCGCCGAGCACGAAATACTTCAGGCCCGCTTCCGAGGAGCGCGCGTCGTCGCGACGGAACGCCGCCAGCACGTAGGCCGCCAGACTTTGCAATTCGAGACCGACGTAGAGCGTGATGAGATCGTTGGCGGACACCATCACGAACATGCCGACGGCCGACAGCGCGATCAGCACAGGGAACTCGAAACGTCGCTCGTTGCGACGCGCAAAATGGTCGGCGCCGAGCAAAAGCGTCGCGGCGGCGGCGAGCCCTATGACCGCCTTCGCATAGGCGCTGAAACCATCGATGCTGAGCGACCCGTTGAACACAAGGTGAGGTTGGGCGGGACGCACCTGCCACGCGAAGTACGCAGCGACCACGAGCGCGATCGCACACAGGCCCGAGAGCAGGCCGCTGGCGCGGTCACCCATCCAGGCGCCGACGAGGGCGCCGACCAGAGCAAACCCCGCAAGCAGCAGTTCCGGCCGGACCCAGGCCAGGTCCGCTGTCAGTCGGGCGAGAAGTTCCGCTTCCATTGTGCCTCAGCGCGCGGCGAAGGCGTCATAGCCGGCGAGGATCGCCTGCGTGGACGCTTTGGTGAAATCGAGAGCGATCATCGGCGCAAAGCCAAGCACAAGCGTGGCTACCACGAGCGGGACGAAGATCACCCATTCGCGCGCATTGAGATCGGTGATCGAGGCGAGCGCGGGATTTTCGAGCTTGCCGAAGGCGACCTTGCGATAGAGCGACAGCGCATAGACGGCAGAGAGGATCACGCCCGTCGCTGCGCCGGCCGTCACCCACGCGTTGACCGGGAACGTGCCGGTCATCGTCAGGATTTCCCCGACGAAGCCGCTGGTGCCCGGCAATCCGACATTGCCCATGGTGAAGAGCAGGAAGATCGCCGCGTAGACCGGCATGCGGTGGACAAGGCCGCCATAGGCGGCGATCTCGCGGGTGTGCATGCGGTCGTAAATGACGCCCACGACGAGGAAGAGCGCGCTCGCGATGACGCCGTGAGAGAGCATCTGGAAGATCGCGCCCTGCACCCCCTGCTCGGTGCCCGCGAAGATGCCCATGGTGACAAAGCCCATGTGCGCGACGGAGGAGTAGGCGATCAGCTTCTTGATGTCGGTCTGCCGGAACGCCACGAGCGAGGCGTAGATGATCGCGATGACCGACATGACGAACACGAGCGGCGTGAAGTAGGCGCTCGCATCCGGGAACATCGGCAGCGAGAAGCGCAGGAAGCCGTAGCCGCCCATCTTCAGGAGCACGCCGGCGAGGATCACCGAGCCGGCTGTCGGCGCTTCAACGTGCGCATCCGGCAGCCAGGTGTGGACAGGCCACATCGGCATTTTCACGGCGAAGGACGAGAAGAACGCGAGCCACAGCCATATCTGCAGGTTTTTCGAGAAGCCCCCCTGCTGCGCGAACGCCGTGATCTCCGGAATGCTCGTCGTCTTGGCCATGATGGCCATGAGGATGAGAGCCACCAGCATCAATACCGAGCCGATCAGCGTGTAGAGGAAGAACTTGAACGCCGCATAGACGCGGTTCTTGCCGCCCCAGACCCCGATGAGAATGAACATCGGAATGAGGCCGCCCTCGAAGAAGACGTAGAACAGCACGATGTCCATCGCCGCGAAGACGCCCTGCATGAGCGTCTGGAGCGCGAGGAAAAGCATCATGTAGGCCGACACCTGCTTCTCGATGGACCAACTCGCGAGAATGCAGAGCGGCATCAGGAAGTTGGTGAGGAGCAGAAGCGCCATCGCCATCTGGTCCACGCCCATATGGTACTCGAGGCCGGCGCCCCAGACCACGCGCTCGACGAGCTGGAAGCCCGGCTGGTGCGCATCGAACTGCGACAGCGCCACGAGATTGAGCGCCAGAGTCGCCAGCGTGACGATGAACGCGATCCACTTCACGCCGGTATCGTGGCCAGCGTGCTGGCCGGAACTCGACCAGCGCGCGGCGAGGATGAGGAGCGCCCCTGCCGCCGGCAGGAACGTCATCAGCGAAAGAATGGGCCAACCGCTCACGGCATGCCTCCACCGGCCCAGATGGCGTAGGCCCCGACGGCGGCCACCGCGATGAGCATGAAGAAGCTGTAGTGGTAGACGAAGCCCGTCTGGGTCTTGCGCATCTGTCTCGCCGTGAACTTGGACATCCAGGCGAAGCCGTCCGGCCCAAGACCGTCGATCACCTTCTTGTCGCCTGTCTTCCAGAAGAAGTCGCCCAGCGCGCGCGCCCCCTTCACGAAGACGAAGTCATAGAGTTCGTCGAAGTACCACTTGTGCGACAGGAAAGCGTTGATCGGTGCGAAGGCCCGCGCGAGCGCCCCGCCGAGCGTGCTGCTGAAGAAGTAGATCGGCGCCGCCAGCACGAAGCCCGCGAGCGTGACGAAGAACGGCGCCCACATCACCCATTGCGGCACGTGATGGCCGCCTTCGCCCTGACCGCCTTCGCCATGACCGCCTTCCGCAGCAACGCCATGTTCGACGACCGGCGCGGCGTGCGCCGCGATCGACGGATTGAGCGGATCATGGACGCGCTCGATCGCGGTCCGCCAGAAGTCGCCGTGGTTCTGCAGGAAATACGGCGCGAAAATCACGCCGGCCAGAACCGCCCCCGCCGCAAGCGCCATCAGCGGAATGGTCATCACCGCGGGCGACTCGTGAGCCGGCGCGACGCCATCGGCGGGTTTGGCGTGGCCATGGTCATGCGCATCGTGGTGCGCATCCGCATGGGCGTCATGGTGCGCGTGCGGGTTCGGGCGGAACTTGCCCTCGAACGCCATGAACATGAGGCGCCACGAGTAGAATGACGTCAGGAACGCTGCGCTGATGCCGCACCAGAAGGCGACCTCGCCGAACAGGCGGCCCTTCTCGCTGGCGGCGAAGGCGCTTTCGATGATGGCGTCCTTGGAGAAGAAGCCGGCGAAGCCGATTTGCGTGCCCGGGATGCCCACGCCAGTGAGCGCGAGCGTGCCGATCAGCATCATCGCCCAAGTCAGCATCATCGGTTTGCGCACGCCGCCCATGAAGCGCAGGTCCTGCTCGTGGTGCAGGCCGTGGATGACCGAGCCTGCGCCGAGGAAGAGCAGCGCCTTGAAGAAGGCGTGGGTAAAAAGGTGGAACATGGCCGCGCCATAGGCGCCCACGCCAGCCGCAAAGAACATGTAGCCAAGCTGGGAGCAGGTCGAATAGGCAACCACGCGCTTGATGTCGTTCTGCGCGAGACCGACCGTGGCGGCGAAAAGCGCCGTCACCGCGCCGGTGATGGTCACGAACGCCGCCGCATAGGGCGCCAGTTCGTAGAGCGGCGAACAGCGGCACACCATGAACACGCCCGCAGTCACCATGGTCGCGGCGTGGATCAGCGCGGAGACTGGCGTCGGGCCTTCCATGGCGTCCGGCAACCAGACGTGGAGGAAGAATTGCGCCGACTTGCCCATGGCGCCGATGAAGAGAAGCCCCGCGATAGTCTCGACGGCCGGAAGCTGGAAGAGCTTGAAATCGAACGCCAGCGCCGGGTTCGCCGCCGCCGCCTGGAACACCTCGTCGAAGCGGATGGTCCCGTAGGCGAAGAAGCACGCCATGATGCCGAGCGCGAAGCCGAAATCGCCGACGCGATTGGTCACGAACGCCTTGATCGCTGCATCGTTGGCCGAGCGCTTGTCGTACCAGAAACCGATCAGCAGGTAGGACGCCACGCCCACCCCTTCCCAGCCGAAGAACATCTGCAGGAAGTCGTTCGCCGTCACCAGCGCGAGCATCGCGAAGGTAAAGAATGAGAGATAGGCGAAGAAACGCGCGCGATGGGGATCTTCCGCCATGTATCCCCACGAGTAGAGATGCACGAGGAAGGACACGCTGGTGACCACGACCAGCATGATCACCGACATGGTGTCGATGCGGACCGACCAGGTTGACTTGAACCCGCCCACGTCAAGGAAGGTGAAGAGCTCTATGAGCCGTTGCTCACCGCCCAGCCAGACAAAGTCGGCGAAGGTGTAGAGCGAGAGTGCAAGCGCAAGCCCGACCGCGCCCGTGGTGAGCGCCATGGCCGGCTTGTCGCCGAGGAAACGCTGGCCGAGGCCGGCGATGGCTGCCGCAAGGAGCGGTGCGAGAACGATGATCGGCTCGAAGCCCATTGTGGCGTCAGCCCTTCATCAGGTTGAGGTCTTCCACGGCGATGTCGCCGCGGTTGCGGAAATAGGTGACGAGGATGGCGAGGCCGACGGCGGCTTCGGCCGCGGCGACCGTCAGTACGAACATCGCGAAGATCTGGCCCTCGATGTTGCCGAGAAAGCTCGAGAACGCCACGAGGTTGACGTTCACCGACAGCAGGACAAGTTCGATCGACATCAGGATGATGATGATGTTCTTGCGGTTCACGAAGATGCCGAAGACGCCGATCGTGAAGAGCGCCGCAGCCACCGCGAGATAGTGTTCCAGTCCGATCTGCATTGCGCCCTCCCTAACCCAGACCCTGTCCGGGACGGACGTCCTTCAGCTCCACGCCCTGCTTGCGCGTCCGCCCGACCTGCTTCGACACGTCCTGGCGCTTGATGCCGTCGCGCTTGCGCAGGGTGAGCACGATCGCCCCGATCATCGCGACGAACAGGACGAGGCCCGCGAGCTGGAAGAGCAACAGATAGTCCGTGTAGAGCACGCGCCCGATGCGCTCGGCGTTGGTGATCCCTTCCGGGAGGGCCGTTGGGCGATCCGCAAAGTCGCCGCTCGTCCGCACCGCGCTTGTGACCAGCAGCATCTCGCCGAGCAGCAGCGCGCCGACGAGGCCGCCCAGCGGCAGGTAGCCGAGGAAGCCCTGCTTGAGCTCCACGAAATCGACATCGAGCATCATGACCACGAACAGGAACAGCACCGCCACCGCGCCGACGTAGACGACGACAAGCAGCATCGCGAGGAACTCCGCGCCCAGCAGGACGAACAGCCCCGCCGCGTTGAAGAACGTCAAGATCAGGAACAGGACGGAGTGCACCGGGTTGCGCGCGGACACGACCGCGAGGGCGGACAGGACCGCCACGCTTGCCAGCACATAGAAGGCGATCGCCTCCAGCATCACTCGATCTCTCCGATCACGACGGCCCTAGCGGTAAGGCGCGTCCAGCTCCAGGTTCCTGGCGATCTCGCGCTCCCACCGGTCCCCGTTCGCGAGCAGACGTTCCTTGTCGTAGAACAGCTCTTCACGGGTCTCGGTGGCGAACTCGAAGTTCGGCCCTTCCACGATCGCATCCACCGGGCATGCCTCCTGGCAGTAGCCGCAGTAGATGCACTTGGTCATGTCGATGTCGTAGCGCGTCGTGCGCCGCGAACCGTCCTCGCGCGGCTCGGCCTCGATGACGATACACTGCGCCGGGCAGATCGCCTCGCACAGCTTGCAGGCGATGCAGCGTTCCTCGCCGTTCGCGTAGCGGCGCAGCGCGTGCTCGCCACGGAATCGCGGGCTGAGCGGGCCCTTTTCGAAGGGGTAGTTCACGGTTGGCTTGCGCTTGAAATAGTATTTCATGCCCAGCGCGAACCCGCCGAGCATGTCGAGCATCAAAGCGCCCTTGGCGGCCTGAAGGATGCGGGACATCGTCAGCTCCTCAACCGCCAGCGACGGCGGCGATGGCCGGCCGACCGAAATAAGCAACATACCCAGCAGCCACAGCCACTGCGACGAGGGACGTCGGCAGGAAAATCTTCCAGCCGATCCGCATCAGCTGGTCGTAGCGGTAGCGCGGCACGATCGCTTTCACCATCGCGAACATGAAGAACATCGCCCAGAGCTTCACGTAGAAGACGGCGAATCCGGCGACGGGCGTCGCCCAATCGGGCAGCCCGAGACTTTCGATCGGGCCCCATGGCAGGTGCCAGCCGCCCAGGAACAGGATGTTGATCATCGCGCACATCAGCGTGATGTTCAGGTACTCGCCGATCATGAAGAGCAGGTACGGCGTCGAGGAATACTCGACCTGATAACCCGCCACGAGTTCCGATTCCGCTTCCGGCAGATCGAACGGCGGCCGGTTGGTTTCCGCGAGCGCCGAGATGAAGAACATCACCAGCATCGGGAACATGATGAAGACCGTAGGCCATGCGAAGGCGTGCCAGTGCAGGATGGAACCGCGCTGGTTTTCAACGATGTCCGTGATGTTCAACGAACCCACGAGCACGAGCACGGTGATGAGAATGAAGCCGATGGAGACTTCGTAGCTCACCATCTGCGCTGCGGATCGCAGCCCGCCGAGGAACGGGTATTTCGAGTTCGAGGCCCACCCGCCCATGATGATGCCGTAGACGCCCAGCGAGGAGATCGCGAACAGGTAGAGGATGCCGACGTTGAGGTTGGCGATCACCCATCCGGGCGCAATCGGGATCACAGCCCAGGCGGCGAACGCCAGCGTGAACGTGATGAGCGGCGCAAGGATAAACACCGTCTTGTTCGCGCCGGCGGGAATGATGATTTCCTTCAGCACGAACTTGATGAAGTCCGCGAAGGACTGGAAGAGCCCGAACGGCCCCACCACGTTCGGCCCTTTGCGCAGCTGCACCGCCGCCCAGACCTTGCGGTCGAAGAGCAGCAGGAACGCCAGCGACAGCAGGAGCATGATCATGACCAGAAGGATCTGGCCAACGCCCGCCCAGAAACCCCAGACTGGACCGAATTCTGCGATGAGCGGGCCCATCTCCTACTCCGCCGCCACGTGCGCCGCGGCGGTCGAACCGGCGGCCTTTGAACACTCAGCCATTGTGCGGCTCGCGCGGGCGATGGCGTTGGTCAGATAGAAGTCGCGCACCGCTGTGCGGAACGGCTCGTTCGAGACCGCGCCGTCCGCGCCGAGCGTCGCGGGATTGAACTGCGCCGCCTCCGCGCCGCCGGGCGCATAGTCGACGGCGCCGAACGTCGGGTGGTCGGCGATCATCTTCGCGCGGAGCGCCGCAAGAGAATCGTACGGCAGCGTCTTGCCCATCACCGCCGAGAGCGCCCGCAGGATCGACCAGTCCTCCCGCGCATCGCCCTTCGGGTAGGCGGCGCGCCGGCCGTACTGCACGCGGCCTTCGGTGTTCACCCAGGTGGCGTTCTTTTCCGCATAGGCGGCGCCCGGCAGGATGATGTCGGCTACATGCGCGCCCGCGTCGCCGTGGGTTCCCAGGTAGACAACCGTCGCCTTTCCCTTCTGCGGCAACGGCCCGTCGTCAGCGCCGAGGAGAAGGAGCGTATCGAGTTTGTCCTCGTTCGCCGCCTTGACCATGCCCGCCGCATCGAGGCCGCCTTCGCCCGGCAGGAAACCGAGATCGAGACCGCCGACACGCGAGGCCGCCGTATGGAGCACGTTCCAGCCGTTCCAGTTCTCTTCCGGTTTCACCACGCCGACCGCCGCAGCGACCTTGCCCGCCGCGCGCAGCACCTGGGCGCCATCGGCGCGCGCCAGCGCGCCGGCGCCGATGATGATCATCGGCTTCTTGGCGGCTTTCAACGCGTTGAGGAATTCCCCGCCCTTCGCGAGTTCACCGAGCGACTGCGGGCCAGCGCCGAGATAGTCGTAGCCGTAGGTGAGGTTCGCGCGTTCGCCGATCACGCCGATGCGCACGCCGCCGCGGAGCCAGACCTTGCGCAGCCGCGCGTTCAGCACCGCCGCTTCCACGCGCGGATTGGCCCCGACCAGAAGGATCACGTCAGCGTCCTCGACGCCGAGGACAGTGGAGTTGAACAACCAGCCTTGCCGGGGCCCCGCGCCGATCGCTGCGCCGTCGGCGCGGCAGTCGAGATTTTTGACGCCAAAGCTGCGCAGCAGGTCGAGCGTCGCCTTCATGCTTTCCGCGCACGCCAGATCGCCGGCGATGGCGCCGATGCGGTCCGGCGACGCACGCAATGCCTGCGCGGTTGCTGTCAGCGCCTCGTCCCAAGTCACCGCCACGAGCTTGCCGTCGCGGCGGACATAGGGGCGGTCGAGGCGCTGGCGCTTCAGGCCGTCGACACAATAGCGTGTCTTGTCGGAAATCCACTCCTCGTTGATCTCCTCGTTCACCCGCGGCAGCACACGCAGCACTTCGTCGCCGCGCACGTCGATGCGAATATTGGAGCCAAGCGCATCCATCACGTCGACGGATTCGGTTTTCTTCAGCTCCCACGGGCGCGCGTTGAACGCGTAGGGTTTCGACGTCAGCGCGCCGACGGGACAGAGATCGATGACGTTTGCGGAGAGCTCGGAGGTGAGCGATTTCTCCAGATACGTCGTGATTTCCATGTCCTCGCCGCGGCCCGTCGCGCCGATTTCCGGCACGCCCGCGACCTCTGTGATGAAACGGACGCAGCGCGTGCACTGGATGCAGCGCGTCATCACGGTCTTCACCAGCGGGCCCATGTGCTTTTCTTCGACCGCGCGCTTGTTTTCGTCGTAACGCGTGGCGGAGCGGCCGTAGGCGAGCGACTGGTCCTGCAGGTCGCATTCGCCGCCCTGGTCGCAGATGGGGCAATCGAGCGGGTGATTGATGAGCAGGAACTCCATCACCCCTTCGCGCGCCTTTTTCACCAGAGGCGACTTCGTGATGACCGCCGGCGGCTCGCCGTTGGGGCCGGGGCGCTGGTCCTTGACCTGCTGGGCGCACGAGGCCACGGGCTTCGGCGCGCCCTTCACCTCCACCAGGCACATCCGGCAGTTGCCGGCCACGGACAGGCGCTCGTGGTAGCAGAACCGCGGAATCTCAGCGCCGGCCGCTTCGCAGGCCTGCAGCAGGGAGTAATCCGGAGGGACGTCGACTTCGACGCCGTCGATGAGAATCTTGGTCATGAAATGCCCGAATGCCCGGGACGGTTGAGCCTATTTGCTGCGTCGCATCAAGGGGGCGCAGGGGCGCATTCCGCCGCCGGCGCAGCCCCATGCGACTCGTTCGCAACAACCATTTCCGGCGACGGAATCCCCGGGGGGCGGTGTTAGACTAGCTGCGAGGGACTGCGCCGAGCGGCGCCATATAGAACGCCACGGGGAACTCATGACCGTATCCATCCGCAAGGGCCTGACCCTTTTCGCCACGCTCACACTGCTTGCCGCGACCGCCGCCTGCGTCACCGACTACGACGACAACCCGCCCGGCCGCCGTGGCGGCCCGGGGACCAACTGGGAGAACCCGCCCGGCCCGCGTGGCGGCCCCGGCGCCTCCCCCGACGCCCGCTGGCGGCGGACCTATGTGGGCGGTGTCGTCTGGGTCTGGCACCCCTCCAACGCCTGCTGGTACCGCGACAACGACCAGAACCCGCCCGGCCGGCGCGGCGGACGCGGGACCAACTGGGAAAATCCCCCCGGCCCCATCGGCGGTCCCGGCGCCTCGCCCGACAGGCGCGCCTGCTAGACTTTCGTCAGCGCCTCCGGCCCAACCACGGTCGTCCACTGGCGCACTCGCCATGACCGCACGAGGCCATTGGCCACATAGGGATCGGCGGCGGCGAAAGCCTCCGCCGCTTCCGGCCCCTCGCCCTTGAACAGCAGGACCGACTGGTCCGACGGCTCGGCGAGCGCCCCGCCCAGGACCAGTTCGCCGCGCGCCACGGCTTCCCGCGCCAACCCAAGGTGCGCCGCGCGGAACGCGGCGCGCCGTTCGAGGTAGTCGGGCGCGAGATCGTACATCAGGAGGAAGTGCTTGTCGGCCATCTGGGTGTCCTTGCCTGGCAATGTCGCCCCGATCGGTACCGCACAATGACGTGATCTGGAACGCGTCCGTCGGTGATGAGGACCGCCGGCGCCCTCGCCGGCACGGGTCCGCGACGCCAGACTCCCGTGGAATCTCGCGTGACTGGAACATGGGTATGCGGACCGGAGGTCCGCGGTCCGGCGCTCCAGCATCATGATGTGTCGGCGCCTTCGGGCGCGTGTGTGTTGGCGGCGGAAGCGAAACTGATGCGCGGCGGCGCGACGGCGATAAGGCCGCCCGTCGCTACATGCTTTGGCACGTGGGCGATGGCGCGCATGACCACGCGCTCGAAATTGTCGAGCACGGCGCGAATGTCTTTCAGCGTCCGGAGCTTGAGTCCGCGCGTGTAGATGCGCTGCACGCGCAACGCGCGGAACCGGTAGCGAAACCCCGCGCGCGCCGAAGGCGGACGCATCCATCCCCGCTTTCGCTTCTGGAACTTCATCCGCGCGACCATCGCCATGAACACAAGTTCGCGCGTTTCACGCCGCGTCGCGATGACGTCATGCTGCAACGCGATCCGCGCTTGCCTGTCCCCGAAAGTCATCACCCACCAGGCGATGAGCTCCACCACCCAGAGACGCAAGGCTCTGGCGGCGGCGGTGATCCTCGCGATGTGATGTTGAAGAGGTCGGTGGATCTGCATGGGAAACGTCCGCGGCTCCATCTCCGGTTGATGACGAAGCGATTGTCCCACGGGCGCGAACCCGGTCGGATAGATTTATTTCAGTCCCACACACTTTCACCCGTGCCCGGACCGCCGCAACGCGACGAGTCCGGGATCCATTGTCGCTATGGCCGATGCAGAAGCATTGTCGTTCATGGCTTTTAGGCAAACGCGGCGCGTATGGGCCCCGCGCTCGCCGCGGCGCGGCGATCCGGGGCGAGGTGGAATCTATCCCCGCAATTCTGGGGGACTGGACGGAATCTATCCCCCTATTTTCAACCCTCGCCCGCTTGCGGGAGAGGGTGGCCGCGAAGCGGACGGGTGAGGGACCGGCGGCGCAGAAAGAATCTCACTCTGCGCGACCGTTCCCTCACTGAGCATCCCGCCCCCGCTAGCTGGGGAGGGAAATCGCCACGCCGGGACCCGACCTCTTATTCATCGCGCCGTCGCGAGTCAGCGCCTCTGCTACTTTTTCGATTTCGCTTCCTGCTCGGCGTTGTGCTTGGCGATCGTGGCCATCGCGGCGTTGATCGAGGCCTGCATGTATTCCGCGCCGTGGCCGGTGGCCCAGTCGAAACTCGTCTGGCGCTGATCGTTCATGCCGTTGATCGATGGGTTCACGTGCCGGCGCCACAGCTCGTAGCTCGCCTTCGTCTTGTCGAAGTCCGCCCAGTTGTGCGCGAGCTGGAGGAACACGCCGAAATCGCCCTGCTTTTCGCGCAGGCGCCTGATCTGGGCGATGGCGTCATCCGGCGTGCCGATGACGGCGATGCCGTCTTCCACCATGTGCTTCAGCGGATCGCCCTCGCGGACCACGAGCTGGCCGGCCGGATTGATGCGCGTGAAATAGTCGAGCCATTTGCGCGCGCCGTACTCGACGTTCGCCCACGCCTCCTCGCGCGTCGGCGCGATATGCACCGGGCCCACAAGGCGCAGCTTTTCCGGGTTCATCGTCTTGCCGTTGGCGGCGGCGGTCTCGTTGGCGATCTTCCAGTTGATGCCGAGCGCGTCGTAACCGCCGGCTTGCGTCGCGGCCACGCAGAGCATGCCGAAACCGTGCTTGCCCGCGAGCTTGCCGCCCGACGGCGTCACCGACGAAGCCACGGCGATTTCCGGATGCGGCCACGTATAGGATTTCAGCTGGCACGTCGCGTCCTGCAGCGTGAACCAGTCGGACTTGTGCGTGACGCGCTCGCCCTTGAATAGCTGCAGGATCACCTCGACGGCCTCGACCATGCGGTCGCGCTGCGTCGAGGGATCGATGCCCATCTGGAACGCGTCCGACGGCAGCAGGCCCGGGCCCACGCCGAACATCACGCGGCCCTTCGTCTGGTGATCAAGCTGCAGGATGCGGTTCGCGGCGGTCAGCGGGTGGTGGTACGGCAGCGACACCACGCCCGTGCCGAGGCGGATACGTTTCGTGCGCTCTGCGGCGGCCGCGATGAAGAGTTCCGGCGATGCGATGATCTCGAAGCCGGCGGAGTGGTGCTCGCCCACCCAGGCTTCTTCGTAGCCAAGGCGATCGAGATGCTCGATGAGTTCGAGGTCGCGCTGGATCGCGAGCGTGGGATCTTCGTCGAGCGGATGGAACGGCGCGAGGAAGATGCCGTCCTTCAGGCGCATGCTCATGGGTTGTGTCCTTCTTCGTTGCTGTTGAAATTCGCGACGCTGTTCTCCCTCCCCTCCATGGGGAGGGTGGCGCGAAGCGCCGGGTGGGGTGCACGCCATGTGGCGGAGGAAACGCGCGTGAGGCGATGAACGAAGTGCGCCCTGCGCGCGCCCCGCCCCTTCATCTCGCGCGCACCCCACCCGACCTTCGCTGCGCTCAGGCCACCCTCCCCATGGAGGGGAGGGAGAGGCCGCGCGTTTTCAGAACGCTCATGATTGCACACCGGTAAAAATCTCTTTCGCAGTCGCGTAGTCGGCCTTGCCGTTGGGCGCACGTGGCGTGACCGGCGCGAACACGATCTTCTTCGGCGCCTTGTAGGCCGCGAGCTGCGTGCGCACGTGCGCGACGACATCGGCTTCGCTGGCGCTCTGCCCCTGCTTGAAGCTCGCCACCGCCGCCACCGTCTGGCCGAAGCGCGGATCGGCCACGCCGAAAACCAGCGCGTCGAACACGGCGGGGTGCGTCTTGATCGCCTCTTCCACTTCCTCGGGATAGATCTTCTCGCCGGCGGAGTTGATGCAGTGGCTGCCGCGACCGAGCAGCCTGATCGTGCCGTCGGCCTCGATGGTGGCGTGGTCGCCGCTGATCAGATGGCGTTCGCCGCCGATCGTCACATAAGTTTTCTCGGTGCGCGCGTCGTCCTTGTAATAGCCGAGCGGCAGATCGCCCTTCTTGGCGACGAGGCCGACTTCGCCGGTGCCGGGAGGAATGATCTCGAAGGTCTCGGCGCGCACGATCACGGTGTTCGGCGCGAGGAAACGCGCTTCTGCGGGCGGAGCGTCCTTCGACACCAGCGAGAGGCCAAGCCCCGTGCCTTCCGACGAGCCAAAGCTGTCGGCGAGCACCGCATCCGGCATGAATTCGAGCAGGCCGGATTTCACTTCCGGACTCCACATCATGCCGCTCGACGTCATGCCGCGCACGCACGTCACATCGTACTTGCCCTTCGTGGCGCGCAGCACGTCGAGCAGCGGACGCGCGAACGCGTCGCCGACGATGATGATCGCGCCACACTTGTGGCGATCCGCCGCCGCGATGCACTCCTCGGGATTGAAGTGATGGTTGTGCGTGACAACCACCGTCCCGCCCTTCGTCAGCGCGGTGATCGCGCTGAAAAGCCCCGTGCCATGCATCAGCGGCGGCCCGACATAGACCGGCAGACGTCCGACGCCCGCGCGGATCTGCTCCATGAGCGCATCGACATCGGCCGGCGGATCGGCGCCGAACACCGGCGCGCGCCCCGGCGCGTTCGCCGCCCAGAACGCCGAGGACGGCCACATCACGCCTTTCGGCAATCCTGTCGTGCCGCCGGTGTAGAGCAGGAAGATGTCGTCCGGGCTGCGCGCGATGTCGAGCGGCGAACCGTCACCCGACGCCAGCGCCTCGAACGCTTGCGCGCCGGCGATCGGCGTCCCGCCCACCTGCGCCCATACTTTCGCGAGCTTCGCGCGCGCCATGAGCGCCGCGGCCTGCTGCGCGAACTCATCGCCGAACACGACCGCTTCGGCGTCGGAGTTTTCAAGAATGTAGAGAAGTTCGTCGACGCCGTACCGATAGTTCACGTTCACATGTGCGAGGCGCCCCTTGAACGTCGCTACGAGGCTTTCAAGGTAGGCGGGCCCGTTGCGCATGTAGAGCGCGACCTTGGAATTGGACTTCAGACCCGCCGCGATCAGCGCCCGCGCGACGGAATTCGACCGCCGGTCAAACGCCGCCCATGTCGTAACGGCGCCGTCGCAGATCACCGCCGGATCGTCGCCCGCCACGGTGCGCGCGACGCGGTCCAGCACGTCGCCCAGATTGACTGTCACGCTTCCTCCGGCTGCTCATTGTTCTTTGCCGATAACCTTGGCAGGCTCGCGGGCAAACGCAAAGGGAGATGAGGGCGATGCGCGCAGCGGTGTTCAAGGAAATCGGCCGGCCCCTCATGGTGGAGACGCTGGAGACGCCGACGCCCGGCCCCCGTGACCTCATCCTGAAAGTGCGCGCCTGCGGGATTTGCGGGTCGGACCTGCACATGAGCGAGGCGGGCACGATGATGCCTTTGCCGTCCGGCGCCGTCATGGGGCACGAATTTTCCGGCGAGGTCGTCGCCATCGGCAGCGCCATCAAAGGCGAATGGAAGGAAGGCGCGCGGGTCGCGGGATTTCCCTATCTGTGCTGCGGCGACGCCTCTCCTTGCGTCAATGTCGGCTACGGCGCGGCCGCCTGCGCGAAGGGCATGCCCATCGGCCTCGGCCAGAGCCACGGCGCCTACGCGGAATACGTGCGCATCGGCTCGTCGAGCGCGCACCGCCTGCCCGACCTCGTCTCGTTCGAGGAAGGCGCGCTGGTGGAGCCGCTCGCCGTGGGCCTGCATGCGGTGGACAAGGGCCGCGTCACGCGCGGCGAGACGGTGCTGATCATTGGCGCGGGGCCTGTGGGACTTGCGGTCGCGCTGTGGGCGAAGTTCTCCGGCGCGCGGCATGTGATCGTTTCCGAGCGTGCGCCCGCGCGCATCAAAATGGCCGCGCAGTTCGGCGCAACCGACGTCATCGATCCCGCCCGCCCGCTCACCGACCAGGTGGAGAAGATCGCCGGCAAGGGCCCGGACGTGATCTTCGAATGCGTCGGCAATCCCGGCATGCTGAACGAGGCGATGCTGGCCGCGCCGCGCCACGCGCGCATCGTCGTCGCCGGCGTCTGCCAGGGTATGGATGCGATCATGCCGCTCGTGGGAATCCTGAAGGAGCTGAACCTGCAGTTCGTGCTCGGCTACACCGCGCAGGAGTTCGCCTTCGTGCTCGACATGATCGCGAAAGACCGCATCGAGGCGATGGCGATGGTGACCGACCGCATCACGCTCGATGCGCTGCCCGAAGCCTTCGAGGCGCTGCGCAAACCGTCAACGCAATGCAAGGTTATGGTGGGGTTCTGATCATGAGCATGCCTGATTTCGCCGAACACGACGGCCTCGCGCTCGCGGACCTCGTCAAGACGCGCGCGGTGACGCCGCTCGAACTCGTCGACGCCTGCATCGAGCGCATCGAGCGCCACAACGGCAAGCTCAACGCTGTCGTCCACACCGCGTTCGAGGAAGCCCGCTGCGTGGCGCGGGGACCGCTGCCGAAAGGCCCCTTCGAGGGCGTGCCGTTCCTGATCAAGGATCTCGGCCTGAAGGTGAAAGGCTGGCCGCGCACGTCTGGTAGTGTGTACGCAGCGCTGGACGCCGATGACGCCGACAGCGAACTCGTGCGCCGCTACCGCCAGACCGGCGTCGTGCTCGTCGGCAAGACCAACACGCCGGAGTTCGGCATCCCGGGCGTGACGCATTCAGAAAAGCTCGGCGCGTGCCGCAATCCGTGGAACACCGATCACGTTTCCGGCGGCTCCTCCGGCGGCGCAGCGTCCGCCACGGCAGCCGGCATCGTGCCGCTGGCCCACGCGAGCGACGGCCTCGGCTCCATCCGCATTCCCGCCGCGTGCTGCGGGCTCGTGGGCATGAAGGTCACGCGCGATCGCAATCCGAACGGCGGCGACGACAGCGACCGCGCCATCGGCTTCAGCGTCGATCACGTGGTGTCGCGCACCGTGCGCGACAGCGCCGCGATGCTCGATGCGACGGGCTATCCCGAGGCCGCGAGCCCCTACGCGCCGGCGCCGAAGCTCGGCTCCTATCTCGAGGAAGTCTCGAAAAGCCCCGGGCGGATGCGCATCGCGTGGAGCGCCGCGACACCGAGCGGGCGGCCGTTCGATCCCGAAATGCTGGCGGCGCTCCATCGCACCGTCGAACTGCTCAAGAAGCTCGGCCACGAAGTCAACGAGCGCGATTTCGACGTCGACTGGCGCATGTTCTATCGCGCGCAGAGCGTGGTCTCCGCGTCCAACTTCGCCGCCGGCATGCAGCGCTGGATCGACCGCCTCGGACGCGAGCCGCGAGACGGCGAGATCGGTCCGCTGGCGCGGCGCGGTTACGAGGCGGGCAAGGCGATCACCGGCCAGCAAGCCATGTGGGGCTGGCAGCAGTTGCGGGTGATGAACCGGAAAATTCTCGCCGCGTTCGAGGACATCGACGTCTACCTCTGCCCCGTTCTCGGCGGCCCGCCGCCGCGCGTCGATCACGTCGATCCCGTCAACGTGGACCTCAAGGAATACGACCGCCGCTCCAGCGCGGCCTTCCCCTTCACCCCGCCCTTCAACATCACCGGGCAACCGTCGCTGTCGCTGCCGCTCTGGCAGTCGGCCTCGAACCTGCCGATGGCGATGATGTTCACCGGCCGCTACGGCGACGAGGCGACGCTCTACCGCCTCGCGGGCCAGCTGGAGAAGGAATGCCCGTGGAAGGACAGGAAGCCGGCGGTCTGGAATTGAGCTGATCGTTTCTAGGCTCCGTCATTCCGGACGCGCCGGAGGCGCGATCCGGAACCCAGGGGGT
>CAZGYQ010000041.1:0-26363 GCA_964530695.1 uncultured Caulobacteraceae bacterium
AGTGTCACCCATCCATCCGGGCTAAAGTGTCACCCGATTTGTGGCTGGACAAGGTCTGTCCCTCCCCGCCGGCGGGGGAGGGATGGGTGCGCTAACCCAGCTTCACCGCCGTGCCGCTCGCCGTCACCATCAGCATGGTGCCCTGGCTCACGGTCTCGTAGTCGAGGTCGACGGCGACGATGGCGTCCGCGCCGCGCTTCTTGGCTTCGGCTTCCATTTCGGAGAGCGCGGCGTCGCGCGCCTCGCGCAGCACTTCCTCATAGCTGCCGGAGCGGCCGCCGATCACGTCGCGGATGCCGGCGAAGAGATCGCGGAAGACGTTGGCGCCGAGGATCGCCTCGCCGGTGACGACGCCGAGATAGTCGCGGATCGGACGGCCTTCGATGTTCGGCGTGGTGGTGACGATCATGGATGCGTGTCTCCTCTGATGCGCGGGAATGTGGGGAGGGCGGCGCTGGCGTTCAAGCGGACGGCCGTCTAGCGTTCGGGCAGGGAGAAACGCCAATGACAAACACCGCCCTCGCCGCCGCCCGCGAGAAGACCATCCGCGACCACATGGCGCTCGAGATCACGCACGACTGGGACGCCGTGATCGCCACCTTCCAGCACCCGCGCTACGAACTCATCGGGTCGGGCGCCGAGTTCGACGGCGAGGACGCAGTGCGCCGCTACTTCAAGGCCTCGCGCACGCCGTTCCCCGACCAGTCCAACGAGATCATCGCGCTGCGCCAGAGCGAGGACGCCATCGTCGCGGAGTTCTGGCTGACCGGCACGCACACCGGGCCGCTGAAGACGCCGCAGGGCGAAGTGGCGCCGACGGGCAGGGCGTTCCGCGTGCAGATGTGCGCAGTGTTCGAGTTCGCGGCGGGGACGGACAAGATTGTGTGCGAGCGGGTGTATTTTGATCAGGGTAGTATTTTGAGGCAGTTGGGGTTGGGGTGAGTGGCTCTGACTTGATTTGGAGAGCAATGTATTCAAGCTAGAGGCGACTGGGGGAGACGATGGAAAAGTGGCTGGAAGTTGGCCGAAACGCCTGGGATGAATATCTTTGCCTCGCGTTGGATCCGTTGCACTCCATGGGTTGGCAGACAGGAAGTTTGTTCCTGATATTGCTGCTGTCCGCGTTGTTGATTGCGTACTGGATCGCGCGGGCGACCTGGATTTTCCAGAAGCCAAAGCTTTCGGGCGTGAAGATCAAAGGCGGCCCACACACCTACAAGGATTTCTTGCGGCTGCACAGCAAGACCTACATGGCGCTTCACAAACGCGATGTGCAGGGAAGCGCCCAATCTGACATCGTAAAGCAAGACTTGGCGAAGGACGCGTCACGATACTACGTCGTCACGGTTGTTGAGTCTGGAAAGCCGCTTCCACTCGTCACGCGCGAGATGCACCTGCAGTTCGCCTCCAAGCGCTACTCTGTGCCGGAAGGCCACGTTCAGTTTGATGGAGAGGTTCTCAACGAAATTCGACTCAACAACGCCTCTCAGGACGACGATGAGGGCGGTACGGAGATCGAGGGGACATACGACATCTACATACGACGGGTGCAATGGTATGACGTGCGTCACTGGCTAACGCATCCGAACCGCGAAATTCGCATCGTTCTTTGGGTGACGATCATTTCGACGTTCCTGCCGTTCTTGATCGATTTCCTGTTCAAACGTGACGGTTGAGGGCGAAGCTCGCGCTTTGTTTCCGGAATGAGTCTAAGCCGCGTGCCCCAGCCGCGCGCCTAGCGTCTCCAGCACATCCTGCGCCGCTTCCGCGATCACCGTGCCCGGCGGGTACACCGCGCTCGCGCCCATCTGCATGAGCGTGCTCACGTCATCCGGCGGGATCACGCCGCCGACGACGATCATGATGTCGCTGCGGCCTTCCTTGCTCAGCGCTTCGCGGAGTGCGGGCACGAGCGTCAGATGTCCGGCGGCGAGCGAGCTCACGCCCACCACGTGCACGTCGTTCTCCACCGCCATGCGCGCGACCTCCTCGGGCGTTGAGAAAAGTGGCCCGATGTCCACGTCGAATCCGAGATCGGCAAACGCCGAAGCGATAACTTTCTGCCCGCGGTCGTGGCCGTCCTGGCCCATCTTGGCGACGAGCACGCGGGGGCGGCGGCCTTCGGCTTCGGCGAACTTGTCCGTCTGCGCGCGAGCCGCGGCGATCGCATCTTTCCCGGCCATCATCGCCTCTTTCCCGTAAACGCCCTGGATCGACTGGATGCGCGCCGCGTGGCGACCGAACACTTTTTCCAGCGCCAGTGAAATCTCGCCCACCGTCGCCTTGGCGCGCGCTGCTTCCACGCCCAGCGCCAGCAGGTTGCCATCGCCCTTCGCGGCTTCCGTCAGCGCATCGAGCTTCGCCTGCACATCCGCTTCGTTGCGGTCGCTCTTCAGGCGCTTCAACTTTTCGAGCTGCATCACGCGCACGGCGGCGTTGTCGACCTTCAGCACCGGCACATCTTCCTTCTCGTCGAGCCGGAACTTGTTGACGCCGATGACGCTCTGCACGCCCGTGTCGATGCGCGCCTGCGTGCGCGCGGCGGCTTCCTCGATCCTGAGTTTCGGCAAGCCCTGTTCGATGGCCTTGGCCATGCCGCCGAGCGCTTCGACTTCCTCGATATGCGCCCACGCCTTCGCTGCGAGATCGTGCGTGAGACGCTCCACATAATAGGAGCCGCCCCACGGATCGGCAGGGCGGGTGACGCCGGCTTCGTTCTGCAGGAAGATCTGTGTGTTGCGCGCGATGCGGGCGGAGAAGTCCGTCGGCAGCGCGAGCGCCTCGTCGAGCGAATTGGTGTGCAGCGACTGCGTGCCGCCGTACGCGGCCGCCATCGCCTCGATGACCGTGCGCGGCGCGTTGTTGAACACGTCCTGCGCGGTGAGGCTCCAGCCCGACGTCTGGGAGTGCGTGCGCAGCGCGAGGGACTTCTCATCCTTCGGATTGAACTGCTTCACGAGCTTCGCCCACAGCAGGCGCCCCGCGCGCATCTTGGCGATCTCCATGAACGGGTTCATGCCCACCGCCCAGAAGAACGACAGACGCGGCGCGAACTTGTCGACGGACAGTCCCGCAGCGATCCCCGCGCGCAGGTATTCCACGCCGTCCGCCAGCGTATAGGCGAGTTCGAGGTCCGCGGTCGCACCGGCCTCCTGCATGTGATAGCCGCTGATCGAGATCGAGTTGAACTTCGGCATGTTCGTCGCCGTGAAGGCGAAGATGTCCGAGATGATCCGCATGCTCGGCGTGGGCGGATAGATGTAGGTGTTGCGGACCATGAACTCCTTCAGGATGTCGTTCTGAATGGTTCCGGCCAGTTTCTGCGGCGCCACGCCCTGTTCCTCGGCGGCGACGATGTAGAGCGCGAGGATCGGCAGCACCGCGCCGTTCATCGTCATCGACACGCTCATCTCGTCGAGCGGGATGCCCGCGAAGAGCGTGCGCATGTCGTAGATGGAATCGATGGCGACGCCCGCCATGCCCACGTCGCCCAGCACGCGCGGGTGATCCGAGTCGTAGCCGCGGTGCGTGGCGAGATCGAACGCGACGGAGAGGCCCTTCTGGCCGCCCGCGAGATTGCGGCGGTAGAAGGCGTTGGAATCCTCCGCCGTCGAGAAACCCGCATACTGGCGGACCGTCCACGGCTGCTGCACGTACATCGTCGCATACGGCCCGCGCCCGAACGGCGCCATGCCGGGAAAGCCGTCGACAAAGTCGAGCCCCGCGCGGTCGGCGGCGGTGTAGACCGTCTTCACCGGAATGCCTTCGGGCGTTAGCCACGGATCGCTCGCCGGTGCAGCGTTCGCGTGCGCTTTGTGCGGGCGGTCGAGGTCGATGGTGGAGAAATCGGGGAGTTTGGTCATTTGCGGAACTCGAGCGTGCGCTAAGGGCGGCTGGATTTAAGTTGCTTGCGCCATTTGACGACTGCCCTGTGAACGCGCGCGTCGTCATTGGCTGTTTCACTGCGCAACACAATGCTGCCGAGTGTTGCGGCGCCAATAGGCACTAGGGCGTATCCCCAAAAGTTTGGATAGGGCAGCAATTGAAAATAGTGACCGGCTCCGATCAGAATTGCGACCGTACCTCCAACCAGCAAGCAGAACGTGAACACGTTCTTTGCGCGTCGCCCCGCCTCGGCATTCACAGTGGTATAGGCGTCGGCGACCTGATCGACCGTAGCGCTCGATTCCAGAGCAATCAGAGCGGCGTCGACCTCGGGTGCGATCGCGCGATATGGGAGCATTTGCGGCATGCTCACTGCACCCCCAACGCCGTATGCAGCGTCTTCAGCGCCTCAAGCGTGTCCTGCCCTGCAAAGACGAACTGGTCGACGCCCGCCGCGCGCATCGCGGCTTCGTCGGCGGGCTTGCCAGCGTAGACGATCCAGAGCGCGCCGGCGGCTTTCAGAGCCTGCGCGGCGAGGGCGGCGTCGCTCGCGTAGCGCGCGTCCGAGCCGCAGAGCACGGCGACTGTCGCACCGCTCTTGCCGAACGCGACCACAAGCGCCGCTGCATCGGCGTATGCCTCTTCCGAACCGATCGCGCCGACGCCGCCGGCGGCGAAGAGGTTCTTCGCGAAGTTCGCGCGCGCGCTGAACTCCGCGAGGGGCCCAAGCGTCGCGAAGAAGGCGGACGCCTTCGCGGCTTCGCCCTTGTCGCGGAGGGTCTCGAAGGGTTCGGCCCAACGGATGGGCGAAAACAGGGGAGCGCGAGCCTTCAGGCTCGCATCGTTTGCGGGCCTGAAGGCCCGCGCTCCCGCTTCCGGCGCCTCGGCGCCCAGCAGCGGGAAGTCGGTAATGCCGGTGATCGACTCCCGCCGTGTCGCGAACGCCTTCTGTCGCTTCTGTCGCACAAGCTCGACCTCGTGCTGCACGACTCCGTTCGTCAGCGCGGCCACGATGCCGCCTTGCGCCTCGATCCCCTGCATCTCCTTCCACGCTTCTTCCGCCAGATCGCGCGTCAGCTTCTCCACGAACCACGCGCCGCCGGCGGGATCGATGACGTGACCGAGGTGGCTTTCCTCCATGAGGATGAGCTGGGTGTTGCGCGCGATGCGGCGTGCAAACGGCGTGGGGCGTCCGAGCGCATCCGTGAACGGCAGCACGGTGATCGCCTCGGCGCCGCCCACCGCCGCCGCGAACGCCGCCGCCGTGGTGCGCAGCATGTTCGTCCACGCGTCGTGACGCGTCATCATCCGCCGCGAGGTGACGGCGTGGATCTGCGCCGCGCGCGCTTCGGGCTTCGCGCCGGAGGCTTCCATTACGCGCGCCCACGTGAGCCGCAGCGCGCGCAGTTTCGCCGTCTCGACGAGAATGTCCGGGCCGACGGAGACGGTGAAGAGAATGGCGCCGCTCGCGTCGTCGATAGGAAAGCCCGCGTCCGTCAGCGCGCGCAACGAAGCGATCCCGCTCGACAATGCAACCGCAATCTCCTGCGCTTCGGACCCGCCCGCCTCGTGCACCGGCCGCGCATCGGCGCGCAGCCACGTGGCCTTAGGGAAGCGGTCGCGCTGCGTCGCGGCGAAGGTCGCGGCGTCCTTCAACGCGCCATCGGCGATCGCACCGTCGCGCATCAGCGCGCCGACGGGATCAATGTTGAATGCAGGCGGCGCGGCGGCGGGGCCTGCGTCCTTGAGGAATTCCGCGAGCAGCTTCGCCGTCGCCAGTCCCGCCGCGCCCGCATCGAGCGCGATCGGCGCCAGATCGACGAGCACGCCGTCGAGCGCAGTCTTCAGGTCCGCGAGGCGCGTGATCTTCACGCCGCCAGCGCCCGCGGGATCGACGACGAGTTCGATGGAGGAGGCGCCGCGTTCGAGATCGGCCATCGCCTCGGCGTGCGCGGCCGCCGGATCGGGCGTCTCGACCGACTGGCGGATGTGCCAGGGGAGGAACGCATCCCGCGCCGCGTGGCCGCCGCGCACGAACGGCGCCTGGCCCGGCGCGCCGGAAGGGTCGCCGGCGGTGGCGATGTCGGTCTCGCGGTAGAGCGGCTGCACGGGCACGCCATCGGCGGTGCGCGCCACGAGGCGGTCCCACGGCGCGCCCTTGAGCGCGGCTTCCGCGAGCGCGCGCCAGCGGGTCTCGTCCTGGTCGGGAAAGTCGGCGGCGAGGGGCATGAGCCCGGCATCTTTGGTCATGGGCGGAATTGGCGGGGTGCTGCCGTGCGCGTCAAGTCGCTCATGGCTTCTCGTAGGGCGCGGGGTCGGCTACGATTTGTCTCACGTTTACGTAAGGGGAATTTCATGGCGCTGCCGCCCGTCCTTCAGAATCTGCGCCTTCCGGTGGTGGGCTCGCCGCTGTTCATCATCTCGCAGCCGGATCTCGTGATCGCGCAGTGCAAGGCCGGCGTGGTCGGTTCGTTTCCTGCGCTCAACGCGCGGCCGGGCCCGGTGCTGCACGACTGGCTCGACCGCATCACGAGCGAACTCGCCGGCCATCCGGACGCCGCACCCTTCGCGGTGAACCAGATCGTGCACAAGTCGAACGACCGCCTCGAGCACGACGTCGAGGCGTGCGTGAAATACAAGGTTCCCGTCGTCATCACCTCGCTCGGCGCGCAGACGTGGATCAACGACGCGATCCACTCTTACGGCGGCATCGTGCTGCACGACATCATCAACATTCCGCACGCGAAGAAGGCGCTGGAAAAAGGCGCCGACGGGCTCATCGCGGTGTGCGCGGGGGCGGGCGGACATGCGGGCGGACTGTCGCCGTTCGCGCTGATCCAGGAAATCCGCCAGTTCTTCGACGGGCCGCTGCTGGTGTCCGGCGCCATCGCCAACGGCGGCGCGGTGCTCGCGTGCCAGGCCATGGGCGCAGACCTTGCCTATATCGGCTCGGCCTTCATCGCCACACAGGAAGCCAACGCCGACCAGCGCTACAAGGAAATGATCGTCGCGTCCTCCGCCGACGACATCGTCTATTCGAACCTCTTCACCGGCGTGCACGGCAACTATCTGAAGCCCTCGATCATCGCCGCCGGCATGGACCCCGACAATCTCCCCGAGAGCGATCCCTCGAAGATGAATTTCGGCTCCGGCGGGAACACCGACAAGAAGGCCTGGAAAGACATCTGGGGCTGCGGGCAGGGCATCGGCGGGGTGCGCGAAATCGTCACCGCGGGCGGCCTCGTGGACCGTCTCGAACGCGAATATCTCGCTGCAAAGCGGGGACTGGCGGCGTAGATCACCGCACCGGTTCCCACACAAATTTGCGTCTTGCGCGCGTGGCGTGCGCGCCGCAGGCCATGTGCGCCAACGAACGGCCGCGCTGAAAACCTGTGCGCGCGGAAATTCTTTCCACAATCAATCCGACCGGACTCCGCGCGCCCTTAGCCTCCTCCCTGCAACCAGCAAGGAGGCATCATGACTGACGTACCCACCATCCCCCCCACCATTCCCATCGACCCGCGGCCGGCGCTCCGCTCGCTCACACTGCGCGGCGCCGCAACCATGGCGATCGCCTTCGGGCTTTCGCGCCTCGGCGTCGAACTGCCGGAAGGCTCCGCACAGGCCATCGCCGACGCGCTCGCCGATCTCGTTTTCTACGCCGGGCTCATGGCCGTCGGCGTCGGACGCGCCCGCGCAAGCCGCCCCATCGGCTGAAACCGCACGACAATCAGGAGAATCACAATGCGCAATCCACTGCGTACGATGGCGCTCGCCATCGCGCTTGTCGCCATGCCCGCCTGCGCGGCCATGGAGACGCCCAAGTTTGAAAACCCGTTGAGCGTCGCGCGCACGGCGGACCAGAAGGCCTACGCGCTGCTCGCAAGTTACGCGGCAGTGCTGGAGGAGGCGACCGATCTGGTGCGCGATCCGCTCGTGCCCACGCCGGTGAAGCAGGCGCTCGTCAACGCCGAACGTGTCGCGACTCCGGCGGCAGAAACCCTGCGCATCGCACTCGTCGGTTATCTGCACGCACGCGCCGATTACGAGGCCGTCGCGAAGGATCGCCCGACGCACGAACGCGCCGCCGCGATGCTCGCCATCGCCGCCGTGCGGCTCGACGAGGCCTTCGCCGCCGCGCGCGGACCGCTCGGTGAATTCGCCACCATCGCCCAGCGCAAATAAGGAGAACCCTCATGCAACAAGCACTTATCCTGCAACTGCAATTGCTGCTCGCCGCGCTCGGCGCGCTCTTGCCGCTCGTGCCGGCCAAAAGCCGCGCGCGGATCGGCGAACTCTTCGATCTCGCGGGTCAGGTCCTGCGGGTCGGGGACGCCGCCGCGCGTCAGGCCGATGACCTTGCGGTCAAGCTCGCCGCGATCCGCGCCGACGTCGAACGCATGGCTGCTGACGGCGTCGTGCTGACGCCGGACCGCATCGACGAAGCCTTCGAACGCGTCCGCGCCGCAAGCGTGGCGTTCCGCGAGGCGGCGCGGGCGTAACGCCATTCAACCCTCGCCCGCTTGCGGGAGAGGGTGGTTGCGAAGCAACCGGGTGAGGGGCGGCGGCGCAGAACGAGTCTCCTTCTGCACCACCGGGCCCTCACCCTGACTTCGCTTCGCTCAGTCCATCCCCCCGCTGGCGGGGGAGGGATGGAGCGCTGTAGAGTTTCATCCATGACCACGCACATCCTCGCCATCGACCAGGGCACCACCTCCACGCGCGCCATCGCGTTCGATCTTGCGTTCGCGCCGAAGGCGGTCGCGCAGATCGAACTCACGCAGCATTTCCCGAAGCCCGGCTGGGTCGAGCACGATCCGGCCGAGATATGGGCCGCGACCGTGCAGGTCTGCCGCGAAGTCATCGACAAGGTCGGCGGCCCGCAGGCGATCGCGTGCA
The DNA here is from genome assembly GCA_964530695.1 of uncultured Caulobacteraceae bacterium. Taxonomy (GTDB): domain Bacteria; phylum Pseudomonadota; class Alphaproteobacteria; order Caulobacterales; family Aquidulcibacteraceae; genus VFBF01. The sequence goes on from CAZGYQ010000041.1 coordinate 8,785, forward strand.
TCGGCGTCACCAACCAGCGCGAGACCACCGTCGTGTGGGATCGCAAGACCGGCAAGGCGGTCCACAAGGCCATCGTCTGGCAGGACCGGCGCACGTCGGACGTGTGCGCGGCGCTGAAGGCGCAGGGTCACGAGGCGATGGTGCAGGCGAAGACCGGCCTGCTGCTCGATCCGTATTTCTCCGGCACGAAGATCGCCGCGATCCTCGATTCCATGGATCTCCGTGATGATCGTGATCTCCGGGTCGATGTCATCTTCGGCACCATGGATTCCTTCCTCATCTGGAATCTCACCGGCGGAAAGGTGCATGCGACCGACGCGACAAACGCCTCGCGCACGCTCCTTTTCGCGCTGAAGCCGCCGGCATGGTCGGAGGAACTTGCGGCGCTGCTGCGTGTGCCGACGTCGATGCTGCCTGAGGTGAAGCCGAGCGCGGGCCTCTTCGGCGAGACAGACCCCGCGCTCTTCGGCCGCGCCATTCCCATCACCGGCGTCGCGGGAGACCAGCAGGCGGCCCTCGTGGGCCACGGCTGTCTCTCGCCCGGCATGGCGAAGGCGACCTACGGCACCGGCTGCTTTCTCGTGATGAACGCGGGCCGCGAACCGCCGGTCTCGAAAAACAGGTTGCTCGCCACTGTCGGCTACCAGATCGGCGCGGAGACGACGTATGCGCTCGAGGGCTCGATCTTTTCGGCGGGGGCCACGATCCAGTGGCTCAAGGAAGGTCTGCACCTCATCAACGCCTCGCGCGAAAGCGAAGCGATGGCCGCCGCGCTGAAGGACAACGGCGGGGTGTATCTCGTGCCGGCGTTCGCGGGGCTCGGCGCGCCGCAGTGGAACGCCGACGCACGCGGGGCGATCGTGGGGCTCACACGCGATTCAATGGCGGCGCACGTGGTGCGCGCGGGCGTGGAGGCCATCGCCTACCAGACGCGCGATCTGCTCGATGCGCTCGTCGCCGACGGCGCGCCGCGCCCGACGACGCTCAAGGTGGATGGCGGCGTCACCGCGAACGGCTGGGCCATGCAGTTCCTCGCCGACATCTGCGATGCACCTGTCGAGCGGCCGGCGTTCCAGGAGGTCACCGCGCTGGGCGCCGCGCGGCTCGCGGCCTTCGGCGCCGGACTTATCCCCAGCCTCGACGCGAGCCTGCCGGGCGCGCCCGCCGTCCGCTGGACGCCGTCGATGGCCGCGCCGGAGCGCGAACGCCTTCTCGCCGGCTGGCGCGCCGCCGTGCGGGGCGTGCTGGCGCATGCGGAGGGGTAGCGGCGCTTGCGTTACGCGGCGCGGCGCCTTAGCCAAGCGCCTCGCGCGTCGGCCCGGTTCCCGGTCCTGTCTCGTCGCGAGCCCGTAGCTCAGCTGGTAGAGCATCTGACTTTTAATCAGAGGGTCGTGGGTTCGAGCCCCGCCGGGCTCACCATTTTTCGGCCGTCGGCGCCACGGCGCCGCAAGATCTTGGGTTGCGGACCGCCGTGAGCGGATTCGATGCTTCGGGACGCACCGTTCTCATCACCGGTGCATCGTCGGGCCTCGGACGACGGTTTGCGCGGATCGGCGCGGCGGCTCGTGGGCCGGCTTGCGGCGCATCTTTTCGCGTCAGCGATCTCGCAGTTAAATGGGGTCCGGCTCGTAATAGCTTCTCCCGGCGACAACGCGTTCGTGGCGGATGCGGGAGACGTCGTCCATCTTGCGATCCCAGCTTCGCACGCCGTTCACCAGGTCGCCGGCGGTCAGCGTGAGCGGCGCGAATGCGCTTTGTCCCCGGCTGTTGACCAGCCTGAACGTCATGCGCGGTTCGCCCTCGCCCGGGAAATCGAGGACGCCGAAATTCACGTCGCTGGCGTAGACCTGCCTGATGCGCCGTTCGGGGCGCCGTTCGGTCCAGGATCGTTCGGTTTCCTGCGCCAACGGCGAACTTACGAGGTCGTAGAGATCATATCCCCCGGCATCGGAACGCGGGATGGCGTTCAGTTCACCCACGTGGGTGTCCCCGGAAATGAGAACGACGCCAGCAATCCGTTCGTCGCGGATGAAGTCGAACAGCCGATTGCGTTCATCGAGGAACGCCGCCCATGAATCGCCTCCCGGGCCCTTCGCACTGGACCATCCGCTGCCGCATGCGAGAATTTTGAAGGTGGCGTTGCTTGTCCGCAATCCGTGCTTCAGCCACTCAAGCTGTTCGGCCCCAAGCATCGTCTTGGTCGGCCCATCAGGGGCGGCGTTCGGGTCGCGATGGTAGCGCCCGTCGAGCATGAAGAGATCAACATGTCCGTAGGACTGCTTGAAGAAAACGCCCGGCGTTTCGGGAAGGCCATACGACGGGTTGGCCCAGTAGCGCTTGAAACTCGCAAGCGAGGCCTCTTTCACCGGGTTCTCGCGATCGTGGTCGTTCAGGCCGAAATCATGGTCGTCCCAGATGGCGAGATTGGGAATGGAGCGCAGTATCGGCAGGAGATTGGGGACGTTTCGCTGCATGCGCCACATCTCATCCATGATGCGGGGCTCAAGCGTGTCATGATAGACGTTGTCTCCAAGCCACAGGAACATGTCCGGGTCGGCCAATGCGACGGCGTCCCAGATCGGTTGCACGGGATAGGCCTGGATGCGCGCGCACGATCCAAACGCGATCTTGAAGTCCGAGCGTCGCCCGACCGGCGGCGCCGTGCGGAAGCTGAACGGAGGATTTCGCGACAGATAGCGGTCCGTCGCAGCGTCCAGCAGGGGACGATAGTAGTAGCGCGTGGAGGGCTCGAGCTGCGTCAGTTCTATGCGCGCGATGTAGTCGTTGTCCGGGCCCACCGAGACAGGCGGCGCGCGACGCGCATCGGAGAGATCCTCTCGCCGACCGTATTCGATCGTGACCGCCGCGCGCGCGCTCGCGCGTGTGAAGATCGAGGCTGATCGCGGTCCGATGGCGCCGATCATCGGCCCCTGCATGAGACGGTACGAACCTGTCTCGCTGCGCGCCCAGGCGGCGTACGGCGAAAGGGTCCATGCGGAAATGAGCGCCTGAAGGGCGCGACGGCGTCGGATCGGCATTGACATGTCTCCGGGGCGTGCGGCCCCGCCCGGCAGGGCGGCACCGGCGTTGGTCTCACCAGTTCGCGCTGAGGCCGACGTAGGTCGTGCGCCCGTACTGCTCGTATCCGATCTGCCAGTCAGGACGCCCGCCCTGATACTCCCAGAGCGTTTCATCGTTGAGGTTTTGCCCCTCCACGAAGACCTTCAGACGCGGCGTGACCGCGTAGCTGAGTTTCGCATCGAGGCGACGGAAACGGTTGAAGTAGGTGTCGTCCGCCGCGGATGCGGCGACGGTGTCGAGATAGGCGCTTGTGTGGTGATAGGCGAGCGTGCCTTCAAAGCCATACTTCTGGTAGAAGAGCTGCACGCCCCATACCCGGTCCGACTGACGCGGCAGGGCGAGTGTTCCGCGCCCTGGGACATCGACGCTGGAATCGCTCAGCGTGAGGTTGGCGGCGACGCCAATGCCGCTGAAGGCGCCGGGCAGGAAGGTGAACTGCTGCTGATAGTTGAGTTCAAGACCCGATACGTCGGCTTCTCCCGCGTTCGCCGGTTGCGAGAGCTGGACGGTGGGATAGGTGATCGTCTGGAATGTTACGTTCGTGGCGAGCTCAGTGCGCGTGAAGATGTAATCCGAAATCGTCTTGTGGAAGATGCCGAGACCGAGGACGCCTCCCGGCGCGAAGTACCAGTCGATCGCCGCATCGATATTGGTCGAGAGATAGGGCTCCAGTTCCGGATCGCCGCGCGAAATCACGGGCGTGGCGGGAACCGTGTTGATCGACGCGGCCGGTGAGAGCTGGCCGTAGCCGGGCCGTCCCAGCGTCCGGGTGATCGCGCCGCGCAGCACGATGTCGTGGTCGCCTTCGAAGCGCGCATGGAGGCCCGGCAACACGTTGACGTATTCGCCCTCATTGGACAGCGAACTCACGGTCGGCAGCGGGGTGGAGACGCTCGTCTCCGTGCGTTCGACCCGGACCCCGCCGAGGATGGACAGGCGGCCGAAATCGAAATTGACCATGCCGTATCCCGCCGTCACCCGTTCCTCGACGGTGTAGTCGCCGGAAAGGGCCGCCGCATTGGTCACGGACGGGTTCAGCACGATGCGCACGCCGCCCAGATTGGCGGCGGTGAAGGCTTCTATCGCGCCGGCGTCGATCGTGACAGAGTTTGGGTAGACCGTTCCATCGAGATAGGTTGCGGTCGGCTGGCCGAGCAGGCCGAAGTCGGCGAGCGTGAACCGGTTCGCCGTCGATCCGCGGTCATAGCGGTCGTTGGCGTTGTCCTGGGTTTTTTCGGCGTCACGGATGCGGGCGCCGAACTGGATGTAGCTGTCTTCGCCGAACGAAAGGTTGCGCCGTACGTTGATGACGCCTGTGGTGATGTCCTCTTCCGCGAAATTGCGCTGCACCGTCAATTGGCGGAACTGAAGCGCCGACGCGGGCACCTCCGCCGCCGGGGTCGCCGTGTAGAGCAAAGGTCCGAAATTCAGGTTCGTGGCGATCGTTCCGCCGGGCAGGCCGGCGCTGCGGAAGGTCCACACCTTGTTGGGTTCGTCGAGTTCGTTGTGACCCCGCGATATCTGGCCGTCCAGCGTCCACGCGCCGATGGTCGTCTCGGACCCGAGCGTCACGTTGAGGATCGACTTGTCCTTCTGTTCCAGGCGCAGATCCTGACGACGTTCGCCGCCGGCGCCGGTTGCCGTGATCCCGTCAGGATTGAACGTGACGGTTCCAAAGTCGAGACGGTAGCGTTGACGGTACTCGTCTTCCTGGAAGAGACTATAGAGAGCCTGCAGATAAACGCGCTGGTTGTCGCCTGGGCGCCATTCGAGATTGGCGGCTGCGCCTGTGCGCTGGCGCAGGAGATCGTAGGTTGTGTACTTGATGTTTGTCGGACGGCCGCGCGTGCTTCCGGGCGCTGCCGCCCAGTCGTCGGGGTAAACGCCATAGGTGCGGAAGTCGCGCTCCTGATAGGAAGCGCCGATGAGCACCCCGAACTGCCCGCGATCTCCGAAAACGCCGCCCACAGCGAGTTCTCCCGCATACGGGTTCGTGTCGTTCTGCTCATGCTCGCCGCCCTGGACCAGTGCACGCGCGATCAGGGGTTTTCCGAAATCAAACGGACTCTGCAGCCGGACGTCGACCGATCCGCCGATCGCCTGCGCATCCATGTCGGGCGTCACGGCCTTCACGACGGTCACCCGCGACAGAAGCTGGCCGCCAACCACGTCAAGAGGCAGCTGGCGCGTATCGCCGTCGGGGGAACCCAGATCGACACCGTTCACGGTCACGTTGTTGAGCGCGCCATCGATGCCGCGCAGCGACACATAGCGTCCCTCGCCCTGGTCGTACTTCAGGCTGACGCCGGGAAGGCGCTCCACGCTTTCCGCCACGTTCTTGTCGGCGAGACGGCCTATTTCATCGGCTGCGATCGCATCGACCAAGGCCTCGCTGTTGCGACGGATGTCGAGCGCGCGCTCCTGGCGCAGGCGCTGGCCGACCACGACGATCTCGTCGCTGACTGGCGCGTCGGGGGGCGTGTCCTGGGCGGCCTCCCGCGCGACCGGCGCCGGTCCGGTCGCCTCCTGGGCCTGTGCCGGCAGGATCGCGCCAAGGCCGATGGCTGTCGACAGGAGCCAAATCCCGCGTGCGGATCTGTGTGTCGTATTGCCCATGTCAGCTTCCTCCATCGCGATGGTCGCGAGCGGGGAGCGCATGCGAGCGGCATGCGACGTGGTAATGAAGGCGTTGTAACAATTTCACGACGCGGACACGCGGCGGAATTTTCCGCCTCTCGTCATACACGTCGGCCTTGAGAGGTCTTGACGGCGCGCGCGACATGCGGGGCGGTGACGTGCATCTGTCCGTTTGGACAGACACGCTCGAAGCCGCGTCGCGATCAAAGGCCGCAGTCAGCTCGGCGAAACTGTTCTTTCGGTCGCCGCCGGCGTCCAGGCCGGAGAACGCCTCGCTGCCGCGCGCCTCGCCATTGCGGGTCGGTCTCGCCGCCACCGCTGTCACGGCGAGCATGCAAGCGCCCAAAGGCGAACGGATAAGATTTGCTCAGAGAACGACCACAACGAAGTGAATCAACTTCATTTACCTGTCACAAACGCTATCTAGAGGTGGTGAGATATGGCGGGGTCTCACTCGAGCGCCTCTCGTGCAGACGGAAACACGGCATGTTCGGCCTAAGACGCGCGCTCATTGCTTGCTTTGCGTTCTTCGCGGTGACCGGCCCTGTATGGGCCCAGCAAAATGGAGCCCAGGCGCCGCTTCGCGTTGTGCTCATTCCCGCGGACGGCGGCACCGAAGACGGCACGCTCCGGGACTATCGGCCAGTTTTCAACGCGGTCTCGCGTCAGACCGGACTGCGGTTCGACCTCCGCGTGGGACAATCCTATAATGCAGTCGTCGAGGCCATGTGCAGCGGCGCCGCCGACATCGCCTTTCAGGGGGCCGTGACTTTCGTGCAGGCGAGCAGGCGCGGCTGCGCCGAGTTGCTGGCCGTGGGCGTCGAGCGCGGTCAGTCCGTCTACTATGCGGGCCTCCTTACGCGCGCCAGTTCCCCGGTGCGCACAATTGGCGACATGCGTGGCCGAAGCGCCGCGTTCGGTGACGTCAATTCGACCTCTTCGTTCGTGTTTCCGATGGCGATGATCATGGACGGCGGCCTCAATCCCGCACGCGATCTCGCGGCCATTCGTCTGACCGGCAGTCATGCCAACAGCCTGGCTGCGCTCGTTCAGGGCCAAGTCGATGTCGCCGCGCTCTCGTTCGAAAGCTATGAGCGCGCTGTTCGGGAGGGAGCCGTCGACCCCAAAACGATTCGCGTCCTTGCGCGCTCTGTGCCCATTCCCTATCCGCCAATCACAATGCGTCCCGGTCTTGCGCCGACGATCAAGCAGCGCTTGCGTGAAGCGTTTGCTACCGCGCACCAGGCGCCCGGCGTCACGCCGGACATGATCCGAGGCTATGGCGGCGCGCGCCTGGATCGCTATGACACCACTTTCGATCCCGGCAAATTCGCCATTGCCGGCCAGATGATGGCGCGTCTCGATCAGGCCATGCGCGAGGCCATTCTGGAGAAAGCGTCCGAGCGTTGAAGCTCGACCTTGATCAAGTCGCGAAGACATATCCCGACGGCACGCGAGCTCTCGCGGGCGTGAGCTTTGCGGTGCCGTCGGGACAGTTCTGCGTTTTGCTGGGTGCGTCGGGATCTGGAAAGTCGACGCTTATCCGGTGCATCAACGGTCTGGCCGTGGCGACGAGCGGCGCCATCCGGGCAGGTGACGTCTTGGTGTCGCGCGCGACGCTGCGAGGTTTGCGTCGAGAGATCGGCTCCATCCATCAGACTTTTGCCCTGACGCCGCGCGCTTCGGTCGCGGCCAACATCATCGTGGGCGCGCTGCCGGTCACGCCTGGCTGGCGTGCGCTTACGGGTTTGTTCACGCGCGAGCAAAAGGCGCGCGTCTGCGCACTCGCGGCGGCAGTCGGATTGGAGGAGCGGCATTTGCGCCGCCGAGCGCTTGAGCTATCGGGCGGCCAGCAGCAGCGCGTCGGCATTGCGCGCGCCTTCATGCTGTCGCCGCGCCTGGTGCTGGCCGATGAACCTGTGGCTAGCCTCGACCCCAGGACGAGCGTCGACGTCCTGCAAATTCTCAGGGCGCACGCGCGAGCGGCGGGCGCGACCGTAGTCTGTAGCCTCCATCAACTCGACCTCGCCCGTCAGTTCGCCGACCGCATCATCGCGCTGCGCGCCGGCGAGATCGTTTTCGACGGTCCGCCGGCCTCATTGAGGGAAGATTCGCTGCGCGCCATTTATGGCGCTTCGCCCACGCGGATATCCGCATGAGCGACGATGCTGTCGGTTGGCGCTATCCTGCGCCCTTCGGCTGGCGCAGCGTTGTGCTGGCCGTGGTTGCCCTTGCCTTGCTTGTCTGGACCGGCGCCCGCGTCGAAATGGATCGCGCGGCCGTGTTGAGCGTCCAAGGCCTTGAGGCGACGTTTGGCCTTCGCGAGGAATCGCAGGTGGCGCGCGCATTCTCGACAATCGGGGAGCAACTTTTTCCACCAGTCATCGCCGAACGCACGGATGTCGCCCAGATCGAGAATTTCGACCCTGCCAATTTACCGCCCCTTGCGCATGTCGAAACAGAGGTGCGCGAAATCCCCGACCTCAATCCAGACACGCTGCAGATGGAAACCCGCCAGGAGCGCCATGACGTGCTGGTCGAGCCGTTCGGCTATGCGCTGAAGATCGGCGTCAAAATGCTGGAGACGCTGGAAATCGCGCTCTGGGGCACGCTCCTTGCCGTCTTGCTTGGATTTCCACTGGCGATTCTCGGCGCCAGCAATCTCGCGCCTCATCCGGCTGTGCGCTGGGTGTCGCGCACCGTTGTCGCGCTCCTCCGGGCCGTCCCTGAACTGGTCAGCGCGCTCTTTCTGGTGCTCGCCTTTGGCTTCGGGCCGATCGCCGGCGTTCTTGCGCTTGCGCTGCACGCTGGAGGGTTCTTCGGCAAGTTCTACGCCGACGACATCGAGAGCGCCGAACGCGCTCCCCAGGAGGCGTTGGCCGCGATCGGCGCGAGTAGGCTCGAAATCCTCCGACATGCGATACTGCCGCAGGTGATGCCGCAATACATGGCCTCAACGCTCTATGTTCTCGATCGCAATGTGCGCATGGCGACGGTGGTGGGCCTCGTTGGCGCGGGCGGAATCGGTCAGGAATTGAAGGGCCGCTACGATCTCTACCAGTACGGGCATGTCGGCACGATCCTCATCGCCATTTTCGCACTGGTCCTGCTGCTGGAGATGCTCGCGAACGCCGTGCGTCGGCGCTATCTGCGCTGACGCCATAAGTTGCGCCTTCGCATTTCGTCCACGACCCGCTGAGAGGATGGCGGCGGGCGGGGCGGCGTAGGCGGGCGAAGGTGAATGCAGGGGGGCAGGCATGCCTCGGTCGACTTCCGCCTGGCGAACCGTTTGCAGCGTTCGTCGGACGCGCTTGTCGATCAGCAGGGTGGAGAAAGCGATCCGCGGCCAGGCGGGGAGAGTTCGTGGGTCGGGTGGAGCCGCGTGGCGTTTTCGGACCACGTTTGGGCCGAGCTTCCGATTTTCGCATGATTGGTTCGAGCGTTGATCAACGCAGGTGTTCAAGGGGCGGCTACTTCCGCCACCGGCGCGCCTTGAACGACCGCAAAGCGATCGAACAGCTCTGCGCCGCTGATGTATACCGGCATGATGTGAGCGCGCATGGACTCGTCTTCCACCTGGGCGCGCAGACGTCCTGCGGCGATCGCGCGGGTCGGTCGGGGCCGTTCGCCCATCGCCACGAGGCCGAGGCAACCTTTTGTGCAATCGCCGGAACTGATCAAGCTTGCCAGCCGCGCCGATAACTCGGCGACGTGGTCTGAGTTCGCGGCAAGTACGAGGCGCTTCGCGTCTTCGGGGATGCTGCGTCGCAGGCCGGAGAGCGTCAGGCCGGAGAGCGTCAGGCCGGCGAGCGGATTGGCCGGAGCGCTCGCGCGTGGCGCCGTTCGCGCGGACAAACTTGGGCGAGCGAGGGGTGTTTCCGGCGCCGGCGCTAGCGAGGTTTGCGGATGTTCGTTCGGGGATTGCTGGACCACGGGCGGATCCGAGAGGTCTGCGGGATCGGATGATGGGGGATTGTTGGTTGGGCGGGGACTGGTTGAGGGGAGGAGAAGTGCGGCAAGTGCGGCGGTTTTGTCCTGACCTGGCGATTCATCGACCGACGCCACAAGGCGGCCCTGGCGGTCCATGAGAAAGACCTGGGTCGCGCCAGCCGATGGTGGGAGTCCCAGGGCTTCGCGCACTGTGCCCGCTTCGAGAAACACTGGAGCGATGAAGGCCCTCAAGGTGTCGTCATCGAGGTCTGCGCGTAGTCGCCCCGCACCCGCGACCCTGCCAAGACGATCGCGTGCGCCCATGGCGACAATGGTCAGATATCGCAGGTCGCGCCTGGCTGCGGCTGCGCGCCACGGTTTGGCCTGAGCTTCGTCGAGACCGTAGTTCTGCATGATCAGCAGGGTCGGCGCACCGTGCAGGTCCGCCGGCAGGTTGAACGCCGATCCATCAAGACGATAGCCGGACAACGCAGCAGGCGCCTGCGCGTGCGCCATCGGCGCCGCTGCAAGGGCGACGGCGATCGCAAGTGTTCGGATCATGGCAGCGCTCCACGGTGCGGTCGTCGCGGAGCCGCGTTGCGAAAGAGTTCCTGCGGCGGAACGGTGGGGAAAAACACGAGCATGATCGCCCCGACTTGATCGTATTGCTGCATCACGAAGCGCTCCTTGAACTCCAGTCCGGCGCCGCCGGCGCCAGCGATGCCAAGGATTGCCTCCCGCGAGCGTTCCGGTCGAGGACGAGCCAAAGTCCCCAGCAGATTGCACCGGGCAGAGCGCAAGCAGGCGTCCGCGCAGATCCCGCACGCGTTGCACCGACGATCTGCGCGGGACGAAAATCCCCGCATGGCCAGCGCCATCCACGAACGCCACCGTCTGCAATTGCGCCGGCGGCGGCAGGAGACACGGGTGGCACGGCCGCCGTCGCCCCAACCACGATCTTCCTGCATATCGCGCGCAACGTGGGAAATAAGGTTTGAGCAAGAAATTGTGACATTATGAGCAAAACTCAATACCGCTTGCCGGATATCCGCCTCTTCTGTCACAACTACTGCGTGTCGGCCTTTTCGGTCCGGCAAAGGAACACCGCTCTCATGCATCAACGAAAGTTGCGCCGTCGCCCCTCCGCACCGCTGGTCGAGAATGTCCTGACCCGGATCCGTGTGCGGCAATCGACGCTGGGGCCAAGCACGCGCGTGATAGCGGACTACATCCTGGCGCACGCGCGCGACGTGGTCAGCATGTCGGTGACCGAACTGGCCGTCAAAACCGGTGCAAGCGAGGGGAGTGTCATCAATCTTTGCCGGCAGCTGGAGCTGACGGGCTTTCAGCAACTAAAGCTGAGTCTGGCCCAGGAGGTCGTCCAGCCTGTTCAGTTCATCCATGAGGATCTGCAGCCCGAGGACGACGCCGCGATCGTTTGCCGCAAGATGTTCAGTGCGGGCGTGCAGGCGCTACGCGATACCTTGTCAATCCTCGATCCGATGGCGATCGCCAAGGCGGTCGAACTGATCCGAGCGGCCGGGCGGGTTGAGATCTACGGCATCGGTTCTTCAGCGCCGATCGCCGAGGACGCCCAGTACCGCATGCTGCGCATCGGCATCGACGCACGCGTCGTGGTGGACAGCCATATCCAGGCGATCAGCGCCTCGCGCACTGGGCCCGACGTCACGGTGCTGACAATCTCGCATTCCGGTTCGACGCACGAAACCTTGACGGCCACGCGCCTAGCCCGCGAGGCCGGTGCGAGGACGATCGTTGTCACGAATTTTGCCAGTTCTCCGATCCAGGCCTACGCTGACCTGACGCTGTTCACCATGGCCCGGGAAACCAAGTTCCGCACCGAGGCGATGACCAGCCGCATCGCTCAGCTGTGTTTGCTCGATGCGTTGATCGCCGCTCTGGCGCTGGCGGACTACGAGCGTTCCGTGGACGCCCTGCGGCAAACGTTCGACGTCCTGTCGATCAAGCGCTTTTGAGCGCCGCGAACGCATCCCAGAAGAACGCCTTGGGGTCGGGCCCGACAAGTAGACAAGGCATGCCCAGCGCGGCGGCGCCCGCGGCATCGGTGTCGGGGTTGTCTCCAATCATCAAAACGTCGGAGCAGGGAAGGCGCAGCGCGGCGCATGCTCGTTCGTACAGAGCGCTCGCGGGCTTGCCGACGATCGTCACACTTGCGCGCGAGAGATCTACACATGCGCCGAGCGCCGCCACCAGGGCGCCAGTCTCGGGCACCACGCGCCCATCGGGGCCGGGGTGTGTTCGATCGGGATTGGCCGCAATCAGCGCCGCGCCGCGGGCGATGGCGTTCGCGGCGAGTTCAAGGCGTGGATAGCTCAGCTTCGTGTCGCGCATGAGCACGACCGCTTCCGGAGACTCGGTGGTCAGCTCGAATCCACGTCGCCGCGCCAGCGCGGTCATTTTGGGGCCGGCAAGGAGCAAGATGCGCCGTGTTCCGCGCTCAAGCGCGAGATCGAGCGCGGAGACGCCGGCCAGCGACACGCGGCCGGCGCTGAAATTCACGCCGGCGCGTGCGAGCCTGTTCAGAAAATAAGTCTCCGTATCTGTCGAATTGTTCGACACGATAGCGGCTCGACCTTCCACTGCGTGCAAAAATTGCGCTGCGCCAGGCGTCAGGCGATCGCCGGTCGCACAGCATCCATCCCAATCGAGTAAAAAGCCCGATGCCGCCCGCACCTGCGCCCTGGCGGCTTCCATCAATGATTCCGTTGGCGCCTCCGGTTCCATCAGCATCGCAGTCGCCATTGAGTCCTCATGTCCAGCTATCCGGCGGGAAATGAATAATACTCATATTGTGGCGCAATGAAAGATGGGTAAAATTCACGTTAATTTTGCAATGTTTTCACCCAACTGTCGTGTGCGAGGGCTAGTTCTCCGGTGAGCGCCGGTCGGGCGGTGCGCACTCATGCGAACGGCAAGGCGTCCGGCGAGCGGGATGAGGGGTTTCAATATGTCGACAATCAAAACGAAAGATCGGCTGCGCTGGCTGGCCGGCCTGCTTTTGAGTTCAACGGCGTTGGCGCCTCAGGCGCTCGCCCAGGAGGCTGTCCAGACGACGCAACCTCCTGTTGAAGAGGCTGAGATCCTCGTCGAGGGGAGACGTGAGCGCTCCGCCACGCCGCTGGCGCTGGAGATGGCCCAGTTTGGCACCCAGGTTCAGGTCATTACGGCAGAGGAAATCGAAACAGGCGGCTTCACCAACTTCGGCGAAGCGGCTGCCGGTCTCATCCGCGGCGCCAACGTCGGCTACTCCCCCGACGAAGGCGAGTTCACGATCCGTATCGATGGCGGCACCGACCGCGACACTTTGCTCCTCGTTGACGGCGTGCCGTTCTTCGACCGGTCCTCGCCGAGCGAGGACCTGTGGCCCGCGACCGCAATCGATCCGCGCATGATCGAAAGTGTGGAAATTTTTCGCGGCGGCCAGTCTCTCTACTTCGGGTCCAACGGCGGTCTCGGCGTCGTCAGCGTCAAGTTGAAAGAACCCGACGGCGAAACCGGCGGCGCCGCCGGCTTCTATTCCGGCTCGTTCAAGACGCGCGAGATCTATGGAAACGTGAGACTGCCGCTAGACGAAGCGGGCCGTCACTCCGTTCTGGTGTACGGTCGTTCGTACCACTCCGACGCCCATACGCTGTTCGACAAGTCCGCCTATGGCGACAACGTCCTCGCGCTCGGCGGATTTCAGGATTTCCCGTACGATTTCAACAGCCTCGGCCTGAAATATCTGTGGAAGCCGGACGCGGCCACCGAGGTTCGTCTCGGCGCGTCTTACACGACGGTCGATTTCCACGACAGCTTCCCGACCAGCACCGTCTATACGCCGAATTTCACCGAGTTTCCGATCTACACCGCCAATGTCGAGCGCGAGTTCGGCTCCAACTTCGTGCTGAACGTCGATGCGCACTACCAGTTGCCGCGCCTGAAGAACCACGAGCTTGTGCCACAGGTGTGCCGCATCCCGCGTCTGCAGGATTTGCCGGCCAGCGTCGAGGCGACGGCGCGCTCGCTCGGAATCACCTCCTTCACCACGGCTGCCCAGTTTGAGGCTTTCGCCGCAACCGTTCCGGGCCTCCCGGCCGGCTGCGTCACCAATCCGTTCGGCGCGGCGAGCGGCGCGGCCACCAGCGCCAACAACAGCTACCTGTTCAACCGCAACCCGAGCAGCCCGTTTTTCAACCAGCCCTATGGCACGCTCGAAAACCCGTTCCCCATCGGCGCGCCTATGGGCTATGTCAGCGAAACGGCCACGACGTTCGGTGATCGCTCCCTCGTGAAGGGCTTCGGCGCCGGCCAGAACCTCCTGTCCGGGTACAAGGACTGGGGCGTCAACGTGCGCGGCACGTACACGTTCAATGACTACCTCGAAGTCGTGCTCGGCGTGCAGCACACCGGCTATACCGACAACTCGGATCCCGCGTTCGGCGTTCAGGACGTGACGCTGAGCTCCAACGGCGTCTACGGCGACCTGCGCGTCACGCTGCCGATCCTTGAAGGTTTCAACGGCTCTTTCGCCTATCGCTACGACTTCAATGATCCCTACGCCGACCAGGATCTGTTCAAGGTCGGCATTCGCCAGTCGTTCCCGCTCGGGCTCTATGCCCGCGCCAGCGGCGGCACCTCGTACTCGGCGCCCAAGATCGACGAAATCGGGGCCTACGGCGCCAACAACAACCTCAATCCCGGTCTCGAAAACCAGGAAGTGAACGCCTTCAATCTCGGCGCCGGCATGGATGGCGAGTTCGGCGACGGCACCTTCAACATCGAGTTCGGTTACTTCAAGACCGAAATCAACAACCAGTTCGCTGATCGCTCCGTCGGCTCATTGTGCTTGCAGTACGCGGTTGGCGGCCCGAACGCACCGTCCACGGGCGCGCTGCCGCTCAGCACAATCAACGCCAATCGCGCGCTTGTCGTTCCGCCGGACGCGTTCTGCGCCACCGCCGCCGCGGAGCGCCTGGAGTCCACCCAGACCGTCGCGGTAAACACCAAGACGCTGCAGGACATCGAGGGCTATACCTTCGACGTCGCGTTCGATTTCGACAAGTTCCAGGCGGACTTGTCCTTCACCTACATGGAAAGCCTGGAGCTGAACCCGATCTTCGGCCTCACCCAGATCCGCGAAGGCGCGACTGGATCGGCGCAGAACGGCATCGCTGGCACCGTTGTGCCGGGGTCCGCCGGCTCGCAGCGGTATCGGCAATCGGGCGAGCGTCCGGAATGGACGCTTTCGGGGCTCATCACCTATACGCCGAACGACAGGTGGGTCTTCGCGCTCAATCCGCGCTGGCAGGGATCTGAGTACGCCTATGCGGGAGGGGTCGCCGCACGCCTGGTCGATGCGAACGGAAATCGCGTGGTCCCGGACATGAACTTCGGCAATTACTTCGTTCTCAATGGTTCGATCCAGTACTTCCTTGGCAAGGACCGTCAGCACCGGTTCCTCCTGCGCGGCGTGAATCTGCTTGAGGAAGATTACTTCGAGCGCGGCGCCGCTGGCGCGAGCCAGACCGTCAATCGCGCCGTCGTGCGGGGCGAGATCAACCAGTACAATCGTGAGTTCTACACAAGCTACGGTTGGAACGGGAAACCCCGCTCGGCCTGGATCCAGTACGAGTACCGCTTCTAGAACCCTCTGCCGGTCCGGGCATGTCTCGGACCGGCCTTTTTCTGCTTCGGGCGAGCGTTGAGCCCAGCTCGATCCGCGAGGTCGATGAGCGCTTCGGCACCGTGCCGCGGCGCTATCGGCGACATCTTTACCAGGCGACATAGAGGAGAAGCCCGATGCGGCGGTTTTGGTCATCCCTGCACATGGCGGTCGCTGGATGGGCTGTGTTCGCCGGCGCGGTGCTGGCGCAGACGATCGAGCGACCGGCGCGCGCCGTCACCGACCCGGGTGTCGTGACGACGAACCAGTCGATCTCGCCGGCTGGCGTGCAAACGGTTTTCAAGGGACGCGTACATCACGCGCTCTTCGGCGAGCGCGGCGAGATATGGGCGTTGTCGCGCACGCACCTTTATCGTCTGGACTGGCTGGAGAACCGCGTTCTCGAAAGTCACGATCTGGGCGGGGCGGCTGGCATCCGCGGGCTGGCTTTCGACGAGGCTGCGAGGCGGCCCGTGGTGACCTATGCGACAACGCGGCCCGGTCAGCCCTCCAGTGTGCATATCGGCGCGCCCGAGGGGCAAACGCTGCGCGTGCTGAGCGAAGCGATAGGCGCACACATTGTCGGCGAGCCTGCGATCTCGAACAGGCGTGCGCTCGTTCCGCTAACCTACGACAATTCGCTCGTCGTTGCGCCGCTCGACGGCAGTCCCGCGAGAAAGATTTCGGTGGGCGTCGCTCCGGTGTCGGTCGTGGCGGACGGGGACTTCGCCTATGTCGCCAACTGGGGCGGCCAGGAAGCTGCGCCCGGTCTCCTGTCGGCGCCCACGGGCCTGGAGAAGGACGCTGATCGCGTCGCCATCGACGCGCGCGGCGTCGCCCGGGAAGGGACTGTCTCGATCGTCGATCTCGCGAAGGGCGAGGTGCGTGCAACGGTGGCGACGGGGCGCCATCCGACCGCCATGGCGGTCGATGCAGCCCGCAACAGGCTCTTCGTCGCCAACGCCAACGACGATTCCATCACGGTCATCGATACGCGCACCGGTCGCGTTCGGCGCACCATCACGCTGCAGCCATTCGCGGTGCGCACCGCCGGCATCGCGCCTACGGGCGTCGCGGTCGACAAGTCGGGAGGGCGGCTGTTTGTCGCCGCCGGCGGCATCAATGCGGTCATCGTGTACAATCTGCAGACGAACCGGATCGACGGTCTCATTCCAACGAGCTGGTATCCTGTCTCCGTGACACTCAACGCGGACGAAACCCAGATCGCCGTGGCGACGCTGCTTGGCGTCGGCTCTGGGCAGAACGAGGGCCCGACGAGACGCTTTGTCCATGCTAATCGCGGTGCTGTTCACGTGGTGCCGATGCCGGACAGCGCCCAGCTTGCGAGCTATTCGGCGGCGGTGGCGCTGAACAACAGGATGACCTTCGCTTCCGCGCAGACCGAAAGACCCGATCCCCGCGCGAAGGCAAGGGCGATCCCCGTGCGCGCCGGCGAGCCGTCACTGATCGAACACGTCGTCTATATCATCAAGGAAAACCGGACCTACGACCAGGTGCTCGGCGATATCGGCCGTGGCAACGGGGAACCTTCCTTCACCATGTATGGCGAGGACGTGACGCCGAACACCCGCAAGCTGGCGCGTGACTTCGTGCTGCTCGACAACTTCTACGCCACTGGCGGCAACAGCGCGAACGGCCACCAATGGGTCACGCAGGCCAACGAAGCGAGCTACACGCTTTGGCCGGGCTATTCCGGCCGGTCCTATCCGTTCGACGGGACCGATCCGCTTGCCTACGCCGGCGGTGGGTTCATCTGGGATACGGTGCTGGCGCGGAACAAGACCGCGGCGGTTTTCGGCGAATTCGTCCCTCGCGTCAGCTGGGGCGACGAGGAACGCCATGATCTCCTCCGGCGGTGGAAGGCTGGCGAAGAGATCGGTTCTCAATGGAACACCACCTCGCCGATCCCGGCTCTCGACGCGATCGTGGCGCGCGATTTTCCGGGATACTCACTGGGCATTCCCGATGTCGTGCGCGCCCAGATATTCCTGCGCCACCTCGCCCGCTATGAGGCGCAGGGCGCTATGCCCAACCTTACGATCATGCTCCTGCCAGGCGACCACACTTCGGGTGCGCGCGCTGGATCGTCCACGCCGCGCGCCATGGTCGCCGACAACGATCTTGCGCTCGGGCAGATCGTGGAAGGTCTGACCAAGTCCAGGTTCTGGCCGAAGATGGCGATCTTCGTCGTGGAGGACGACGCGCAGAACGGCGTCGATCACGT
>CAZGYQ010000042.1:0-23954 GCA_964530695.1 uncultured Caulobacteraceae bacterium
CACGCACCGATCTTCAAGCGCACGTCCAGAGCCTCCGGCTCTGGCTGCTGGAGATTGCGGTTTGGCTGGTGGAGGCGATCGGGTTTCGTGAAGGGCGCAAGGCGTTGCATGAGATGCGTCTCGAAGCGCGGCGTGAATTGCGGCAACTCATCTTCCTGATGATGTGCGCGCGGATGCGGTTTCGCAAAACGGAACGCCGCCGCCGCTGGATGCGTCCGCCCTCGACGCCGCGCGGCTTTCGCTACGCGCTGCGGCGCATCGACATGGTCAGGCTCTACACGCGCGGGATTGGGCTGAAGACGTTCGCGGAGATGCGAAGGGCGCTGGATGATCTGGATCGGATCGTGGAGCGCGCCGTCGCCCGCGTGCCGAAAAGCATCTCGACCGGCAAACTGGTTCTCATTCGGAGCGGCGGCGCCCCCGCCGCCGTACGCCTTTCGACATCGCACGTCGGCGAGGGCGCCGACGCTCCGGACACCTCATGACAAGCGCAGTCGAAGGGACCGCGCGTCTTCAGACGCGCATCAGGTATATCATCCCACGCGAGATTCAGGCGAGTCTGGCGCCGCCCGCCCATGCGCGTCTGAAGACGCGCGGTCCCGTCCAGCGTCTAGGCTTGCGGCTTCCGCCACATCGCCCACAGCGTCGGGCCGGCGGGTTCGGGCTTGAACTCGGTCGTCACCTCGAAGCCGTGGCGCAGGTAGAGCGTGACGTTCTTTTCGCTCGACGCCTCCAGATACGCCGCCTGCTTCTGCGCATCGACCTTCTCGAGCGTGGCCTTCAGGATCGCGGAACCAAGACCCTGTCCCTGGCAGTCGGGATCGACGGCGAGGAAGAAGAGATACCAGTGCGGCGCCTTCGGGTGGTTGGCGTCGAACGCCGCGCGCAGCCGCTGCATCCGCCCGAGCCGCGCGAAGGAGACGACCGAAAGGAAGGTGGGGATCGCGGCGATCTCGTCCATGAACGAAAGCTGCAGCGCGTCCTGCGGCGGGGGTATCCAGAGCGCGACCGTGGCGGCGTCTTCCGACATCCACGTTTCCCCGCCCGGCAGGCCGAGCTTCGTCACCGCGAAATCGAACCACGTTTTCATCGCCCGGTCGCGCTGGCCGTCGTCGCGCACGAACCAGTCGACCACGGGATCGGTCGCGAAGGCCCGCGCCAGCGTGCGCGAGACGGGCGCGAGATCGGCCATCGTCGCGCGGCGAGGGGCGGCGGCGGCGCGCTTGCGGGTGGCGAGAAGTTCGGGCGTCACATCGGTCATGAGACGGGGCTTATCATGCGCAGCCGCCCCCATCGACCCGCTTCGCGGGCCACTTCCCCCGCAAGAGCGGGGGAAGAAAAGCGCCGGTCTGTTTCTTCCTCCGTAGCGAAGCGTACGGGGGAAGTGGCCCGAAGGGCCGATGGGGGTTCTTGCGGCGCCAACCATGACGCGCGAAACACATGCATGCTTCTCTTCACGCACCCCTCGATGCTCGACCACGTCGGCCCGCCCGGCCATCCCGAACGCCCGCAGCGTCTGGAGGCCGTGCTCGATGCGCTTGAGGGAATGCCGCTCGTCTGGCGCGAGGCGCCCTATGCGCGCCGCGACACGCTGGAGCGGGTGCATCCGTCAGCGTTTGTTTCGGCCATCGAGGGCGTGTTTCCGAAACCGGGCGAAGGCATGATCGCGCTCGACAGCGGCGACACGTTCCTCTGCGATGCGTCCCGGCAGGCTGTGCTACGCGCGGCGGGCGCGTGCACGGCGGCGGTGGATGCGGTGATGGCGGGAGAGGATGCGACCGCGTTCTGCGCCGTGCGCCCGCCAGGCCATCACGCCGAACCCGCACAGGCGATGGGCTTCTGCATCTTCAACAATATCGCGATCGGCGCGCTGCACGCGCTCGAGGCGCACGGGCTGTCCCGCGTGGCGGTGATCGACTTCGACGTCCACCACGGCAACGGCACGCAGGCCGTGGCTGAGAAGGATGCGCGGCTTTTCTTCGCCTCCACGCACCAGGCGCCGCTCTATCCCGGCACCGGGCGGCTCACCGATACGGGCGTCGCGGACAACGCAGTCAACGCGCCGCTGCCGCCGGGGGCGGGAAGCGAGCTGTGGCGCAAGGCCATGGAGGCCCGCGTCCTGCCGGCGCTCCACGCCTTCGCGCCGGAGTTCATTTTCGTCTCCGCCGGCTTCGACGCCCACCGGGCCGATCCGCTGGCGGAGATGGCCCTCGAGGACGCCGATTTCGCCTGGGCGGCGGTGGCCCTGAAGGAGGCGGCCGGGACCTCCGCAAAGGGGCGAATCGTGGCGAGCCTCGAAGGCGGCTACGACCTCCGGGCGCTCGCCTCCAGCGCGAAGGCTTTCGTGGGGGCGCTGATGGATTAACCGTCTGCAAGCCAGCGGTTGTCTCCGCCGCGGGGCGCCTGTAACGGTGGCGCGCTTCGGGACAGCTTGTCGCGGGGCGGACGCACGGCGTGAACAGTCTGTCGGGGAGGCAGGCCGCCGTATTGCGGAGCCGGGATGGACGCAGCCGAAAACAAGGCGACGACTGCGCGCGGCGATGGGCCGGGGTGGATCGTCATCGTCCGGCACGGAAAGCCGGAGGGGGACCGCAAGGTCGCCCTGACGTGGCGCGAGTACATCGTCTGGTGGCAGGGCTACGACGACGCGGGCCTCGTGGCCGGAGAGGCGCCGCCGGAGGACCTGCGCGCCGTCGGGCGCGAGGCCGACACGATCTTCTCCAGCACCCTGCGCCGCGCGTGCGAGACCGCCGACGCCGTCGCCCAGGGCAAGCCGGTGACCCGCGATGAGGTCTTCATCGAGGCGCCGTTGCCGCCGCCGCAGATCTGGGGCCGCCGCAAGCCGCGCCGCTGGGGCGTCTATGCGCGCGTGGCCTGGTGGCTCGGGTTGTCCGGCGGACGCGAGACCCGGCGGGAATCCGAACAGCGCGCCGAGGCCGCCGCCGCGACCCTCGCGTCGCACGCGCTTCGCGGACAGAACGTCGTCGTCTGCGCCCACGGCTGGTTCAACCGCATGATGCGCCCGGTGCTGCTCTCATGGGGCTGGAAATGCATCCACGACGGCGGCGACAAGTACTGGTCCTACCGGAAATACGTGCGGCGCCTCTAGGCCGCCGCGCGGGTGCGAGGCCCAACGTAAACTGACTGCGGCCGCACCAGCCTGCCTGTGGCGAGCTGCTCGCGCGCATGCGCGATCCATCCCGCGAGACGTCCGCACGCGAAGACGCAGGTGAACGCCGCGCGTGGAATCTGCAGCGCTTCAAGCAGGAGAGCGGTGTAGAATTCAACGTTCGTCTCAAGTTTGCGTGTCGGATGACGCGCCGCGAGTCTGTTGAGCGCGGCGCTTTCGATCGCTTCTGCGAATGCAAGGCGCCCCGTCGTCTTCGGCAGCTTCACGATGGCGGCTTTCAGTGCGTCGGCGCGCGGATCGCGCACCCGGTAGACGCGGTGGCCGAAGCCCATCAGGCGGTCGCCGCGCGTGAGGGCCGCGTCGATCCAGGGTTCGGCGTTTGCCGGCGTGCCGATGGCGTCGATCATGTCGAGCACCGGTCCGGGGGCGCCGCCGTGCAATGGTCCCTTCAGCGCTGAAATTCCCGCAACCGCCGCCGACGCAAGGCCCGCCTGCGTCGAAGCCACAACGCGCGCCGCAAACGTCGAGGCGTTGAGGCCGTGATCGGCGACGGTGACAAGATAGGTGTCGAGCGCGGTTGCCGCTTCGGGCGAATTGACGGGCGCGCCTGTGAGCATGCGCAAGAAATCCGCTGCGTGCGAAAGCGTCGGGTCAGGCGCCACGGGCGCGCGCCCCTGCATGCGGCGCACAGCGGCGGCGGTGTAAACTGGGCCCCCCGCCACGAGGCGAAGCGCGACGTCGATGTCGTCGCCATCGGCGATGTGCGCCAGACCGATGCGCAGTGCTTCAACCGCGCCGAGATCGGCAGGGAACGCGGGCAGGCGCGCAAATGCCTCGGCGCGACCCTTTCCGAGCGCGGACTGCATGGCGCCGGCATCGGGCAGTTTATCGAAGAAGCCCGACCACAGGAGATGCACGACCTCTTCGAAGGTCGCGCGTCCGGCGAGTTCATTCAGCTCATGCCCGCGCAGCACCAGCCGGCCGGCCGCACCGTCAACATCCGACAGCACCGTCTCTGCGGCCACGACGTTCTCCAGCCCCGCGTCCATCGTATTTCTCCTTGAGTTTCACGCTCAAAGGTGGATTGTTCATCCATGAGGTCAATCTTGATCAATATAATCAATTCATGAGGTGGCTCAGCGCGCGGGCGGCTGCCGAACGCCTCGGCGTGAAGCCGCAGACCCTCTACGCCTATGTCAGTCGGGGCCACGTCACGGCGCGTCCCGCCGAAGACGATCCCCGACAGAGTCTTTATTCCGCAGCGGATGTGGCGCGGCTTGAGCGCCGGCAGCGTAGCGGACGGGGTCGCAAGACAGTCGCTGCCGGCGCCATGTCCTGGGGCGATCCCGTACTGGAAAGCGCGATCACCACGGTGCGCGACGGGCGGCTCGTCTATCGGGGCGTCGACGCGGTCGACATCGCTGACTCCTCGACGCTGGAGCAGGCCGCGCGCCTGTTGATGGCGCATACGCCTGATGCGCTGAAGCGCACATCTGCGACCTCGAACGGCGAGAGCGCCAAGGCGCGGGGGTTCGCATTTCTTGCCGCGCGCGCGGCAACCGATGCGCCCAGCCTTGGCCGCAGGCCCGAGCAGCTCGCGGCGGAAGGGCTTGATCTCATCGCCGGGCTCGGCGTTGCGTTCGCGGGCGCCAACAGGAAAAACGCCCATCTGCACGAGCATCTGGCGACGTTGTGGCGGCTCGATGCGCGCGGCGCCGATCTCGTGCGACGCGCGCTCGTGCTTGTCGCCGATCACGAACTCAACCCATCGACGTTCGCCGCGCGGGTGGCGGCCTCCACCGGCGCGCCTCTCGCCGCGGCGGCGCTTGCGGGATTCGCCACGCTCTCCGGGCCGCTGCATGGAGAAGCCTCCGCACGTGCATTGTTGTTCCTGGAAGTCGCGGTCCGAGACGGCGCGGCGGCGGCCGTCAATGGCACGCTCGCGCGCGCTGAACGCCTGCCGGCGATAGGACACGCGCTCTATCCCATGGGAGATCCGCGCGCGGCTTCACTTCTTGAGGCGCTGGCGCCCTCGGCGCCCCTGCGGGCGGCGATAGATGCCGCCGAGGAGGCCTCCGGCGACCATGCCAACATCGACATGGCGCTGGCGGCGCTGACGATCGACCTGAAGCTGCCGCGCGACGCGCCGTTCGTGATCTTTGCGGGTGGGCGCATGGCCGGCTGGTGCGCGCACGCCATCGAGCAGCGTGTGAGCGGGCGCATCATCCGCCCGCGCGCGTCTTACGCGGGCGACTAGGACCGCCCGGCGCGGACCTGAACGGCGTGTCGCTGCGCGCTGGAGCGCCCGCTTTTCCCGCCGGGGCTAACCCGCTAGATGTAATCCATGAGTCGCGACGCCCCCGATCCCGCCGCCATGAGCTTCGAGCAGGCGCTCGCCGAGCTTGAGAAGATCGTCGCCCAGATGGAGCGCGGCGATGTGGCGCTTGAGGATTCGATCGCGCTCTACCAGCGGGGCGCGGCGCTCAAGGCGCATTGCGAGACCAAGCTCAAGGACGCCCAACTCAAGGTCGAGCAGATCGTGCTCGGTCCGGACGGGGTGAAGACCGAGCCGGCCAAGATCGGTTGACGCGGGACGGATTGAACCAATCGGCGTTCCCGTGCGTAGTCTGCGGATGACCAGATCGTTCGTCGCCCCTATCGTCGCAGCATTCGCGCTCACGGCCTGCATGAGTGCGCCGCCGGTCAACCGCACGGCTGCAGAACCATTGTCCACCGTCGCGCAGGTGGATCTCTCGCGTTACATTGGTCTCTGGCACGAGGCGGCGCGGCTGCCCAACCAATTTGAACGTGGTTGCGTCGCCGCCACCGCGACTTACACGCAGCGTCCTGACGGGATGATCCGCGTTCGCAACGCCTGCACGAAGGCGGATGGATCCGTCGACGACATCATCGGGCGCGCCCGCGTTGTCGATACGACGACGAACGCCAAGCTCAAGGTGAGCTTCTTCGGTCCCTTCTGGGGCGACTACTGGGTGCTCGACCTGGCCCCGGACTATTCATGGGCGCTCGTCGGCGAGGAAACCGGCCGATACCTGTGGGTGCTCACGCGCGCCGAGAGGATCGACGCGGCGACCAAGGCCGATCTCGTCGAACGCCTCAAGGCGCGCGGCTACGACACCGACGCGCTCTACTGGAATCCCGGGCCCGGCGCCTAGGGGCGCGCGCGATATGCCCGCGATTGCACGCCCACCAGCTCGACAAGATCGCCCATGGCGATGTTCGCGTCCACGAGATGCAGGCCCCAGTCCGGCAGCACCCGGCCGGCGACGATCACGTCGCCTGGAATGTCATCGACGCGAGGGTCTTCGGCGCTCCCGTTCACGCGCACTGATAGATATGTGTGCGTCGGCGTGCTCACGCATCGCGCGGTGAGCAACCCGGGCGTCGAGACGAACGGCGTCGCAATGGTCTGGCCGGCGGCCCAGGGCGTCGGGTCGGCGCCTGCGCGCCCGGCGGCGGCCAGATAGGAATGCAGGTCGGCGGCCGTGGCGCCGGAGGCTCCGCGCAGGAGAGATGCGGGGTTGACGCATCCCGCCGTGAGATCGTCCGCAGGCAATGCGAGCGGCATGTTCGTCAGCGTTGTGCCGAACCTTGACGCCGGCGGGGGCGGCGCGCTCTCGCGGAACGAGACATAGGACACGACGCAGCCGGTCTGCGCTGCATTCGCGCACAGCGGCGTCGACCTGAAAACGCCGCCCATGGCGCGGTCGCGCGGCACCGGCACGTTCGCGCCGAGGATCAGCGCAGACACCAGTTTCGACGCGACGGGCCTGCCGTCGATCTCGTTGGCGATCAGCGCCGTGAGGATGCCTGCGCCCTGGCTGTGGCCAACGAGCACGACGCCGCGGCCGTTGTTGTCATGCGCCAGGTAGTGCTCCCACGCGGCCTTCACGTCCGCATAGGCCATCTGCCGGTCGGCTGGCATTGGCGCGCCGACGAGCGCAGCGCGGAGCGCGGTCACCGTGACCTGCCGGTACAGCGGCGCGAAGAGGCGGCATTTGGCGCCGAAGCGCGCGAACTGCTGCGCGATGACGGAGCGCTCCTCGGCGTTCGCCGTCATGTCGCTGTTGGGGGTCGGGTCGTTTGACACAGTCGGATAGACGTAGAAGCAGTCGATCGGCGCGGCGGAATCGGCCTGGAAGGGCTCGGGCGTCAGCGCCCCGTTCGCGGCGACGACGGTGGCGGACTGGTCCTGTGCGCAGGCGTCGTCGCGGC
Source organism: uncultured Caulobacteraceae bacterium (assembly GCA_964530695.1). GTDB lineage: Bacteria > Pseudomonadota > Alphaproteobacteria > Caulobacterales > Aquidulcibacteraceae > VFBF01. The sequence continues at coordinate 7,367 of CAZGYQ010000042.1, forward strand.
CGGGCAGGCAAAGCCACGCTATGGGATCGGCGTAGTCCGGCGCGGGCGAGGGCGAGGCCGACGGCGTCTGTGCGAACGCCCCGGTCGCGCCCGCTATTCCCAGCGCGAGCGCGGCAAGCAGCGAACGTAGGTTCATCGCGTCATCTCCCCCTTGGCGTCGCGACCGCCTAGCACGCTGCCGCGATCTAGCGAAGCAGCCCGCTTGCACGCCTGCCGCGCTCTGCTATGGCGGCGCGATGCATTCTATCGAAGATCGCCTGCGCGCCACAGCCGAACGTATGACGTCCGCCATGGACGCGCTGCTGCCGCAGGCGCAGGGGCCCGAGCAGCGTCTGCTGGAAGCTATGCGCTATGCGGCGCTGGGCGGCGGCAAGCGCCTGCGCCCGTTCCTGATGATCGAGGCAGGGCGCCTGTTTGACGCCGACGAGAACGCGCTGGTGCGGGCGGGGTGCGCGGTGGAGTTCATCCACACCTATTCGCTGATCCACGACGATCTGCCGTGCATGGACGACGACGATCTGCGCCGCGGTCAGCCGACGGTGCACCGGAAGTACGACGAGGCGGTGGCCGTGCTCGCGGGCGATGCACTGCAGACGCTGGCCTTCGAGGTGCTGGCCGACACCGCCACCCACTCCGACCCGCAGATGCGCTGCCTGCTGATCGCGGGCCTCGCCAAGGCGTCCGGACCGCACGGCATGGTCGCGGGGCAGATGATCGACATGGAGACGGGCACCGAGGCCGACGACACCGCGGGCGTGGCGCGGATGAACCGGCTCAAGACCGGCGCGCTCATCTCCTGGTCCATCGACGCAGGCGCGCTGATCGGTTGCGCCCAGGACGACGCCCGCCACGCGCTCGCCCGGTACGCGAACGATCTCGGCGTGGTCTACCAGATGGTCGACGACCTCATCGACGTGGCCGGCGACGCCGGCGAAGCGGGCAAGGCGGTGGCCAAGGATGCGCGCGCCGGCAAGGTCAACCTGGTGACGCTCCTCGGCGTGGAGACCGCCCGCCAGCGGGTGCGCCTTCTGGCCGCACAGGCGCAACGGCACCTCGCCATCTTCGGCCCGCGGGCGAAGGTTCTGTCCGAGGCGGTCGATTTCATCCTTGAACGCCGCTATTGAACGTGCCTTCGCCATGAACGCGGCGTAACGTTCGCGAACCGCGGCCTCGAAGGCCGTTTTGATGAAGGCGCCCATGACCGTCTCCACGCCGCTGCTCGACACCGTGAAGCTCCCGGCTGACCTGCGGGCGCTCGCGCCGGGCCAGCTGCCGCAACTCGCGGGCGAACTGCGCGCCGAGACCATCGACGCGGTGAGCGTCACGGGCGGCCACCTCGGCGCCGGCCTCGGCGTCGTCGAACTCACCGTGGCGCTGCACTACGTCTTCGACACGCCGAGAGACGTGCTCATCTGGGACGTCGGCCACCAGGCGTACCCGCACAAGATCCTCACCGGCCGGCGCGACCGCATCCGCACCCTGCGCCAGGAGCACGGCCTCTCCGGCTTCACCAAGCGCAGCGAGAGCGAATACGATCCCTTCGGCGCAGCCCACGCCGCGACCTCGATTTCCGCCGGCCTCGGTTTCGCGGTCGCGCGTGACAGCAAGGGCGAGAACAATCACGTCATCGCCGTGATCGGCGACGGCTCGATGTCCGCGGGCATGGCCTATGAGGCGATGAACAACGCCGCCCACGCCACCAAGCGCCTCATCGTGGTGCTCAACGACAACGACATGTCCATCGCCCCGCCCGTCGGCGCGATGAGCAACTATCTCGCGCGCCGCTTCTCCGGCTACACCTACCGCTCGCTGCGCAACGTCGCGCGCAAGGTCGCCGAGGCGTTGCCGAAGCCGATGGCCGAAGCAGCGAAGAAGGCCGAGGAATACGCGCGCGGCATGGTCACCGGCGGCACGCTCTTCGAGGAGCTCGGCTTCCACTACATCGGCATCGTCGACGGCCACGATCTCGAAAACCTCGTGCCGATCCTGCGCAACGCCGCCGCCATCGACCACAAGCCCGTGCTCGTCCATGTGCGCACGCAGAAGGGCAAGGGCTATGCGCCCGCCGAGAGCGCGGCCGACAAATATCACGGCGTGTCGAAGTTCAATGTCGTGACGGGCGAGCAGCAGAAGGCCAAGGCCGGCCCGCCGCTCTACCAGAACGTGTTCGGCGACACGCTGGCGAAGCTCGCCGAAACCGATCCGAAGATCGTCGCCATCACCGCGGCGATGCCGTCGGGCACCGGCCTCGACATTTTCGCGAAAGCGCACCCGAAACGCATGTTCGACGTCGGCATCGCCGAGCAGCACGCGGTGACGTTTGCGGCGGGCCTCGCCGCCGACGGCATGAAGCCGTTCGCGGCGATCTACTCCACGTTCCTGCAACGCGGCTACGACCAGGTCGTCCACGACGTGGCGATCCAGAAGCTGCCGGTGCGCTTTGCGCTCGATCGCGCGGGGCTTGTGGGGGCGGACGGCGCCACGCACGCGGGGTCTTTCGACATCGGCTATCTCGGCGCGCTGCCGGATTTCGTGGTGATGGGCGCCGCCGACGAGGCCGAGCTCGCGCGCATGGTGGCGACACAAGTCCAGATCGACGACCGCCCGAGCGCGGTGCGTTATCCGCGCGGCGAGGCGCTCGGCGTTGAAATCCCCGCACACCTCGAACCGCTGGAGATCGGCAAGGGCCGCATCGTGCGCGAGGGGACGACGGTTGCGCTGCTCTCGTTCGGCGCGCGCTTCGGCGATGCGCAGAAGGCCGCCGACAAGCTCGGCGCGCTCGGCTTCTCCACCACGCTCGCGGACGCGCGCTTTGCAAAGCCCCTCGATGAAGACCTGATCCGGCGCCTCGCCAAGGAACACGAAGTGCTCCTCACCATCGAGGAAGGCGCGGTCGGCGGCTTCGGCGCCTTCGTGCTGCAGTTCATGGCGAAGGACGGGCTTCTCGATCGCGGCGTGAAGATCCGCACGCTGACCCTGCCGGACGTGTTCCAGGACCAGGCAAGCCCGGCCGCGATGATCGCGGAAGCGGGGCTCGATGCGGACGGGATCGTGCGCGCGGCGGTGGAAGCGCTGGGAAGAGAAGGCGCGGGGGTTGGGGCGGTTAGGGCTTAGGGGCCAGGTCCCCAGCGCGTCAGGCTATGTCTGGATTTGCCGCTAGGATTTTTCCAGCTCTCTGACGGATTTTTGACGCTGCATCATGACTTGCAACGTGTTGAATGGTTGCTTTTGCGCGACTATCGACCGGCACGCGAGGCTCGAGTTGACCGATTGCGACCTCGCGAACCTCTGCTCTCGGATCGATGGCATCTCCGACCAGAACGGAGATCAACGCATCCATCTTCTCTGGTGAGTGTGGCGCCTCCGCAATTAGCTCCACCACTTCTTTTCGGAGCGCGTGCGCGCCGACGAGCGCATTTAGGCGCCGACGAGTCAGGTTCAGCTGGTAGACATTTCGTACGTTGCCCGCCTCGCGGATTGCGCGGATCGCCTCATTGAGCGCTTCTCTTTTGAGAGGCCGCGCAGCGCTCTCCTGGCTCAACACAAAGTGTGGATCATTTTTTACGTTGTCGCGCTCGATGAGCTTTTCGGCCGCTGCACGAACATGATCATCTCGCGCCGCTGCAAGCTCCACCAATCGATCGAGATCGTACCTCGGGAACGTGACGAATGCAGCGGTTGTCTCCCATTCGCCGGCGGAGCCGCGTCGAACAAGTGACCGGAACGCGGGTGGCTCGGAAAATGGATCGAGGAAACTCAGTTCCTTTTTTTGGTAGAACAGTTCGCGTTGTCGAGCGTCTCGGGATGCTATGGAAATCGCCTGAAGAAGCGCAGCGAGGAAGACGAGATCAATAAGAACACGCGTCCCGAAAATTAGGTGAAGAGAAAGCGGTGCGTGGGCTCTGATGGTTGCATCACCGGAGACATCGTACACTTCGGCCCAGTCGACGAACGGGACCGCTTTTGCGAGTTCAGTGCCGTAAAATCCGATCCATTGACGCAAGTCGTGAACGTCGACGCCGGGGTCGATGGAGAAGAGATCAAGTCCATATGCATTTGCGAGCAGTTGCGCCTGACGCAAAGCGATTGGCACAAGAAGAAACATGGACATGAAGCTGATGAGCGCTTCGTCGCGTAGGTTCTGCGCGAAACCAATCCGTGTTTGTGACCGCGCCAGTCGCGGATTCATCATCGCCCGTTCGCGATCGTCCTCGATCCAGATCCAGCGGCGGGAAATTGAAATCGTGACGACGAAACCCCACGCGAGTGGAAGGAAGGCAAGCGCGGGGGGGAGATAGTAGCCGAGAACCGCACAAGACCCGACAACTCCAAGAAGGAGGAAGTATCGGACAAACACATTCCGTTGCTCAGGGCCCACAGACCCTGCCACGGCGTAGACGAGAATACTGTCGATATGACTCAGGAGCCCGCCTATCGGTCTAATGAGGTTGCTGGCGAGCTTTCCAAGCTCTGACGTCACGCCGAACAGGCCAATGCGCTGCAGCAGGCGAGGGATCGCAGGTGCTATCGCGGCGAAAAGGAATGCTGCTGCGAGGCCGACGACTACCCAAAATCCCCAAGACTGGTTGATGGTGCGGTCGTTGTCCGGGCTCGTCGCCGCCCACAAAACGAGCCAGATTATTCCCGCAACTACTATGCCGAGTGCTACAACGCCCCATCCGCTGATGTGGTCGTGCTTGGGTTCGCGCCATGGAAGCCACGCCATTCGACCGTCGCGAACAGCTCGTAGCCACGCGGCAAGAGTCGGGGCGATCATTCCTGCAATGATCGCGGTCTTGAGCGCGATGTCTTGGTACTGAAATTTGAGAGGTGAGATTTCGATCATGTAGGCTTGGAAAGCGGCCGCGGTGATGAGCAGAACAACGCCGACTATGCTGATTACCGCCGTCCAATCGATTGTGATCGCGCCTTTGACGGGTTCTTTCACCGAAGCCGATTCACTGCTTGCAATAGCCATTTGAGCGTCCCCCCGAGAGGGCAGCCTAACCAGTTCCGTAATGTTGGCTAGAGGGTGGAAATCCCATCATGAACTAGCCGCCGTCCACCTTGCCGAAAATTCACTTGCCGGAAAAGAACAAAAGAAGAACTGTGGCGACAGGTTTCTGAAGGAGGCGTGTGTGTTGGCGTTTGTCGTGGGTCTGGTTCTGGCGGTCTGGGGGCTCCTGCGTTTGCGGGCGGTTCCGCGCGCGCGAGCCGGTCACGCGCAAGACGATGGTATGGGGGAGGCGCCCTGCGCGCCGTCGCCCCACGCCGGAACGCACGCGCCGCCCCAGACAATCTCGCGCGACGCCGTCCGGCGGTCCTGTTCTTTTGCGTCGCGCGCGCCGGGTCTGTTGTGTGAGCGGGCCCTTGTTTCCACCCTGCGCCGCAGGCGAGCGCGGACGGGAGCGCGGGCCTTCAGGCCCCCCATTAGGGGCTTGAGGTATAGTCGGCACGCATCCCCCAAACAGAGGTCGATCGTCATGCGGGCCTGAAGGCCCGCGCTCCCAACTTGAGTGCAGACAGGCCCAACGCGGCGTCGTTTTTCCAGAAACGATCCCGCGAACGGCGACGCGTGTTCGCGGCGCCCTCACTTCTTCCGGAACAGCCCGAAAAATCCGCCGCCCTTTTTCGCACCCTTGGCCTGCGCCGCGCGCTTGGCCTCGGCAGGGGAGTTCGGCGCGATCACGGGGACGGCGGCGCCGCCGACAGTCACCTCGGGCTTCGGCGGGCGCACCACTTTCACAAGCTCCGCCGCCACGATCTCGGCGTCGCCGCGCCAGACGAGCTGATCGCGGCCACGGATCAGCGGCAGCTTCGAAAGGTCAGGGCTGCCCACGATCAGCGGCACCACGCGTTTCTGGCCGATGACGTCCATCGACAGCGCCGTGTTCACCTCCGCCAGCGGCCACTCCTTGGTCACCGACACCTGGCTGATCACGCACAGCACCGTGCGCGCCGCCCCCAGCGCCGTGTTGATCTTCTTGGTGAAATCCTCGCCCCAGCCGATGTGCGCCTCGTCGAGGAAGGCCTTCACGCCGCGCCGCGCACACGCCTCGAAGATCGGCCGCGCGATGGTCTCCTTGTCCTCGCTCGCATGGCTGATGAACACATCGTAGTCGTCCGCCCCGAACACCATCTGCCTGATGAATTTCGACGGGTTTGGATCGAGGTCGATGAGCTTCGCGCAGAGTTTGAGGAAGACGGGGTCCGCCTTGCCACGCACCATCTTCACGAAGGAAAGCTGCCCGTAGACGATATTGCGGAACGCCGCCGCCGGATGGTCCGGCATCTTGCCCGCCGCGCCGCGATGCACCGCGAAATGCTCGGACGCCGCCGCATCGAGGCCGAACTTCTCCCACGCATGGATCATCGCCCGGATCTTGCGGATGCGCGCGCGATGCACATTTGTGGACGAATTGACGACAAGCCCCGTCACCGTCTGGCGCTGGTGGCGCGTCTGCAGGCGCACCTTCTTCCTGTTGATCGCAAAGCCCGCCGCCGCGATCGCCCGTTCAAGTGTTTCAGCAGGCACCACGCGCCCCGTCGCCACGTCGGTCATCACGATGGACGGCGGAAACGTCGGCTGGTTCGTGGAAAACGTGATGTCGTCTGCGTAGCGCGTATAACGCAGCCGGTTCTCCTTCGCGAGCCGGGTGAGACGCCGGTCCAGCGTCGCCGCGATGAAGTTCGACAGCGCCGGTGACGTCGGCGCGCCCTGCGGCAGGCCGTTCCGGTGCGTGACGATCTGCGCCATCACCGAGGCCGCCCCCGCGCCCATGTGGAAAGGCCGCGACATGAAGAGGCCGCGGATGCGTCCGAAGTTGATCGTCGGGAAGAAGTCCTCGAGGTCGATGTTGACCACCAGCCGCTGGCCGATGTGCTCGTGCGCGTTGGTGACGACGCTTTTCGCCTTGAGAAATCCGTGCGCGCTCGGGTGCGCCTCGTAGGCGGCGGCGAGCGCGGGGGCGAGTTTCGTCTGCAGGTCGCGCACAAGGCCGTTCGGCGCCGAGATGAGGCGCATGCCGCCGGTGCGTTTCGGGATCTCGAAGGTGCGGTAGCGGGAGTTCACGGGCGCCTTGAACAGCACCCACATCATGTGGCTATGGGCGACCTTGAAATACTGGGCGACGTCAAACGGCGTCTGCAGCGCGCGGCCGTTGACCGTGATCGCCGGCGGTCCCGGTTCACGTTCCCTGCGGGGTGCTGGCGCGGATGTATCGGAAGGCATCCCGTCCCTCGTACCTTACGAAGGCCTACCGCACTTGTGCGGTAGGCCTTAAAGAGGAGCATTGTCTGTTCCGCCGCAGGATCGACAGCGGACGTAGAAGGACGGGATGCTTCCGTGCCTCCGTTTTCGGGAGCCGCCAGGCGGCTGTCAACCCGGGGGCTGGGCGCCGCCTTTCGCTGGCGCAGGCGCGATGTGAAGGCTAAGGGCCATGTGCGGTCGCGGCCGCCGGAGGGCGTGATGGATATCGGAGCCACGCAGAAGGACGTCCAGGAGACGTTCGACTATCTCTATCAGGAGGCCGCCAAGGTGATGGAGCTTGGCGGATCTTTCGCCCCGTTCGGCGCGGCGATGCGTCTGAACGGCGAGCGGACGCATGTGAATGTCGATCTGCCGATTGAGCGGTCGACGCCGAACGATCACATTTCGGGGCTCATCATGGGCTTTCGCAAGGAGGCCGAAGAGGGACGGATCTTTATCGCGGGGCTCGCATTCGACGGGAAGATCGCCATCGGCGGAGAGCAGCGCGAAGCGCTCGTGATCCATGTCGAGCACGACAAGGGGGAAGGCGTTCAGGTCTTCGTCCCGTACCAGCGTGAGCCGGAGACCGGAAAGATCGCCTTTGGGCAACCCATCGTGCAGCCGATCATTCCCGAGATATTCGCCCTCGCTGCGTGAGGCTTGCGGTGAAAAGGAAACGGGAGAGGCCGTACTCTCCCGCAGGCGGTTTCGGACTTGGGCAGTAAACGCCGGCGACGTCGTCAGGGGTGACGCCGCCGGCGCTGGCCGTCAGCGACGCGGGGGTTGGGGCGGCGCCGGCGGTTGGGGCGGAGCCGGTGGCGCCGGCGGCATTTCGAACTTGATCTTGCCGTCGCCGCTGGCGTCAGCGGCGTCGAAATAGCGAAGCTGCTGCGCCACGAATTCCGCCTTCGAAAGCGCGTTGTCCCCGTTCCGGTCGGCTTCGTCGAAATGCATGAACAACATCATCGCCATCGGCGGGCGAGGCGCGCGCGGCGCAGTCGGGGCCGCGCCGTCCTTCGGCGTTGCGCGCTGGACCTGAACTTCGCGGCGCTCGATCACGGTCTGTCCGCCATCCTCGGTGGTGCGCACCGTGACGTCCACTTCGCTGTCGCCGCCAGGGCCGCCATCAGGGCCGCCATGGTGGCGGCGCCCGTGACCGTGACCGGGGCCAGCGCCGTCCATGTGGTGGAACATCATGCGCTGGCCACCGGCGTGATCGGCGGCATCCAGCTTGCCGTTGTTGTCGCCGTCCAGTTCGCCAAACATGCGTTCCGCTTCGGCCTGGGCTTCGGCGCGGGTGATGAAGCCGTCGGAATTGGCGTCGATCCGGCCGACGCGCTCCATGTGCCGCTCGATCCGGACTTCGCGGCGCTCCTGACGATCGTCGGCGTGGGCCAGGGCGCCGAGCGCCACGGCGGCGAACGCCGCGCCAGCCAACAGCAGAACTCGCTTCATGTGGTAATCCTCTCTCTTGTTTTCGACGCAGTCGCGAGGATCGTCCCCGCAACGTCGTGGGACCTGTATGGTCGGCCCCGGTTGCACAATTACGGCGGATTGCGTCCAGCGTGCTTCGGGTCTGAAACATCGCTGCAATGTGTTGCAGGCCAATGATGGGGGAGAATCGCCATGACCGACGACGCCGCGCCTCCTGCCATCGCCCACGTGCTGATCGTCGACGACGACGCTGACATCCGCGCGGGTCTTGCTGACGTGTTCACGCGGGCGGGATTCAGGGCCTCTTCCGCCCAGGACGCCGCCGCGATGGACCGGGCGCTGGAAGCCGAGGGCGCCGATCTCGTGGTGCTCGACCTGATGATGCCCGGCGAGGATGGCCTGTCCGCCGCCCGCCGTCTCGCCGCGCGCGGCTGGCCGCCGGTGATCATGCTCTCGGCGCTGGGCGACGACGCCGACCGCATCATCGGCCTTGAAGTCGGCGCCGACGATTACCTGTCGAAGCCCTGCAATCCGCGCGAGCTCGTGGCGCGCGCCCGCGCGGTGCTGCGTCGCGCCCGCGATACCGACTCCCGCCGCGGCGCCACGGAAGCGACGCGCTTCGCCGGGTTCCGTTTTGACTTCGCCCGCCGCGAACTCGTCGATCCCGACGGCGTGCTGGTGTCTCTGTCGACCGGCGAGTTCCGCCTCCTGCGCGCGTTTCTCGAACGCCCGCAGCGCGTGCTCTCGCGCGACCAACTCCTCGATCTCGCGTTCTCCAACGACAACGACGTGTTCGACCGCGCCGTGGACGTGCAGGTGAGCCGTCTGCGCAAGAAGCTCGAACGCCCCGACACCGGCGAACTCATCCGCACCGTGCGCGGCGAGGGCTACCTCTTCACCGCGAAACCTACGCCCGCATGACCGCATCACAGCCTCCCGCGAAAAAGGGCCAACCGATCGCCGTGCACCTTGCGGTGTTCGTCGCGATCGCGCTCGCGCTGGCGTACGTGGTCAATCTCGCCGCCGTTGTGATGCTGCCGCCGCGCCCGCCGGATGTGATGCGCGGCGACAGGGTGCTCGACGCCTTCACGCAAGGGTTCGAGATCGCCAAGTCCGGCAAGGCGCCGCCGACAGGCCAGGGCGCCCGATGGGCCATCGAGAAGCAGCGCCCGCGCGCGTCGGGCATGCCGCGTCCGGGCCGGGTGGTCGCGCGTGATCTCGCGCGTCGTCTCGCCACCACGCCGGACAAGGTGATCGTGGCGTTCGATCCCACGCCCACCGACGTCGTCGTGTTCCGCGTGCGCAGCGAGGAGTTTCGCCTCGAACACGGCGGCCACTCCCGCGAAGACGCCGAACGGATGCGCGAGATGCACATCCGGATGCGCGAGGTGCGCCGCGAGGGTGATGCACGCGGCGAACGGGGTATCGAGCGGCAGGTGACGGTGACGCGCGATGGCGTTGTCACGGTTGCGCCCGCGCCGCCGGCTCCCCCCGCACCGGGCGGGGCGCCCGCGGGGCCGGCGCCTCCCGAACCGCCAGAGCCGCCGCTCTTTGCGCCGCCGCCGCCGGGCGTGGTGCTCATGTCCGGCTTTCTCGTCGCTGCCGAAATGGCGGACGGTCGCTGGCTTGTCATGCGCCAGCAGAGCAACGCCGAAACGTTCAACTGGATTGCCCGCGCCGCGCTCGCGATCGGCGCCACGCTCGTCATCCTGTTGCTGCTGGCGTTGCTGTTTGCGCGTCGTCTGGCGCAGCCGATCCAGCTCGTCGCCGACGCCGCCCAGCGCGTCGGCGTCGACCCCGGCAAGGAGCCGGTGAAGGAAGAGGGGCCGCGCGAACTGCGCGTCGCGGCGCGGGCGGTGAACGCGATGCAGTCGCGCCTGCGCGCGCTGGTGGCGGAACGCACGGAAATGCTCGCCGCCGTCGCGCACGATCTGCGCACGCCGCTGATGCGGTTGCGGCTCGCGACCGAGAACGCCGATCCCGCGTTCCGCGACAAGCTTGCGAAGGAGACCGCCGAGATCGATGCGATGGTGTCCTCGTTCATCGCCTTTGCGCGCGACGATCCCACGCGGGAAGCGCGGGTGCGGCTCGATCTCGCGGCGCTGGTGCAGAGTCTCGTCGACGATCGCGCGGAGGCGGGGCAGCCCGTGACGTTCGAGGGCCCCGACAGGCTTGTGATCACCGGCCAGGCGATCGGCCTCAAGCGTCTTGCCGACAACCTGATCGACAACGCGCTGAAATACGGCGGCGCTGCGCGCGTGAACATGCGTCTTGAGGGTGGCGAGGCGCGCATCGAGGTGAGCGACGATGGGCCGGGCGTGCCGCCGGCGGAACGCGAGAAGGTGTTTCGTCCGTTCGTGCGCGGCGACGGCGCGGCGGGCGCCGGCGCGGGACTCGGTCTCGCGGCGGCGCGCGAGATCGCGCGGGCGCACGGCGGCGACGTGGAGATACTCGACGGGACCCCGCGTGGCGCGCTGGTGCGGGTGGTGTTGCCGGTGTGATGTGCTCCGCCGAAGGTGAGTTGGACCGCGGGCCTATGGCCCGCATGCGCCCGCGGCGCCAGACTCCCGATGAATCTTGCGTGACCTGAACATGGGTATGCGGGCCCCCAATGGCTTCTGGGGCCCGCGGTCCAACTCTCCGCGTTCACGACGTGTCGGCGCCTTCGGGCGCGAAGGTGGTGAGGTCGATACATCTCTCCGCGCGGGGCGCGACGGGGACGAGGTGGGTGTGGATGCTCTGCTTCTTGAGTTGTCGCACGACCCGCGCGATGGCGGGTTCCATGTCATCGAGGAGATCCCGGAGTTCCGGGAGATCACGGATTTTCACGACGCGGGTAAACGCGCGAAGGTGTCCGCGTTTGAACCTGTAGCGAAAGCCCGGCGCTGCGCCGCGCCAGTGCCTGCGCGCGAAACCGCGTCCGCGCTTGTCGCAACGATGCACGGCGCGGAGAAACACGCAGAGCTTCGCAGCGTAGATCTCCTCCGCAATGTCGGGGAAAAACTTCACGCCCGCGAGCCCCGCCACCCAGGCGACGATCTCCAGCACCCACAGTCGAAGCGACCGGGCGATGGCGTTCACTCTGGCGATGTCGGGTTTTCTGCGGGTTGTGTGTTTCATGGCTCCTTCGCCTCATGCGAAGCGCCATGATCCCACGGGCGGGAGTCCGGTCGGATAGATTCGCGAATTTTGAATGCAATTTCATGGCGGCCAAGAGCTAGCGGCGCGCGGAGGTGGGGAATGAGGGGGCGCCGTTCCCCCTACTTTTCGGCAATGAGCGCACCGCATTTCGCTATGCGTGCCGGTGGGGCGAACCCGATGCGGCCAAACGCCATCGACTACGGCAAGGGGCGCGCTTGCCCTCACGGCGGATCAGTCCACTGCTCCACAACCGGGCGCGGTTCGCGTGCAGCATTCTCCGCACGCACCTTGGCCAGTTCTGCGTCGATTTCCTCGGCGCTGGGGCTCTTTTCCTCCGCTTTGCCACCGCGCAGCTTCACAATTAGTGCGCCGATGGCGAGAAACACGCCGACCCGCAGCACGATCTCGATGATGCCTGAAAAGAGGACTTGCGGGACAGGGAATTCCGCATGGAACTCAATTGCGCCGAGAATGACCTGAACTGCCCATAGCGCCGCCATGCAACCAGCGAAGAAGAACAGAAAATTCCAGTTGGGTCGCATGAAGACGAGCAAGAGGCCGAAGACAATCAGGAGCATTGGCGTCCTCCGGACAACAACTCGGATGCCTCATGCGTGCGGGCGCACGCGCGTGCGTTTGGTTTGCAGGTCACTACGCGATCACGAAATCCGACGGCTTCCAGTCGAAGGTCGGATACTGCGGGTCCATCTCCTCGAGCGTGCCGCGCACGATGGACGAGATGATGGCGTTGCGCCGCCACTTCTTGTCGGCGGGCACCAAGCGCCACGGCGCATGTTGCGTGGACGTGCGGCGCAGCATGGTTTCGTAGGCGTCCTGGAAATCGCCCCAGAGTTTGCGGTCCTCAAGGTCGCTCGCGTTCCATTTCCAGCGCTTTTCCGGCTGGTCGAGGCGTTCCTGCAGGCGCTTTGCCTGCTCGTCCTTCGAGATGTGCAGCATGAACTTGAGAATGGTCACGCCGTTCTCGGTGAGGTGCTTCTCGAAGGCGTTGATCTGGTCGTAGCGCTGCTCGATGGCCTCGGGGCTCGCGAACTTGCGCACCTTCACGACGAGCACGTCCTCGTAGTGGGAGCGGTTGAAGATGCCGATGTATCCCTTCTTCGGCGTCACCGCATGGACCCGCCACAGATAGTCGTGCGCGAGCTCTTCCTCGGACGGGCGGCCGAACGGCGTGACGATCACGCCCAGCGGGCCGGTGTCGTTGAACACGCCGCGCACCGTGCCGTCCTTGCCGGAGGTGTCCATGCCCTGCAGCACGACGAGCAGCGCGCGCTTGCGCTCCGCGAAAAGGCGGTCCTGCAGCACGTTGATGGCGGCGGCGTCTTCCGCGACCTGCCTTTCCGCGTCCGACTTGTCGGGGAACAGATCCGCGCGCAGCGTGTCGAGGCTGGCGATCTTCACCTTCGCATCAGGCGCCACGCGCACGGCCTCGTCGATCTTCTTCCAGCCGTTCATCGCCGGGTCCCTCTTCGTGTCAATCTTCGCGAGTATGGCGTGCTTCCCCGCGAGGGGAAGCTGTCGCGTGCGCAGCACGTGACTGATGGGGCGGTAAGCTGGCTTTCAACAGGGAGTTGCCGCCCCATCCGTCCCGCGTTCCGCGAGCCACCTTCCCCTCACGGGGAAGGAGGCAGGCCAGGCATTTCTGCAAAAGCAAAAGGGCCCCGCTTGCGCAGGGCCCTTCGCTTGATCGTGGAAGCCTAAATCAGCTCGCCCAATTAACTGGCGTAGTATTCGACGACGAGGTTCGGCTCCATCTGTACCGGGTAGGGCACTTCGGCCAGTTCCGGCACGCGGGCGTACTTGGCGGTCATCGTCTTGGCGTCGATCTCGATGTAGCCGGGCACGTCGCGCTCCGGGCTGCCGAGGGCTTCAAGCACCAGCGCCATGGACTTCGCCTTGTCGCCGACCTCGATCACGTCGCCGGCCTTGCAGACGTAGGAGGGGATGTTCACGCGGCGGCCGTTCACCTTCACGTGGCCGTGGTTCACGAACTGGCGCGCCGAGAAGACGGTGGGCGTAAACTTCGCGCGGTAGATCACCGCGTCGAGGCGGCTCTCGAGCAGACCGATGAGGTTCTCGGCGGTGTTGCCCTTGCGGCGCGCGGCTTCCGCGAAGATGCGGCGGAACTGCTTTTCGGTGATGTTGCCGTAGTACAGGCGCAGCTTCTGCTTGGCCGCGAGCTGCGTGCCGAAGTCGGAGGTCTTGCCCTTGCGGCGCTGGCCGTGCTGGCCGGGACCGTAGGAGCGCTTGTTCACGGGGGACTTCGGGCGACCCCAGAGGTTCTGCCCATATCTGCGATCGGCCTTGTACTTGGCCGTCAGACGCTTCGTCATGCGTCCGTTCCTTCTTTTGTGAGGGGGCCCGGCAGCCTCGTGATGAGACTGCGACTACCCTGGCGGTACGCCCCTCGCCCAGCATTTCACGTCGGGGCCAGCAAGCCGGTCCCGGGCGGAAGGGAGCCCGTTTAGCGGCTCGCGGCCGGAAGTCAACAAATTGCAGCCGGGAGAGACAAATTGCAGCCGGGAGAGAAAGCATCGGCGGATGAACGCACGCTTCAGACCCCGGTCAGGTCAGCCCTGCGAATGTCCGATCACGCCGCCGGACAGAGCGGACGTCTTGCACCGATGGAGACCCGATCATGAAGTCACTTCTCGCCGCCGCGGCAGCCCTTGGCGCCCTCGCCATCGCGGTCCCCGCACACGCCGATCCGCGCGATGCGGGTCGTGGCTATGAATACCCAGCCGCCGCTCATGAAACCTACCGTGGCGAAACCCGTGAAGGTCTGCGCGGCGGTTACCATGATCGCCAGCCCGGCGACTATCGCGCCAACGCGACGCGCAGTTTCTCCCGCGACGATCTCGCTCGCCTGAGCGACCGGATCGACTGGGGCTTCCGGAGCGGCCGGCTCACGGAGCGCGAAGCGCGGCGCCTCTCATGGCAGTTGAGCGATCTGCGCCAGCGCGCCCGCTACTACTGGCGCACGGAAGGCGTGTCGTGGCGCGAACGTCGTGATCTGGACATGCGCTACGCCGATCTGCGCCAGGCGATCCGCTACCAGATGCACGACGACGACCGGCGCTTCGATGACCGTAGCTACGGCGATCATCGCTCCGACGACGGCTACCGCGGCGCCCCGCGTCGCTACTGAGCACTCCAGACGCGCGGCCCCGGTGAAAGCCGGGGCCGCAGCCTCTTCGCAGTCTCTTCAGGGCCAGGCGAACGGCCGTGCTTCCCCGCGAGGGAAAGCTGTCGCGTGCGCAGCACGTGACTGATGGGGCGGCAAGCTTGTTATCCGACACGGAGCCGCCGCCCCATCCGTCGGCCGCTCCGCGACAGCCACCATCCCCCGTTGGGATCGCAACGCGATCCCGACAGACATGGTTGCCGGCTGCGAAGCGGCCGGGCGGGGAAGGACGGTAAGGCGGCGCGCGTTCGTCAAACTACGACGCTTCGAGCGTGTACTGGCTCTGCAGGTAGTTCTGAACGCCGACCTGGTCGAGCACCGCAAGCTGCGTCTCGAGGAAATCGATGTGCTCCTCGGTGTCGTCGAGGATGCCGGTGATCAGGTCGCGGGTGACGTAATCCTGTTTCTTCTCCGCCAGCGCGATGGTTTCCAGCATCGTCACGCGGCCGCGCACTTCGGCAGCGAGATCGGCGGCGAGCATTTCAGGCACGTTCTCGCCGATGGCGAGCTTGTGCAGGTCCTGCAGGTTCGGCAGGCCTGCGAGCAGGAGCACGCGCTTGATGATCGCGTCGGCGTGCTTCATCTCGCCGATGGATTCCTCGTACGTCTTCTTGCCGAGTTTTCCGTAGCCCATGTTCTGGTAGATGCGGGCGTGCAGGAAATACTGGTTCACGCTCGTCAGCTCGTTGGTGAGCACGGCGTTCAGCTTCTTGATGATGTCGGGGTCGCCCTTCATGGGATCGGTCTCCGGAGTGCGGTGAGCATTCGCGCAAATCCGCAACGATTCAAGTTCAACCCGGAAGGGCGGTCAGGCGGTCTTGAGCGCGGGCGCGTGGGCGGCCGGCTCGGCGGCGGCGGTGCGGATGCGGTCGGCGATTTCGGGGAGGCAGCGGCCGCACTGGGCCTTGCAGCCATGGCGCCTGTGCACCCCTTGCGGGGTGCGCGCGCCGGCGCGGATCGCCTCGTCGACCTGGGCGCACCGGATGCCATTGCAGTTGCACACGAACATGGGCTTCAGTTAGCGGATCCCGGCGACACTTGCAAGTGCCTCGCAAGTGCGACAGATGTGCCCGACGCCGTCCTGACCGTCCGGCGTCCCGAGCAGGCGCCCCGCGCTTTGGGGCGGGCCCCGTGTGCGCTATAGGCCGCGCCTTCACCTTCAGGATCTGATCGCATGGCGGCGCAAGCCCCACCCAAGTCGCCGACCATCGGCATCGTCAGCCTCGGCTGCCCCAAGGCGCTCGTGGACAGCGAGCGCATCGTCACGAAGCTGCGGTCGCAGGGCTATGCGCTGTCGGGCGACTATGCGGGGGCCGACCTCGTCATCGTGAACACCTGCGGCTTCCTCGATACGGCGAAGGCCGAGAGCCTCGACGCCATCGGCGAGGCGATCGCGGAGAACGGCAAGGTCGTGGTCACGGGCTGCCTCGGCAAGGAAGCGGAGCTCATCAAGACGACGCACCCGGACGTCCTCGCGATTACCGGCCCGCACCAATACGAGAGTGTCATCGCCGCCGTGCAGGAACATCTGCCGCACACGCACGATCCGAAGATCGATCTCG
>CAZGYQ010000042.1:23964-26302 GCA_964530695.1 uncultured Caulobacteraceae bacterium
GCTTCACGCCGCGCCACTACGCCTATCTGAAAATTTCCGAGGGCTGCAACAACCGCTGCTCGTTCTGCATCATCCCGAGCATCCGCGGCGACCTCGTCTCACGTCCCGCGAACGCGGTGCTGAAGGAAGCCGAAGGGCTGGTGAAAGCCGGCGTGAAGGAAATCCTCGTCATCAGCCAGGACACGTCGGCCTATGGCGTCGATGTGAAGTATGCGGAATCGAAGTGGAAGGACCGCACCGTCCGCGCCAAGTTCTACGATCTCGCGAAGGAACTCGGTGATTTGGGTGTGTGGGTGCGGATGCACTACGTCTATCCGTATCCGCACGTGGACGACGTCATTCCGCTGATGGCGGACGGCAAAATTCTTCCGTATCTCGACATCCCGCTGCAGCACGCGAGCCCGCGGCTCCTGAAGGCGATGAAGCGCCCCGCGAGCCAGGAGAAAACGCTGGAGCGCATCAAGAAGTGGCGCGCGATCTGCCCGGACATCACGATCCGTTCGTCCTTCATCGTCGGCTTTCCCGGCGAGACGGAAGAGGATTTCGAGACGCTGCTCGATTTCATCGAGGAAGCGGAAATCGATCGCGCCGGCGTGTTCAAATACGAGAACGTCGAAGGCGCACCGTCGCGTGAGCTCGGCGAACACGTCGACGAAGAGGTCAAGCAGGAGCGCTGGGAGCGCTTCATGGAAGTCCAGCAGGATCTCGCCGATGCGCGCGGTCAGGCGATGATCGGCAAGACCGTCGATGTCCTCGTCGATGAATGGGACGCCGAGGACCGCGTCTGGAGGGGCCGGACGAAAGCCGATGCGCCGGAGATCGACGGCGTCGTGCTGATCAAGGCGGCGAAGAAAGCCCTGAACGAAGGCGATTTCGCCCGCGTCGAGATCAAGGGCGCGGAAGGGCACACGCTGGAAGGAAAACTGGCGGGTTGATGCAGATCAGCGTGCTTCCCCGTGAGGGGAAGCTGTCAGCACGCATGTGCTGACTGATGGGGCGGTAAGCTCGATCTTGCAGTACGGAGCCGCCGCCCCATCCGTCATTCGCTTCGCGAACGCCACCTTCCCCTCGCGGGGAAAGACGCAAGCCAGAAATCAACGTCCCTCGACCTTCGTCACGAAGTCGCCGATGTGCTTCAGATACACCGGCGCGAGCGCCGCCGTGAAATCGTGCGCCATGCCGGGCACGATGATGAGTTCGGCGCCGGGAATGCTCGCGGCCGTGTCCCTGCCGCCCTCGACGGGTACGAGCGGATCGTCGGCGCCGTGGATCACGAGCGAGGGAACCCGCACGCCCGCAAGTTTCTCGTTGCGCGGCGGCGAGGCGATGATGGCGGCCATCTGGCGCGCGATGCCGGTCGGTTCATAGGGCACGCGGTCGATGTCGCGCGCGGCGCTCGCGAGGAGTTCGTCCTCGGTGGCGGGATAGCCGGGACTGCCGATGGTGCGCCAGGTGTTGAGCGCGGCCTTGATGCGGTCCTCGCGGCCCGTGCTCGCGGGCGGCGTCATGAGCGCGGCCATTGCTTCGGGTTTCGCGGGCGGCAGGTCGCGCCTGCCGGTAGTCGACATGATCGAGGTGAGGCTCCGGGTCTTGTCCGCGTGGTTCGCGGCGACGAGCTGCGCGATCATCCCGCCCATCGAGGCGCCGACGATGTGCGCGCGCTCCACGCCGACAGCATCGAGCAGGCCCGCTGCGTCCGCCGCCATGTCGTCGAGCAGGTAGGGCGCGTTTGTCGGCGCGCCTGTGGCCAGCGCGCCCATGAGCGCGGCGATGTCCGGCACGCCTGCATCCATCAGATGCGTGGACTTGCCGACGTCGCGGTTGTCATAGCGGATGACGCGGAAGCCCTTCGCAGCGAGCCCGTCGCACAGCGCCACCGGCCACATGGTGAGCTGCGCGGAAAAGCCCATGACGAGCAGGATCGTCGGATCGCTCTCGCGCCCGAAACTCTCGAATTCAATCTCGATGCCATTCGCCCGGACCTGCGGCATGGATGCGCTCCCTCGTTTTCCGCTCGCGTGGTCTTACCCCTAACCTGCGGGGCCGCGACGGCCAAGGCGCCGTGAGGGCAATGCCGCGCCGTAGTCCTTCGGAGCGATGACCCGGGTCTGAACGCATCGTTCAACGGTCGGTCATGTCGGGTGGGCGAACGTGTGACTGCGCTGGCGATGCAGCCCAGCGAGGCAGAAGCACGGAGACCAAAACATGAAACGCATCCTCCACGCGGCGCTCGCCGTCGTCCTCAACGCCGGCGCCGGCGTAGGATCCGCCGAAGCGCGCAAAAGCGCACGGGTGGACCAGAGCGGTTACGCGAACGGTGCGGCTGCCGCGCAGGAAG
>CAZGYQ010000043.1:0-26170 GCA_964530695.1 uncultured Caulobacteraceae bacterium
GAGGGGGCGACGGCGCCCGCCCACATCCCCCGGCTTCGCCGGGTACTTCCCCCGCGAGCGGGGGAAGAAATGGAAGGCGTCACTATGCCGACTGCGCCGTGCTCGTGCGCGCGGCCTGGCAGATGCGGGCGTTCGAGGAACGCTTCCTCATGCTGCGCATCCCGTACAAGGTCATCGGCGGCCCGCGCTTCTTCGAGCGCGCGGAAGTCCGCGACGCGCACGCCTATCTGCGCCTCATCCGCAGCCCCGACGACGATCTCGCCTTCGAGCGCATCATCAACCAGCCCAAGCGCGGCCTCGCGGACGCCACGCTGAAGAAACTGCACGCGGAGGCCAGTCAGCGCACGCCGACCTTCAAACCCGACGAACCGCTGTTCGACATGCTCACGGGCGAAGTCACCGAATATCCCGTCCCGGAAAACATCACGGCATCGACGCGCTTCCGTTCGCTCACCGAGGCCGCGCGCGAGATCGTGAAAGGCGACGCGCTGCCGCTGAAGGCGCGCACGGCGCTGAAGACGTTCCTCGCCGACTTCGACCGCTGGCGCGAGAAGCGCAAGCAGGTGAATCATGTGGAGCTCGCCGAAATCGTCCTCGACGAGAGCGGCTACACGGAGATGCTGAAGAACGACAAGTCGCCCACCGCGCAGACGCGGCTCGAAAACCTGAAGGAACTCGTGCAGGCGATGGGTCATTTCGACACGCTCGAAGCCTATCTCGAACACGTGGAACTCGTGCTCGACATCGACACGGGCGGCGACGGCGACGAGGTGCATCTCTCCACGCTGCACGCCGCGAAGGGACTTGAATGGCCGCTCGTATTTTTGCCCGGCTGGGAGGAAACGGTATTCCCCTCGCAGCGCTCCATCGACGAAAACGGCGTGAAGGGCCTCGAGGAAGAGCGTCGCCTCGCCTATGTCGGCATCACGCGGGCGCGCGAAAGCGCGCGCATCTCGTTTGCCGCCAACCGCCAAATCTACGGCCGCTGGCAGAACGTGCTGCCGTCACGCTTCGTCGACGAGTTGCCGGAAGCCAACGTCGATGCGATTTCCGAAACGGGCTATGGCCGCGGCGGAGTCGGCGAGAGCGGCGCGCGCTTTGAAGCCTACGCGCCGGGCGCGGGATTCAACTCCGGCTACGAAAGCCCCGGCTGGAAACGCGCGCAGGACCGGATGGGCGCCATGGGGGGCGAAGGCAAGAGCTTCGGCCGCGCGCCGGCCATCGAAGGCGAAGCGCGCCTCGTCGCCAAATCCGCCGACAGCGACGCAAAGTTCGCCGTTGGCGCGCGCATCTTCCACGACAAGTTCGGCTACGGCCGCATCCGCGCCGTGGAAGGCAACAAGCTCACCGTCGCGTTCGAGAAGGCCGGCGAGAAGAAGGTGATCGACAGTTTTGTGAAGGCGGCTTGAGGCTGAGTTTGTGGTCCGGAGCGGACGTTGGGGATCGGTGCTAAAGTGTCAGCATGAGCAGCAGCCCTCGCGACATAGAACAGGCCTTCAGGAGGGCGCGATGGCGGGACTTCGCGCTCGAACTCAGACGCTCGTGGGCGGTGTGGGCGTTGCTCATCACGACGCTCGGCGGACTTGGCTACTACAACGCCACTCCACAAACCTTAGTCGCGACCATTCAAGGGACAGCGATTGGAGCGCATCAACCGGCTTCTGAAGACGACAGCGCTCGCATGAGAATCGCCGTTCGCCTAGACGCAAATCGCACAGTGAATCTGCCTGTTCCTCGCGGCACTCCGTACATGGCGAGGTCACAAGTCGAGATTGAAGTGATCCGACGAGATTGGTGGCCGCGTGCCGTTACGTATAAATTTGTGCGCTACGCTGAATGACGGCTATCGGCGAACAATTGATACGCTCATTCTCTGGACTCTGTCATTCCGGGGCGGCCGGAGGCCGAACCCGGAACCCAGGGGTTCAAGTGCGGAGGAACGTGCGAGTCGAACCACTCAAGCCCAGTCCCCTGGGTTCCGGGTACGCGCTTCGCGCGTCCCGGAAAGACTGAGTGTTGTTGGAGACGTCGGTGATTTCCGCTGTCGGCGAATAGCGACCCCACCGAACCAGGCTTGCCCTGCCACCATCCGCCAGCCTAGCCTCCCCGCACCACAAGGGAGCCCACGCCATGAAACTCCGATCGCTCGCCGTCGCCGCCGTCATGTCCTGCGCGGCCGCCATCGTCCCCGCCCCCGCGCACGCGGCGCCCGCCGCGACCGTCGAGGCGTGCATCACCGATGTGCGCGTGCAGACGGGCGATGCGCGCCACAGCCTGTCGGGCTTCGGCAAGATCCGCGACGGGCGCCTCTTCGCGTGGTCGATCAACAATGTCGGCATGAGCGGCATCGTCGGCACGGCCTCCAGCATCACGCCGATCGTCGCCGGCGCCGGCACGGGCTATGTCGCGGGCGCAGAACCTGAGCTTGTCCGCTTCGTTGAGCGCGCGGCGGCGGACAGCGCATGGCTGCGCATCAGCCTCGAGGCCTCCACGGGCATTTCGCAGAAAGCCGTCACCGTGGCGCGCGCCTATCCGGGATCGGGGCGCTGCTCTGGCTGAGCCGCCGTCCCATGGGTGTCTGAAGACGCGCGGTGTTAGAGCCGTTTCCGATCCGATGGAATCGGATCGGGGCTCCAGGTTGTCGATTGGTCGCATTTTCTTCCGACGAACCGGGAACCACTTCGTCGGATACTCTAGTGCTGGCTTTGCGGCAGGCGCACCACGAGGCCATCGAGTTCCGCGGTCACCTTGATCTGGCAGGAGAGGCGCGAGGTCGGCTGCACGTCGTTGGCGAAGTCGAGCATGGACAGCTCCATGCCGGAGCTCTCGCCGGTCTTTGCGGCCCAGGTTTCGTCCACATAGACATGGCAGGTCGCGCAGGCGCACGCGCCGCCGCAGTCGGCGTCGATGCCCGGCACGTTGTGCTTCACGGCGCCTTCCATGACAGTCATGCCCGCGGCCACGTCGATGACGTGTTCCTTGCCGTTGTGTTCGATGTAGGTGATCTTCGGCATCGTTTCCTTCCGGGGCGCAGTTTGCTTCTGTCAGGTCCGCGTCACGCCAGTGCTGCGGTCATGATCTCTTTGAACGGCTTCGACATATCCGATAGCGCGGCAGGTGCAACAGAGGCGCCGCGCTCGATGAGCCGCTTGCCGCCGAGGAACTCCGCCGGGCTGTTGACAGCATCCACCGCCAGGAGCTTGCCCGCCTTGAGATAGAACACGGCGAACGCGCGTTTTTCCATCGAGCCGCGGATGACGAGCTGGTCATAGCCCGTCGAGAGGCCGGCGATCTGGAGCTTGAGGTCGTACTGGTCGGACCAGAACCAGGGGGCCTCCTCGGCGGGCGGGGCGGTCCCGGCGATCATCGCGGCGGCGATCTTGGCGCCCTCGATGGCGTTGTGGACAGACTCAAGCCGCCCTGCGCGGTCGTAGTGGACGAGGGGGCGGCGAACGCAGTCGCCGATGGCGTAGATGGCGGGATCGGAGGTGCGTGCCTGGCGGTCGACGACAATGCCGTTCTCGACCGTGAGGCCGGAGGTCTCGGCGAGGGCTGTCTCGGGCAGGATGCCGATGCCGGCGAGGACGAGGTCGCAGGGGACCTCCGAACCGTCCTTGAGGCCCACGGCCCGGACCCGGGCGTCGCCCTTGATCACTGCGGCCTGGGCGGACAGCGCGAAGCGGACGCCCTTGGATGTGTGGAAGTCGAGGAAGAAGCCGGAGACTTCGGGGCTGGTCACCCGCGCAAGGGGGCGTTCGGCGGCTTCAAGGACGGTGACGTCGAGCCCCAGCGTCCGCGCGACGGCGGCCACCTCGAGCCCGATATAGCCCGCGCCCACGACGACGATACGTTTGCCAGCCTTGAACTCGGGCCGGAGCGCATCCACATCGGCGGCGGTGCGGAGCACGAAAACGCCCGGCAGGTCCGCGCCAGCCACGGGCAGTTCGCGCACGCGCGAGCCGGTCGCCAGGATGAGCGCGTCATAGCCCAGCTCCCGGCCGCCCTCGAGGCGGGCCTTCTTCTGGGAGCGGTCGATCCACACGACCTTCTTGCCGGTGAGAAGGGTGATGCTCTCTTCGGCGTAGGCTTCGGCGGGTTTGAGGAGGAGGCGCTCTTCCGGCATCTCTCCGGATAGGAATTTCTTGGAAAGCGGGGGACGCTGGTAGGGCGGCAGGGGCTCGTCGCCGATCAGCGTGATCTCGCCCTTGAAGCCGAGCTGGCGCAGGCGAAACGCCGCCTCGCCGCCCGCCTGTCCGGCGCCGACGATGATCACCCGGCCGATCTCGCTCAAGCTCGCCTCCGCTTCGTTCCATTGTGTGTGCGGCGCATCAGCCCCGCGTGCAAGCTGCGGCCCCGTGGGCGCGACCAGATATCGCCCCCCCGGAAACAACGCTCTTGTTTGCCGGCCCGGAGACCTGCAGCTTCCCGCCGTGCCTGCTTCGCCCCGGATCATCCGCCTCGCCGCGCCCTCAGAGACCGAAGCCCTCGGCGCCCGGTTGGCCAAGGTTCTGCGGCCGGGGGATGCGCTGCTGCTCTTCGGCGAACTCGGCGCGGGCAAGACGACGCTGGCCCGGGGCCTGGTCGGCGCGTGGACCGGCGAGGGGGGCGAAACGCCGAGCCCGACCTACACGCTGGTCCAGACCTATGAAGGCGGGAGGGGCGAGATCTGGCATTTCGACCTCTATCGCCTCGAATCGCCCGATGATGTCGCCGAACTCGGTCTGGACGAGGCGCTGGAGACGGGCGTCGCGGTCATCGAGTGGCCGGAACGTCTCGGCGGCTGGGCGCCGCCGGACCGGCTGGAACTGCGCCTCGCCATGGACGGCGAAGGCCGACGCGTTGAAATCACAGGCTTTGGACGCCTGACCGACTGGGACGAGCAAGCATGAACCGCACCGCCGCCCTCGAGCGCATCCTGACGGCCACAGGCTTCGGCGACGCGCGGCGCGAACCCTTTCCGGGCGATGCCTCGACGCGCCGGTATGAGCGCCTGTTCCTGCCCGATCGCACCGCCATTCTCATGGACGCCCCGCGCAGCAACGAGAGCCCGCCGTGCGATCCCGCCGCGAGCCCCGGAGAGCGGCTGCAATCGGGCTGGAACGCGGTTTCGCGTCTCGCCGCGTCCCGCGTCGAGGCGTTCGTGGCGGTGGCCGATCATCTCAGCAATCAGGGCCTTTCCACGCCCTTCGTCCACGGCGTCGACGCGCCGGCCGGCTATGCGGTGCTCGAAGATCTCGGCGACAATCTCTTCACCCACGCCATCGCGTCGGGCGAGGACGAGATCCAGCTCTACTGCGCCGCCGCCGATGTGTTGGCGCACGTACACGCGGCGCCCGTGCCCGAGGTCATGCCGGGACCGGACGGAGACTGGCCGCTGCTTGACTATGATGCGCTGGCGCTCTCAGCCAACGCCGATCTCTTTGTCGACTGGGCGCCGCAGCACGCGGAAGGCATTCACGTCGACGATGCCGCGCGCGCGCGGTGGGAACGCATTCGCGATGGCCTCATCGAACAGGCCATGGGCATGGAGCGCGCCTTCACGATCCGCGACTATCACGCGGAAAATCTGCTCTGGCTGCCGGATCGCGAAGGCATTGCGCGGGTCGGCCTTCTCGACTTCCAGGACGCCGTGCGCGGCTGGCCGGCATGGGATTTCGCGATGCTTCTGCAGGATGCGCGCCGTGACGTCAGCGCGCTGGCGGCGGAGGCCGCGGTGGCGCGCTATCTGCGGCGTTCGGGCATGAACGAAGCGGCGTTCCGGCATCAGCTCGCCATTCTCGGCGCGCTCAATGCGTT
Source organism: uncultured Caulobacteraceae bacterium (assembly GCA_964530695.1). Taxonomy (GTDB): domain Bacteria; phylum Pseudomonadota; class Alphaproteobacteria; order Caulobacterales; family Aquidulcibacteraceae; genus VFBF01. The sequence continues at coordinate 5,797 of CAZGYQ010000043.1, forward strand.
GCGGATCATCGGGATTTTCTGCCGTCTCGTCGAACGCGACGGCAAAGCGCGCTACAAGCAGTTCATGCCGCGCGAGTGGGGACATCTCGCCGCCAACCTGCGTCATCCCGAACTCGCGGAAATGCGCGCGTTCGTCTCCGGCATCGCCGCGCCCTACCTGGAGCTCGCCGCATGAGCAACGTGACGACGGCCATGGTGCTCGCGGCGGGCCTCGGCACGCGCATGCGGCCCCTCACGAACACGCGACCGAAGTGCCTCGTGACCGTCAATGGCAAGACGCTGATGGACCACATGCTCGACCGGCTCGCCGGCGCCGGCGTCTCGCGCGTGATCGTCAACGTGCACGCATTCGCCGATCTGCTCGAAGCGCACCTGCGCACGCGCCGCGATCTGGAAATCCTGATTTCGGACGAGCGCGCGCAGCTCATGGAAACCGGCGGCGGCGTCCGCCAGGCCCTGCACCTGCTTGGCGATGCGCCGTTCATCGTCTGCAACACGGATTCGATCTGGGACGAACCGGACGGATCGGCGATCCGTCGCCTCGCCGACGGGTTCGATCCCGCGACGATGGACGCGCGCCTGATGCTCGCGGACATGGGTGAATGCCTCGGTTTCGATACGCCCGGCGATTTCTCGATGGCGCCTGCCGGAACAATCGCGCTGCGCGGTCCGGCGCCAAGCGCGCCGTGGGCCTATACGGGCGTGCAGATCGTGCGTCCCGACATCGTCGCGGCCGAGCCTGTCGAGCCGTTCTCGTTCAAGCGCATCTGGGAGCGCTCCATCGCGGCGGGCCGCCTGTTCGGAGGGACGCTCGACGGCTTCTGGATGCACGTCGGCGATCCGGCCGCGCGCGATGCGGCGGAAGCGCGCCTGCTTCAGGCGCGCGCGCCGTAGGGCGCATGGCATGAGCATCGCCGGACTATTCGAAGGCCCAGGCCCCCGCGTCCGCAACATTCCCGCGTCGGCGCCGTTTCTCGACACATTGGTCGACGCAATTGTCAGCGCATTGCCGACGGACGATCCGTTCGCGCTCGCCGACAGCGTCATCTTCCTGCCGAACCGGCGCGCCTCGCGCGGGCTTGTGGATGCGTTCGCAAAACGCCTTGGCGGCGCCGCGTTGCTGCCGGCGATCCGGCCGCTCGGCGATCTTGAGGATGATCCCGACGTGTGGGGCCCCGAACCGCTTGCACTCGCCGTGCCGCCGGCCATCGAACCGTTGCGCCGCCGCTTCGAACTTGCGCAGCTCGTACGCGCGCGCGATGTGGCCGATGGCGGCGTGTCCGATCCCGTGCGCGCGCTGGCGTGGGCCGATGAATTGTGCCGGCTGCTCGACGCTGCGGCGACCGTCGGCGCTGTCGACTGGTCTGCGTTGCCCACGCTCGTCGGCGAACGCGATCTCGCCGCGCACTGGCGCCGCTCCGCTGAATTTCTCAAGATCATCTCGGACTACTGGCCGAAACGCCTCGAACTCGATGGCCTCGCCGATCCCGCCGCGCGCCGCGCCGTGCTGCTTGAGCGTCTCGCCGAAACCTGGGCCGCCGCGCCGCCGCAGACGCCCGTCATCATCGCCGGCTCCACCGGCTCGGTTGCAGCGACCCGCGTGTTGATGAAGGTCGCCGCCGCGTTGCCGAAAGGCGTCGTCGTGCTGCCGGGCCTCGACGCCGATCTCGATGAGGCCGCGTGGTCGCGCATCGACGCCCAGCATCCCCAGTACGCGTTGAAGGTTACGCTGGAGGCGCTCGGCGTGGACCGCGGCAATGTCGCTCCGCTGATTGAAACCGAGACGCCGCAGGCGCGCGCGCGTCGCCAGCTCATGCGTGAAGCGCTGGTGCCCGCGGACGCGACGGCGGACTGGCGCAAGCGTGTCGCCGACAATGGCGGACCTGCACTCATCACTGACGGCGCCAAGGGTCTCTCGCTCATCGAGGCGCGCAATGAGGAAGAAGAGGCGCTGACGGTGGCGCTGCTGCTGCGCGAGGCGCTCGAGACGCCGGGCCGGACCGCGGCGTTCGTGACGCCGGACGCCACGCTGGCACGGCGCGTCGAGACGAAACTTCGCCGCTGGTCGATCACGCCGCAGATGTCGATCGGCGAACCGCTGGCGGAGACCGAACACGGCGTGTTCATGCTGTTGCTGGCGGACCTGCTGGTCGATGATGGGGACCCGATCGCGTTGCTGGCGCTGTTGCGTCACCCGTTGACGGCGCTGGGCATGGATGCGCTTGAACGCGCGCACGCGATCACCGCGCTCGAACGGGTGATCGTGCGCGGCGCGCGGCGCTGGAGCGACCTTGATGATCTGATGTTGCGGATCGAAGCGGACGCAAAACAGGCGAAGAACCGCGCGCCGCACGATGCAGCCCTGCGGATCGTGCGTGCGCTGTCGGATGCGCTCGCGCCTTTGCGGGAAGCCCGTCGCGAGGATGCGCTCGATCTTGCGGTTCTGGCCGACGCGCTGGCGACAGCCGCGCGCCATGTCGCGCGCGACGAGGCGCCGGGCGCGGCGACGTCGCTCGGCGCGGGCGCGGCCGGTGAATCGGTCGTGGAGATGCTGGGCGACATGACGTCCTTCGGCGCCAGCCTCGGCGCGATTGCACCGCGCGATGCGCCGCGCGCGCTGCACCTGCTGATGTCCACGCGCGAGGCGCCGCCGCCAACCGGGGGGCATCCGCGTCTCGCGATCCTCGGCCCGCTGGAGGCGCGCCTGCAACGGCGCGACCTGATGATCCTCGGCGGCCTCGTGGAAGGCGGCTGGCCCGCGCCGCCGCCGGAGGATGCGTTTCTCTCGCGCGGCATGCGTCGCGATCTCGGCCTGCCGGAACCGGAAGCGCGCATCGGACTCGCGGCGCACGATTTCGCCCAGCTCGCCAATGCGCCAGAGGTTGTGATGACGCGCTCCGCGCAGCGCGACGGCGCACCGGCGGTGGCGTCGCGCTGGTTGTGGCGGCTGGAGACGCTGGCGCGCGCCGGCGGCGGCGAGGGCGCGCTGCGGCCCGGTATCGACCCGCGCCTGTGGGCGCGCGCGATCGACAGGCCCGTCGCACCCGTGCGAATTGCGCCGCCGAAGCCGCGGCCGCCGGCGGAGGCGCGCCTGCCGCGCCTGAGCTTTACCGAAGTGGAGCGGCTTATCCGCGATCCCTATGCGCTCTATGCGCGTCGCATTCTCGGTCTTGAAGCGCTCGATCCGCCTGGCGGCGAGGCGGGCCCCGCCGAGCGCGGCACCGCGGTGCACGCCGCGCTGGAGCATTTCGCGCCGGGAGAGACCGTGGCGGACCTGATCGCGCGGCTCGACCACGCGCTGGCGCTGGCGGGATTTTCACCGGAACGACGGCGCACGGAGCGCATGCGCCTGATCGAGTCGGCGCAGACGTTCGTCGCCTGGAACGCGGCGCGTCTGGCGGGCGGATATGTCGTGCATCGCGAAGTGCGTGGCGTGCTCGACCTGGGCGGCGGCCGCACCTTGTCGGGCCGCGCCGACCGCATCGACATCCGGCCCGACAGGCTGGCCGAAGTCATCGACTTCAAGACCGGCGCGCCGCCGAGCAATCCGCAGGTAAATTCAGGGCTTGCGCCGCAGCTCACCCTCGAAGCCGCATTGCTCGCGGCGGGCGGGTTCGCGAAGGCGGGCGTTGCGGATGCGCTGACGCACGCGCTGGTCTACTGGCGTTTCGGCGGACGTGATCCGGGACCCGCGCCCGTGAAGATCGACGGCGACGTCAACGAGGTCGCGAAGGGCGCGCTAGCTGACCTGAAAAACCTCTTCGCGCGCTACGCGGATCCGGCGCAGCCGTTCTATTCCAAGCCGCGCGTGCAGTTCGCCAACACGTGGGACGACTACGATCACTTCGCCCGCCGCGTGGAGTGGGCGGACGCTGCGGGAGAAGGCGAATGAGCCGGCCCGAGTATGTCGCTGCTCAGACCGCCCAACGCGAGGCGGCCGACCCCGCGCAGTCGGTGTTCGTCACCGCGAACGCCGGGTCGGGCAAGACGAAAGTCCTCGTGGACCGGATTGCGCGCCTGCTGCTGGGCGGTGCAAAGCCGTCGGCGTTTCTCTGCATCACCTTTACAAAGGCTGCGGCCGCGGAAATGCAGCGGCGCCTGTTTGAACGGCTCGGCGCGTGGTGCGTCACCGACGATGAAAGGTTGACGCGCGAACTCGTCGAACTCGGCGAACCGGCGCCTGATGCGGCGCGACTGGTGCGGGCGCGCGCGCTATTCGCGCAAGCGCTTGAAACGCCGGGCGGTCTGCGCATCCAGACGATTCACGGCTTCTGCGAACGGCTTGTCGGGCGCTTTCCGCTGGAGGCGGGCGTCGCGCCGGGATTCGAGATTGCCGACGATGCGCGGGGCGGCGCGCTCATCGCGCTGGCGTGGTCGCGCGCCGTCGCCGACGGCGATGCGGACTTCAACGCCGCGCTCGATCGCTTCGGCGTGAAGCTGGATTCGCAAACATTCGAGGGTGTCCTCGCCACGCTCGCAGGTCGTCGCGGCGCGATCGGGGCGTTCGTGGAGGAAAGCCGGGGATTGGCGTCGGCTGCCGCGGCTATTTCCACGCGCCACGGCGTAGCCCGAACCGCCGACGAAGCGCTCGGGGAGGCGCTGGCGCACTGTCGCTGGGACGACATCGCATCGGCGGCCGAACGGCTCGGCGGCGGCGGAGCCAATGACGTCAAGGCGGCCGATCGTATCGGGATCGCGCGCGCAGACGGCGCGTACGAGAGTTACCGCGCGGTTTTCCTGAAAGCCAACGGAGAGCCGCACGCCGCATCGCCGACGAAAAAGACGCGCGAGACGGACGCCTTCATCGGCAGGCTCTTTGCTGAAGAGTGCGAACGCCTGCAGGGGGTTGACCTCGAACTGCGCGCGATCGAACGCGCCGATGACGCCCGCGCTGCGCTCGTGATCGGCGCGGCGCTCGGCGGCGCGTACGAGAAGGCGAAGGCCTCCGCGGGCGTGCTTGATTTCGAGGATCTCATCGAACGCGCCAATGATCTGCTGACACTGTCCGATGCGGCGCCTTGGGTGCTGTTCAAGCTCGACGGCGGGTTCGACCACATCCTCATCGACGAGGGCCAGGACACCAGCCCCGCGCAGTGGAAACTCGTCGAACCGTTGCAGTCCGAGTTCTTCTCCGGCGCAGGCGCAGCGGAGAAGGAACGCACGGTCTTCGCCGTCGGCGATTTCAAGCAGTCGATCTATTCTTTCCAGGGCGCCGATCCCGCGCACTTTCTCAGGGAGTCACAGGCGCTCGCGTCACGCGCAGCCGCGAGCGGCAAGGGATACGCCGCGCCGACCCTGTCGATGTCCTTCCGTTCGACGCCGGACGTGTTGCGCGCGGTGGACGCGACGTTCGACGGCCTTCATGTGGCGGCCGATGCGGGCGCGGGCGAAGTCATCACCCACAGTGCGTTTCGCGATGGCGAAGCGGGGCGCGTCGAGTTGTGGCCTCTCGCGCAGCCGCCCGCCGTGGCGGAATCGCGTCCATGGGATGCGCCGAAGGATATCGAGACGGGCTCTACTTCGGTGTCGGTGCTGTGCGCGGGCCTTGCGGCGCAGGTGAAGGCCTGGATCGACGGCGGCGAGGCGGTCTGGGAGAAGAGCGCGCTGCGACCCATGCGGCCCGGCGACGTGCTGGCGCTGGTGCGTTCGCGCGGACCGTTGTTCAGCCAGCTACTGCGCGCGTTCAAGCGTGCGGGCCTGCCGGTGGCGGGCGCCGACCGCATGACGCTGAGCGCGGAAATCGCCGCGCAGGATCTGCTGGCGGCGGCGCGCGTCGCGCTCGATCCCACGGATGACCTGTCGCTCGCGACGCTGCTGAAATCGCCGTGGATCGCCCTGGTCGACGATGATGCGGATATCTTTCCCCTCGCGCACGGTCGCGCGGATGACGAACGCCTCGTTGATCGCCTGCGCACGGCGCCCGATCGGTATGCGCTGGCGCGGGATTTCGTCGAAGACCTGATCGCGCACGCGCACGTCAATCCGCATGTGTTCCTTTCCCGCATTCTCGAACGCACGGATGCGGAAGGTCATTCGGGATGGGAACAGATGATCGCGCGTCTCGGTCACGAGGCCCGTGACCCGGCCGAGGAAATGCTGGCGCGCGCGCTCGCGTGCGGGCGGCAGGGACCGGCCACGCTCCAGCATTTCGTGCACGCCATCGAGCGCGATGCGGCCGAGGTCAAGCGCGAGACGGAACATGGCGACAACGCCGTGCGGGTGATGACCGTGCACGGCGCCAAGGGGCTCGAAGCGCCGGTGGTTCTGCTTGCCGACACGAGCGGCGCTGTGAAATCGGATCCGCCGGGAAATATCTACTTCGCCGGCAATGGCCCGGTGATGCGCGGCGCCAAGGCGACCGACGACAATGTCGTCGCCGCCGCGCGTATCGCCGCGGAGGAAGCGGCGAAACTGGAACACAACCGCCTTCTCTATGTCGCGATGACCCGGGCGAAGGACCGGCTGATCGTGTGCGGCCATGCGCGCGGGAACTTCGCGTCGGGGGCCGCGCCGGACTCATGGTGGTGCGCGGTGGACGCGGGCCTGAAGCGCGCGGAAGCATCAGCCTGCGAAACGCCGTTCGGCGGCGGCCTCGCCATCGGGCAGACGTTCCTGGCAAAGGGCGACGCGCAGGGCGCCGGTGAATCCGCGCCACTGCCAGATTGGGCGCGTTGCAATGCGCCGGAAGAAGGACCAGCGCCCGCACGGCGGTCGCCGTCGAAGCTCGCGGCGCCGCACGACCGGATATTTTCTCCGCGCGCCGACGGTCGCGCGCGCTTCCGTCGCGGCACGCTGATCCATGGTCTCCTCCAGCGCCTTCCGGACGTGGCGCCTGAACGGCGCGCCGCCGCAGCCGCAGGATGGCTGGCCGCGCAGGGCGCGCCGCCCGACGAAGCGGAGGCCTACGCAAGGGAAGCGTTGCGTGTGCTGGACGACCCGTCCTTCGCCGAGGTGTTCGGACCCGGCAGTCGCGCCGAGGCGCCGCTGGTGGCGACGCTGGAGGACGGTACCGTGGTCCGGGGGGTGATCGACCGGATGGTCGTGACGCCGGAGACCGTGCTGCTGCTCGATTTCAAGACCGATCGGCCGCCGCCGGCGCGGGTCGAGGAGACCCCCCCGCGCATTCTCGCCCAGATGGCGGCCTACCGGGCGGCGCTGCGGCTGATCTTCCCGGGTCGCACGATCCGCTCAGCGCTCCTGTGGACCGAGGAGCCCAGGCTCGCCGTATTGCCGGACACACTGCTGGATGCTGCTCGCCCGGCCGACGCCCGTTGTTGAAGCGGGGCGATTCCATCCATACATCTTGCGAACCGCAGCGGACGCCCGTGCGTCCGGCCGACCCTCCAGGAGACATCCATGGCAAGCGCCAAAGTCACCGACGACAGTTTCGACGCCGACGTTCTGCAGGCGCAAAAGCCTGTGCTCGTCGATTTCTGGGCGGAGTGGTGCGGTCCCTGCAAGCAGATCGGGCCGGCGCTCGAGGAAATCTCCAACGAATTTGGCGCCAAGGTCGAGGTCGTGAAGATCAACATCGACGAAAACCCGATGGTGCCGAGCCGCTACGGCGTACGCGGCATCCCGACGCTGATGCTGTTCAAGGGCGGCAAGGTCGCCGCGACACGCGTCGGCGCGATTCCGAAATCAAAGATCGTCGAATGGCTCAACGAGACGGTTGAAGGCTAAGCGCTTCCAGGAAAAGTGTTCGCGGTTTTCCGCCAGGAAGCGCGAACACAAGAATCACCTGACGCCGCCGGAGAGCGCAAGCGCGTCGCCGGCGAGATAGAGCGATCCGCAGATCACGATGCGCGGCGGTTCTCCCGGGAGGGCCGCCGCGTTTTGCATGGCGTCGAGGAGAGACGCTGCGCTCGATGAGGCGATGCCGTTGCGCGCAGCGATCGCGGCGAGGGGCTCCGCTTCATACGATGCGGCGGACGAGGTGACCGGCACGGCGATCAGCGCGTGCGTGAGCGGCGCGAGCGGCGCCAGAAATCCATCGACATCCTTTGTCGTCAGCATGCCCGCGATGAGGACAAGCGGGCGCGGCGCACGCGCATGGAGATCGCGAAGCGTCGCCGCGAGCGCCAGTGCGCCGTGCGGGTTGTGTCCGCCATCGAGCCAGAGTTCCGCGCCGCGTGCGTGCGCGATGTCCGCAAGCACGCCATGCATCAGGCGTTGCATGCGCCCGGGCCAGTGTGCGGACGTGATGCCGGATGCGAGCGCCTCATCTTCGAAGCGTGCGCCGTCCCAGGCCAGCAGCGTCGCCGCGGCGAGGGCTGCGTTGTCGTACTGGTGCGCGCCAATGAGATTCGGCGCAGGAAGGTCGAGGAAGCGGTCGTGGGTTTGCACAGCGAGGCGGCCGTTCGCGCGCCACGCGTCCCATTCAACACCACAGCGGAACAGCGAGGCGCCGACTTCGGCCGCGCGCGCCTCGATCACCGCCATCGCCTCTTCAGGTTGTCGCGCGATCACTGCGGGCGCGCCGCGCTTGAGAATGCCGGCCTTCTCATTGGCGATGAGCGTCAGCGTGTCGCCGAGGATGGCGGTGTGATCGAGCGCGATCGGCGCGATGACCGTGGCGGCAGGGCTGGCGATGACGTTGGTCGCGTCGAAGCGACCGCCGAGACCTACTTCAAGAACGAGCACGTCCGCCGGCGTCTCCGAGAACATCAGCAACGCCGCCGCGGTCAGCACTTCGAAGTAGGGCAGCGTCATGCCGAGCGCGGCCACGCGGTCGATCGCGGCGATGAACGCCTCGTTCGATGCGAGGGCGCCGGCGAGCCGCACACGTTCGTTCGGGACGATGAGATGCGGCGACGTGAAGACGTGCGCGCGCAGGCCCGCCGCTTCCGTCATCGCGCGCAGGAAGGCGCAGGTGGAGCCCTTGCCGTTGGTCCCGGCGACATGCAGCGTAGGTGGCAGCCGATCCTGCGGCCGACCGAGCGCCGTGAGCGCCGCCTCGACGCGATCGAGTTTCAGCGCCATGCCATGGCCGAACTCCTGGCCGATCTCGGCCAGGCGCAACGAGACCGGATCGCGTCCGGAGATGATCATCGACGGTTGACGCTGACGAGGGTGAAGGGCGTTACTCCGCCGCCTTGGCGCGCGAAGGTTTCATCGCGGCGCGGTCGCGGCGCGTTTCGCGCACGGGGACCGGTTCCGGCAACGGCAGTTCGGGCTCCGCGTCCGTCTCGGCGGCGACAGCGGCGCGCTTGGCCATCAGCACCGACAGGATCGCACCGATGGTCTCGCGCATCTCGCCGCGCGGCACGACGCGGTCGATCATGCCTTTCTCGAGCAGGTACTCGGCGCGCTGGAATCCTTCCGGCAGCTTCTGGCGAATCGTCGATTCTATGACGCGCGGGCCGGAGAAGGCGATCATGGCGCCGGGTTCGGCGATATGGACGTCTCCCAGCATCGCATAGGAGGCTGTGACGCCGCCGCTCGTCGGATCGGTGAGCACGACGATGTAGGGCAGACCCGCTTCGTGCAGTTCCTGGATGGCGATGGTCGTGCGCGGCATCTGCATGAGCGAGAGCACGCCCTCCTGCATCCGCGCGCCGCCGCTGGCGGTGACGACCACGAGCGCGGCGCAGCGCTTCACCGCCGCCTCGGCCGCCGTGATGAAGGCCTCGCCCGCCGCCATGCCGAGCGAGCCGCCCATGAACTCGAAATCCTGCACCAGCACGACAGCCTTCTGGCCGCCGATTTTGCCGTGCGCGGCGGACATGCAGTCCTCGCGGCCGGTCTTGGCGCGCGCGGTCTTCAGGCGGTCGATGTACTTCTTGTCGTCCTTGAACCTGAGCGGATCGGTCGCGACTTTCGGCAGCGGGATGTTGAGCCATTTGGAATCGAACAGGCTCTTGAAGCGCGGCTCCGGGCCGATGCGCATGTGAAAGCCCGAAGGCGTCACCCAGTGCGCCGCTTCCACGTCCTCGCGGGGCAATATCTCGTTGGTCTGAGGGCACTTCACCCAGTGCTGTTCATCGTTGGCCTTGTCCGCGCGCGTATCCTTGCGCGGCTTCCTGGCTTCCTCCTCGGCGGTCTTCTTCTGGAAGCCGCGGGGGACGACATTGTGCCACCAGCTGTTGCTGCTCATGCCGTTTTATCCTGCTCGCGCGCGGTGCGCACCGCACGTGCCAGTTCCTGAACCTTCGCCGTGACCGCCGCTGCGACTGGCGCGCCGTCCGCGGCCGCCTGTGCAACCACATCCACGAACGCCGAGCCTACCACGACCGCGTCCGCCACGCGCGCGATGGCGCTGGCGGCGTCGGCGTTGCGGACCCCGAACCCGACCGCGATGGGCAGGTCCGTCGACCGCTTGAGGCGCTCGACGGCGGCCCGGGCCGCATCGACCCCGATCGCCTTCGCGCCCGTCACACCTGTCACGGAAACATAATAGAGAAAACCCGTAACCCCTTCGAGAACGACCGGCAGCCTTGCGTCATCCGTGGTCGGAGCGGCCAGACGGATCAGGGAAAGCCCTTGGCCGCCAAGGGCCGTGCGGACGTCGATGTCCTCTTCTGGGGGCAGGTCGACGATGATGGCCCCGTCTGCGCCCGCCTTTTTCGCCCGTTCGGCGAAGGCGGCGGCCCCCATCTGCTCCACCGGGTTGCAGTAGCCCATGAGGATGACGGGCGTGTCGTTGTCGGTCTCGCGGAAGCGGGCGACGAGGTCGAGGACGCCCTTGAGCGATCCGCCAGCCTTCAGCGCGCGTTCGGACGCCTTCTGGATCGACGGCCCCTCGGCCATCGGATCGGAGAAGGGAAAGCCGATCTCGATGAAGTCCGCGCCCGCCGCGGGCAGCGCCTTGATGATCTCGAGCGAGGTCTCGCGGTCGGGATCGAACGCCATGACGTAGGCGATGAGGCCGGCGCGGCCTTCGGCCTTGAGCGCGGCGAACCGTTGATCGATGCGCGAGGTCATTTCGACGGACCCGTTATTGCGCAGGCCAAATCGCGCTTCGTCGGGTCCAGACGTTCGATGTGAATAGCTAGGACAGAAATGCGGCCCGGCTCACGACGAAACTCGCTCACCGCCTTCTGTCCCTTTAAAGGCAAATCGAGTGGCATCCCGACTTTATCGTAGACGATTGGAAGCAGCGAATAATAGCAAGTGCTGTCGGGAATGGGACGCTTGAACCCGGTGGTCACGTTTGCGCCTACAAGACCCGGCGGCAGTTGGTCTCCTATCCATCCCGTTTGAAACAGCCTGCGTCGGTATTCGCCCACAATCTCGTCAGCGCGCGCGCCAGCAAACTCAATGCATAACGACCCCGGATGATGCGGGGAATTTTCGATCTCACACTGTTCTTGGAGCCGCGATCCTTCAACCAGTTCAAAGTCGAGCATGCCGGGGCGGAGGGTAGAGGCCGAACCATCATTGTTGCTGTAGCGGGATGCGTCCAAGTCGACGACGTGTTGGCTCTGCTCCGAGGGCGCGCAAGACGTCAGCGAGGCTGCGGCGATGAGCAAGAGCGTTCTCAAGGCAGCCATTAAATCCTCTTCCCCAGCGCGTCCGCTACGGTGAAGATGTCCTTGTCCCCGCGACCGCAGAGATTCATCACGATGAGGCCTTTCGGCCCCAGGTCCTTGGCGATCTCACCGATGCGCGCGAGGGCGTGGGCGGGTTCGAGGGCGGGGATGATGCCTTCGATCTGGGCGCAGAGCTGGAAGGCCGCGAGTGCTTCGTCGTCGGTGGCGGAGAGATACTTCGCGCGGCCGATGTCTTTCAGATAGGCGTGTTCCGGTCCGACGCCGGGATAGTCGAGGCCCGCGCTGATCGAATGGCCTTCGAGAATCTGGCCGTCGTCGTCCTGCAGCAGGTAGGTGCGGTTGCCGTGCAGCACGCCGGGCCTGCCGCCGTTCAACGCGGCTGCATGGCGGTTGTATCTGTCGAGCCCTTCGCCCGCCGCCTCAACGCCGATGAGTTGCACGTCGTCATCGCCGATGAAGGGATGGAACAGCCCGATGGCGTTCGAACCACCGCCGATGCAGGCGACCACCGCGTCCGGAAGACGCCCTTCGCGTTCGAGGATCTGCGCGCGCGCTTCCGTGCCGATGACGCTCTGGAAGTCGCGCACCATCATCGGATAGGGGTGCGGGCCTGCCGCCGTGCCGATGATGTAGAAGGTGTCGTGCACGTTGGTCACCCAGTCGCGCATCGCCTCGTTCATCGCATCCTTCAGCGTCGCGCCGCCGCTCGTCACAGGACGCACTTCCGCGCCCAGCAGGTTCATGCGGAAGACGTTCGGCTTCTGCCGCTCCACGTCCACCGCGCCCATGTAGACAGTGCAGGGAAAGCCGAACCGCGCCGACACTGTCGCGCTGGCGACGCCGTGCTGCCCCGCGCCGGTCTCGGCGATGATCCGCGTCTTGCCCATGCGCCGGGCGAGCAGGATCTGGCCGATGCAGTTGTTGATCTTGTGCGCGCCCGTGTGATTGAGCTCGTCGCGCTTGAAATAGATCTTCGCGCCGCCGAAGTGCTGCGTCAGACGCTCGGCGAAATACATGGGGCTCGGCCGGCCCACGTAGTGGGTCATCAGGTCGTCGAACTCGGCCTTGAACGCGGGATCATTCTTCGCTGCCGCGTAGGCCTTTTCCAGTTCCAGCACGAGCGGCATCAGCGTCTCGGCGACGAAGCGGCCGCCATAGACGCCGAACTTGCCGGAGGAGTCGGGCAGTTCCTGCCAGTTCTTGCGGGCGTCCATGCTCAGAGGGCTTTTGCGGCTGCGAGGAATTCGGCGATGCGGAGCGGGTCCTTTACGCCCGGCGCCCGCTCCACGCCAGAGGAGACGTCCACGGCGCCGGCGCCGCTTTCGGCCACTGCTTCAGCGAGGTTTTCGGCGGAAAGGCCGCCGGACAGGAACCAGGGGCGGGCGATTGTGCGTCCGCTCAGGATGCGCCAGTCGAACGCCGCGCCGTTGCCGCCGGGCAGCGCCGCTTCCGGAGGCGCCTTGGCGTCGAACAGGAAGGCGTCGGCAACGGATGCGTAAGCGTCCACGCTCGCGAAGTCGGCGGCGCGGGCGATGCCGAAGGCCCGGATCACGCCCTTGCGGGCATACCGACGGGCAGCCGCGACCCGCGCCGGCGCTTCGGCGCCATGGAGCTGGATCCAGTCGGGCCGGAGGGCGGCGCTGATCGTCGCCAGCGCCTCGTCCGTTGCGTCCACGGTTACGGCGACGATGTCGGCCCGCCCACGCGCAGGCGCGGCCAGCGCGGCGGCCTTGTCCGGCGCGATATTGCGGGGGCTCTTCGGAAAGAACACGAACCCGACATAGCGCGCGCCGCCAGCCAGCGCGGCGTCGACGCCCGGCACGTCCGAGAGTCCGCAGATCTTGGTCTCGATCATGGCGCTAACGTAGTGCGCAGCGGGTCATCGCGCGAGGGCGCGGAAGAGCGCGGCCGATTTCGGCCAGGACAACGCGTCTCGACGGGCGAGCGCGTTCGCGGACTGCCGGGCCCAGAGATCGTCGTCCGTCATCAGCCGCACCGCGCGGTCAGCGAAGTCGGCCGGGTCATTCTCGACATAGCCGGTCTCGCCATGGGCGACCCGCTCGCCCACCGATCCCACTGGCCGCACGACAGTGGGCACGCCCATCGCCTGCGCCTCCGCGACCGCCAGACAGAAGGTCTCTCCCGGGTCACCTAGATAGAGCAGCGTGCGCGCCTGTGCGAGCTCGCGCGCGAGCACCGCCTTCGCCACCGGCGTCCGGATGACCACCCCGTGTGCGGCGTTCGCCTGCGCGTCGGCCAGCGCCGCCCGCATCCCCGCCGCACGCGGCCCGGTCGCGCCGTAAACCTGCGGGCCCGAAAATATGTGTAGCTCGGCGTTCGGCACGCGCGGCCGGATCGCCTCACGCCACAGCACGAGCAACGCCGCCAGCCCGCGGGTCGGATTGGAGGTGAACACCGCCCGCGGGGCAGGCGCGCCCGGCGTGCGCTGCGTGGTCAGAAACGCGTTCTCCACGCCGAGCGGGATGATCACGCGTTGTGCAGGGATCCACGCGGGCGCTGACGCCGCGTGCGAGGGGCCCGCCACCACGAGCGTCGGGCGGTGGCGCAGGATCGGCCAGAGGTAGCGCGGCTTGGCGAGGAAGCCGGCCGGGTTGTGCAACCAGAACACCCGCCGTTTCACGCGAATCCGGGCGCCGACGAGTCGCGGGCTGCGGTTGGCGATATAGAGATCGGCCTGTTCGGGAAGCGTTGCGCCGTGCGCGCGCCAGCGGACGCCCCCGTGCTCGATGCTGCGCGCCTCCTTGGCGTAGGCGGTGACCTCGTCGCCGCCCGCCGCGAGCGCTTCCGCGAGCGCGACGAACGCACTCTCGGCGCCGCCAAGCGGGCGTTCCTGCGGGGTCAGTCCGTCGAAGGGAAGGCCGTCGTCGGCCAAAACAATCTGCATGGCCGACGATCAACCCAAAAGACCTACTTTTTCAATGCGTCCCGGATCTCGCGAAGCAGGACGATGTCCTCGGCTGGCGGCGGCGGCGGCGCGGCCGCTTCCTTCTGCTTCATCGAGTTCATCGCCTTGATGATCATGAACAGCACCCAGGCGATAATGACGAACTGGATCGTGTTGGTGATCAGCACGCCATAGACGACAGGGATGGGCTCGCCCGCCGGATTTGGGTTGGGGATGACGAACTGCAGCTTGGAGAAGTCCACGCCCGCCGTCAGGCCGCCGATGATCGGCATGAGGATGTTGTCGACGACCGCCGAGACGATCTTGCCGAACGCCGCGCCGATGATGACGCCGACCGCGAGATCGACGACGTTGCCGCGCATCGCGAAATCACGAAATTCCTTGAGCATGCCCACTCCTGCCTTGGCCGCGCGCCCGGGGGCGCGCTGGAAAGGCTAGTCACAATCGGAGTCTTGTCGCGGGGTCAATCCGGCTCATCCGGGGTCGCCTATTTGGCGCGGCGCTTCGCGGGCTTCGCGGTGCTCGTTTTCGTCTTGGCCTTCGGCTTTGCCTTGGCCTTCGGCCGGACGTCGACCTTGGCGCGCAGCTCCTTGCCAGGCTTGAAGAAGGGGACGTTCTTGGCGGCCACCTTGACTGTGGCGCCGGTGCGGGGATTGCGACCCTGGCGCGCCGCCCGCCTGCGCACGGAAAACGCGCCAAACCCGCGCAATTCCACCCGGTCGCCCTTCTCGAGCGCGCGCACGATTTCGTCGAGCACCACCTCGACCATCGCCTCCACGTCCTGCAGGCGCATGTCCGGATATTCACCTTGCAGGCGGGTCACGAGTTCGGATCGCAACATCGATCTTCTTCCCCCTCGGGTGCGATGGAAACCCAGGCGGGCGAGTCCGTCAACGTGTTGTCTTGCAAAAGAAAACGGCCGGGGTCGCAGGGACCCCGGCCGCCGATGCTCCGATGCCTTGAGTTCGGACTAGTTCTTCTTGTCGGCGCCCTTCAGCGCCGCGCCCAGGATGTCGCCCAGCGACGCGCCCGAATCAGACGACCCGAACTTGGCGATGGCTTCTTTGTCTTCGGCCATTTCGAGAGCCTTGACCGAAAGGGATACGCGCCGCGACGCCTTGTCGAAGGTGGTGACCATCGCGTCCACGCGGTCGCCGACCGCGTAGCGCTCCGGACGTTGCTCGGCGCGGTCGCGCGAGAGGTCGGTCTTGCGGATGAAGCTGCGCATGCCGTTGCCTTCGCCGAACGCGACTTCAAGGCCGCCCGTGGTGACTTCGATGACTTCCACGGTGATCTGCTGGCCGCGACGGAACTCGGCGCCGGCCATCGGGTCGTTCGCGGCCTGCTTGATGCCGAGGCTGATGCGTTCCTTCTCGACGTCGACGTCGAGAACCTTCGCGGTGACCATGTCGCCCTTGTTGTGACGGGCGAGGGCTTCTTCGCCCTGCGCGTCCCAGGCGATGTCGGAGAGATGGACCATGCCGTCCAGCTCCGGCGTCAGGCCGATGAACAGACCGAACTCGGTGATGTTCTTCACTTCGCCTTCGATGGTCGTGCCCACCGGGTGATCGGCGATGAACTGTTCCCACGGGTTCGACATGACCTGCTTCAGGCCCAGCGAGATGCGGCGCTTGTCGCTGTCCACGTCGAGGATCATCACGTCCACTTCCTGGGAGGTGGAGATGATCTTGCCGGGGTGCACGTTCTTCTTGGTCCAGCTCATCTCGGAAACGTGGACCAGGCCTTCGACCCCCGGCTCGAGCTCAACGAACGCGCCGTAGTCGGTGATGTTCGTCACGCGGCCGGTGAACTTGCCTTCGATCGGGTACTTCGCTTCCACGCCGTCCCACGGATCGGACTGGAGCTGCTTCATGCCGAGCGAGATGCGCTGGGTGTCCGGATTGATCTTGACGACCTGCACTTTCACGGTGTCGCCGACGTTCAGCACCTGCGACGGGTGCGAGACGCGCTTCCAGCTCATGTCGGTGACGTGCAGCAGGCCGTCGATGCCGCCGAGGTCCACGAACGCACCGTAGTCGGTGATATTCTTGACCACGCCTTCGCGGATCTCGCCTTCCTGCAGCTGGCCGACGATTTCCGAGCGTTCCGCCGCGCGGGTCTCTTCAAGCACGGCGCGGCGCGAGACGACGATGTTGCCGCGCGCGCGGTCCATCTTGAGGATCGCGAAGGGTTGCACGATGTGCATGAGCGGGCCGACGTCGCGCACCGGGCGGATGTCGACCTGGGAGCCGGGCAGGAAGGCGTTGGCGCCGCCTAGATCGACGGTGAAACCGCCTTTCACGCGGCCAACGAGGGCGCCCATGACGGGCTCCTGCTTGGCGAAATTCTTTTCAAGGCGCGTCCAGGCTTCTTCGCGGCGCGCCTTCTCGCGGCTGACGACGGCGTCGCCCAGCGCGTTCTCGATGCGGTCGAGGTAGACCTCGACGATCTCGCCGACCTTCGGCGCTTCGTTTTCCGCATCGACGGTGAATTCACGGAGCGGGATCCGCCCTTCGGTCTTCAGTCCCAGGTCCACGACCACGAAGTCATGCTCAATGGCGACAACGGTGGCGGGAACGACCCGGCCTTCGACAATGCCTCTGCCAGTGAGGCTTTCGTCCAGCATCGACGCGAAATCGTCGCGGGTGGGACTTTTCAGGGCGGTTTGGTTCAAACTGTTAGCTCCGGTATTCAAGAATGGATGATGGCCGGCCGGTTGGCTCCGGCGGTCTCGACCCCTCCCTCAGCAAGCTGAAAAATGGGCCGGATGGCAGACTTCGGCGGTGACCGGCGATCCAGGCGGTGCGTCGAAAACGCAAAACGGGCCGGCAGGCATTGCGCCTTCCGGACCCCCGAAATCCGGACCCGAAAGTCCGGACATCGCCTCAAGGATCGATGACCGCGTCGATGATGTGACACGCGGCCGCCGCCGCCGCCTCTATAGAGAGCGAGGTGGTGTCGAGCAAGTGTGCATCAGGAGCCGGCCGCAAGGGAGCAATCGGCCTTTCGGAGTCACGCCTGTCCCGCGCCGCGATCTCCGCCTCGACCTGGGCGAGGGTGACCGGTTCGCCCCGGGCGTGCAGTTCCTTCCAGCGGCGTTCGGCCCGGATGGAGAGGTCGGCGGTGACGAACAGTTTCACGTCGGCCTGCGGGCAGACCACCGTGCCGATGTCGCGCCCGTCCAGCACCGCGCCTTGCGGCGCGGCGGCGAACCGGCGCTGGGCGTCGAGCAGGGCGTCGCGGACGGCGGGAATGGCCGAAACGACGGACGCCGCCGTGCCGACGGGGCCGGAGCGGATCCGCTCTTCGTCGATGGCTTCAAGGTCGAGCGCACGGGCGGCGGCCGCGGCGCGGACGACGTCGGAAGGGTCGACGCCCGCATCGAGAAGCGCCAGCGCCACGCCGCGATAGATCGCGCCGGTGTCGAGACGCTTCAGCCCATACCGTTCGGCCACCTTGCGGGCGAGCGTGCCCTTGCCGGAGGCTGTGGTGCCGTCGATGGCGATGATCATCGCGCTCACGCCTCCGAAATGTCGGCGCCGAGGCTGCGCATCAGGGCCGCGAACCCGGGGAAGCTCGTCGCGATCATTTCGGCGTCCTCGACGACGACCGGCGCGCGCGCGCCGAGGCCCAGGATGAGGAAGGACATGGCGATCCGGTGATCGCCATGCGTGCGCACCGTCGCGCCGCCGGGCACGCCGCCGGGACCGCGACCATGGATGACAAGCCCGTCCGGGCGTTCGTCCGCATCGACCCCGCAGGCGCGCAGGCCCTCGACCATCAGCGCGATGCGGTCGCTTTCCTTCACGCGCAATTCGGCGGCCCCCGACAGGGAGGTCTCGCCCTCCGCGAACGCCGCGAGCGCTGAAAGAATGGGATACTCGTCGATCATCGACGCCGCGCGTGCCTCCGGCGGCGTCACGCTGCGGAGGCGCTCAGGCGTGCGCACACGCAGCGTCCCGATCGGCTCGCCGCCCGCGTCGCGTGCGTCTATCGTCTCCGCGCCGGCGCCCATGTCCGCGATCGTATCGAAGAAGCCGGTGCGCAGCGGGTTGAGGCAAATGTCGTCGAGGATTATGTCCGAGCCCGCCACGACCAGCGCCGCCGCAGTCAGGAAGGCTGCGGATGAAGGGTCCGCCGGGACGATGACGGGTTGGCCGCGGAGGCGCGCGCCGCCGTTCACAGTCGCCGTGTGACGGCCGTCCGCACCGTTGGTTTCGGCCACTTCAGCGCCGAACGCACGCAGCATCCGTTCGGTGTGATCGCGCGAGGCGCGCGGTTCTGTGACACTTGTTGCCCCGTCCGCGCCGAGGCCCGCGAGCAGGATCGCCGACTTGATCTGAGCGGAGGCGTGCGGGGATTGGTAGGCGATGGCCTTCAGAGCGCCGCCATGGACCGTCGCCGGAAGGAGCCCCCTGTCCCGGGCGGTCCAGCGCGCACCCATCAGGGCGAGCGGATCGAGGATGCGACCCATCGGTCGCCCCGACAGGCTCGCGTCCCCGGTATAAGTGACCGCTATCGGGAATGCTGCGGCTGCGCCCATCGTCAGGCGGACGCCCGTTCCCGAATTGCCGAAGTCGATTGCGCCGGTGGGTTCGGCGAATCCCTGCCCGCCGCGACCGATCACCGTCCACCGGCCTGAAGCCTCCCGCGCCACCTCCGCCCCGAAGGCGCGCATGGCGGCGGCTGTGCACAGGACGTCCTCGCCCTCGAGCAGACCGTCGATGGTCGTCGCGCCGCCGGCGAGTGCGCCGAACAGGAGCGCGCGGTGGGAAATCGACTTGTCGCCCGGCGGGCGGACCCGGCCGCGAATCGGCCCGGAGGGGCGCGCGACAAGACGCATTCGACAGGCTTTCTAGGCGATGGGCTGAAAGGGGGGCTCAAGCGGAGCGACAAAGGTTTTGACAGGCGCCCCCGATGGTGGCAAGCGCTGCGGCCGCCAATTCCGGGAGTGTGTGGGTGCCGAAAGCCGATCTGGGCGAAAAGCAGTTGTGTCCCAACTGCGCCGCGAAGTTCTACGATCTGACCAAGCGTCCCGCGGTTTGCCCCAAGTGCGGCACGTCGTTCGATCCGGGCGATGAAGTCGTCAAACTGAAGCGCGTGAAGGCCACGCGCGCCACTGCCGCGAACTACGAGGACGAGGAAGAAGAAAAGCCCGTCGTCGAAGTCGAGGACGGCGCCGAGGAAGAGGTTGAGGAAACCAAGGAACTCGACGCCGAGGGCGACGAGGCCGCGACGATCCTCGACGACGATGGCGAAGAGGAAACGACCTCTCCTGATGCCCTTCCTCCGGGATTCTCGGAAGAAGAGGCTGACCTCGAAGAAGACGCGGTGGCGGACGCCGATGCGCCGATGCTCGATCTCGACGAAGACGAGGAATTCGCCGACGACGACCTCGCGCTCGAGGGCGACGACGAGGGCGAACCGCGCTGATCTCGCGCGCCGGTGCGTGACCGGCGTCGCTGGCTTCTCTATGCTCTTGGTCAACGAGAGCGAAGGGAGACGCCATGTCGGAGATCATCATTCCCGTGCCGGAAGAGTTCCGGGCGAAGGCGCTGGTCGATGACGTCGGGTACCGCAGCATGCACGCAGCGGCGCTGGATGATCCCGAGGCGTTCTGGGGCCATCACGGGCGCCGGCTGGACTGGGTCCAGCCCTACCGCCAGGTAAAGGACTGCTCGTTCGACGAGGCCGATTTCCGCATCCGCTGGTACGCCGATGGTGTGCTGAACGTGTCGGCGAATTGCATCGACAGGCATCTTGCAACGCGCGGCGACAAGATCGCCATCGTCTGGGAGGGCGATGACCCGTCCCAGTCGAAAAGCATCACCTATCGCGAGCTGCACGGCGAAGTCTGTCGCATGGCCAACGTGCTGAAGCGGCATGGCGTGCGGAAGGGCGATCGCGTCACGATCTACCTGCCGATGATCCCGGAGGCCGCCTACGCGATGCTGGC
>CAZGYQ010000044.1:0-25569 GCA_964530695.1 uncultured Caulobacteraceae bacterium
CGCGTCTTCAGACGCGCACCTTGTTCGGAAAAACCTGGCGCGTCTGAAGACGCGCGGTCCCGTCTGTCGTATCAGTCGGCGCACTTGTAGGGTAGACCCACCTCGCCGCAGAAATCCGGCCACGCGTCGCTCTCGCGCCATGCCGTGCGCAGGCCGCTTGAGTCCATCAGGTCCATGTAGCGGCGATCGCGGCGCAGACGGGCAAGCGCGGGTGCTGCGGCGAGATCGGCGCGGAAGAGCGCCAGCGGGCCTTCGTAGGCGGCGTCCGGCGACAGCGCCGTGTCATGGCCGACAGGCGTGAAGCGATGCGCGGCCGCGGCGGTCGCGAACGCGGCGTCGAGACGGCCCATCAGCGCGAGCGCGAACACCGCGTCCTCGGCGTGCGCGGGTTGCGCCGAGGCGAAATCGCGCCAGAGCTTCTCGGCCGCGGGGGATTGCGTACGTCGGCGCAACGCTGAAATCAGCGCGGCGTAACGGTCCACGAGGGCCGCGGCGACCGAAGCGGGGCGCTTGTCGTCGGCGAGCAGGGCCTGCGCTTCGTCGTACCGTCGGTCAAAGATCGCAAACAGCAGCCGCGTGTTCCAGCTCGTGTTCGGCGCGATCTCGCCGGCGCGCGCGAGAAGGCCGCGCGCGCGTCCGCCGTCGCCCTGCGCTTCAAGCGTCCAGATCAAGAGAATCTGCGGATCGAGCGGATCGAGCGTGCGCGCGCGTTCGAGATCCATGCGCGCCTTGCCGAGATAGCCCATGTCCGACAGCACCCGCGCGCGGGCGCGCAGGATGATCGCATCACCCGGCGCCGCCTCCACGGCGCGATCGAGCAGGCGACGTTGCGCGCGCCAGTCGCCCGGCGTCTGCAGGCCCGCGAGCACGGCCAGAGCGTAGGCGCTGCGCGGTTCGATCTCGAGCGCACGTTCGGCGGAGGCGCGCGCGGCGCGGGCGAGCGCTGCGGCGGCGCGGTGATCGGGCGTTTCCTGCAGGCGCAACTGGTCGGCGCGGATCAGCTGCGCGCCGGCAAGTTCGCTCCAGGCCTTTGCGAACGCCGGCGCGCGCGCCACCGCCTGCTGCAACAGGCCGATGGCCTGTTCGACCTCCTCGGGGTTGCGCGTGAGACGGGCGGCGCGTCCGGCGAGATAGAGATCGAGCACAGCGGGCGACACGTCGGCGGCGGCGCGCGGGCTGGCGTCACGCACGCGGCCGGTGGCGCCGGCGACCACTTCCCCGGCGATGTCCTCCTGCAGCGCGAACGCGGCGGCGATGTCGCGCTCGAAGCGCTTCGCCCACACCACGTCGTTGCGTCGCGTGTCCACCAGATGGGCGTCCACGCGCAGGCGGTCGCCGTCCATGCGCACCACGCCATCGACGATGTAGCGCGCGCCGAGCTTGCGCGCGGCGCTGGCGTCATTCTCCGGTGCGACGCGAAAACTCGATGCGCGTGCCGCAACGCGGACGTCCGGCGCCTGCGCGAGGTCCATGATGATCTCGTCGGCGAGACCGACGGCGATGCGCTGCGCCTTCTCGCCGTCCGGCGCTTCGAACGGCATGACGGCGATGAGCGGCTGCGCCGGCTCGCGCGTGATTGCGAACCACGCGACGGCGCCCACGGCCGCCGCCAGGCCCGCCGCCATCGCTGCGCGCCAGGGCCGGCGCACCATCAGACGCAGGCGCCCGACCGGGCCAAGGTCGCCCGAGAGCGCGAATACGGGGACGCTCGTCTCCATCTTCTCCAGCAGGACAGGGCCCTTGCCCACGAAGAGACGCTTCAGCCTCGGCGAGAGCGGCGACACCATCGCGTCCGATGCGACAAGGCCGCGCGGGGCAGCCAGCGCGCGCAGGCGCGCGGCGACGTTCACGCCGTGACCGAGCATGTCGCCGCCTTCGAGCACGGTGACTTCGCCGATGTGCGCGCCGATGCGCACGGCGGTGGACTCCCGCAGGCGCCGCAGGATGAGGATCGCGCAGGCGAGGCCGTCGCGGGCGTTGGCGAACTCGGCCATGAAGCCGTCGCCGGCGGTGTTGAACACGCGGCCGCCGTAGCGGCGCACGGTGCGGTCGATCACCTCCGCCGTCTCGCGCACGATCGCCGCCGCGCCCGCGGAGTCGCGCTCCGACATCGCGGAGAACCCGGCGATGTCGATCGAGACGATGGCGGCGAGCTTGCGCGCGCGTCCGGCGGGCATGGGTGGCCTTTCCGCTTGGGAGGGGAGGCGTGTCTACCACCCCCGCGAACGGATTGTCAGGCCGTGATCGAAGTTCCGCCGTTCAGCGCCACGAGGTAGCGCTTGACGAGCTTGTCGACGAACTCCGGGGATTTGAGCTTGGAGATGTCGATCGTTCGCTCGATGAGCGTCGCCTGGCTGAGCAGCGTCTGGTAGGCGATCTGGTCGGGGAGGCCGTAGGCCGTCATGACCACCTCCCGGCCGACGGGGTCGCCGAGGATCTTGTAGGCGCTGTCGAGGGACGCCGCGCGGTCCTTGAAGGTCAGCGCGTTCGAGACGCCCGGCGCCGAGGCGTCGAGAGACTCGCGCCATTTCACTTCCGCGTAAGCGTCCTTGATCGAGGCGATATTGAAAGCCTCCTTGAGCACCGTGAGACCCTGATGGTTGAAGTCATAGGTCTGGGCGGTCTGGAGCCAGGCGCTGCGCTGCGCGCCCATCTGCACGGCGAGGGATTCTGGGTCGGAGGCGTCGGACTTCAGCGTCTTCGAGACGAGCCCCTTGTACTGCGCGAAGTCGCCGAGACCGTTGGCGGTGAGGAAGACCTTTGCGGCGACCGGGTCCTTCAGGAACTCATCGACGGTCGTGGCGCTCTTCACCCGCTTCTCGAAGGCGTCGAGTTCGCGCTTGATCAGCGGTTCCTTTGACTTGGCGACGATGTACTTCGTGCTGTTCTTCTCGGCGTCGCGGAGCGTGAGCACCGGATCGCGCTGCGCGGCCTGCGCCGTGCCGGCTCGCGCGCTGATAAGCGTCGAGACGAGCGAGGACGAGCTCGACGAGCTGGACGCAAACAGCGCCGACGCAAGGGACGAGGTGATCTTCATGCCGCAGGTACGTTAGCAACACGTCGTTAAGAAATCGCTTGCGCGCGGGTCAGGCCTGCAGCTGGAGGCGCGCGAGCGCCGCGTAGGCGCCGCCCTTGGCCATCAGGGCGTCATGGCTGCCGGATTCCACGATGCGCCCCGCGTCCATCACGAGGATGCGATCGGCGGCGCGCACGGTCGCGAGGCGGTGGGCGATGACGAGCGTGGTGCGGCCCTCCGAAAGGCGCGCGAGCGCCTCCTGCACGCGGGCCTCGCTCTGGGCGTCCAGCGCGCTGGTGGCCTCGTCGAGCAGCAGGATGGGCGCGTCGCGCAGGAAGGCGCGCGCGAGTGCGATGCGCTGACGCTCGCCGCCGGAAAGTGCAGCGCCGCGTTCGCCCACGCGCGTCTCGTAGCCCAGCGGCTGGGCGAGGATGAAGTCGTGTGCGGCGGCGGCGCGGGCGGCGGCTCCGATCTCGGCGACCGATGCGCCAGGGCGGCCGAAGGCGATGTTCGCCCGGATGGTGTCGTCGAAGAGCGTGGTGTCCTGGCTGACGAGCGCGATGGCGCGGCGCAGGGACGCGAGCGTGAGGTCGCGCACGTCGACGCCGTCCACCGTCACGCGACCCGCGGTCACGTCATAGAGGCGCGGGATGAGGTTGAAGACCGTGGACTTGCCCGCGCCGGATGCGCCGACAAGCGCCACCGTCTCGCCGGGGGCGACGGTGAAGCTCACGTCGGAGATGGCGTTGTCGTCGCCATAGGCGAACGCGACGTTCTCGAACGCGATACGGCCCTCGCGGGTGGCGAGGGGCTTCGCGCCGGGCCGGTCGGTGACGTGTTCCTTTTCGTCGATGAGGGCGTACACGCGCCCAAGCGCCGCGATGCCTTCGTTGAACACCGTGTTGAACGTGCCAAGGCTGCGCGCGGCTGGCGAGGCCATGCCGACAGCGGCGATCATGCTTACGAGTTCCTTGAGTTCCATCGCGCCAGCGGCGATCCGGGCTCCCGCCGCCGCCATCACCGCAGCGAGTGCGGCGCCGCCCACGATCTCCATCAAGGGTTCCGCACGGGATCGATTGTAGACGATCTTCATGTTGACTTTGCGTCGTTCTTCAAAAGCGGCGCCCGCGCGCTTTTCCTCGCTGGCCTCAAGTCCATAGGTCTTGATGAAGCGCGGACTTGAAAATGACTCGGAGAGAAGGGCCGTCAGTCGTCCCATGAGCAGTTGCGCGCTTTCGGTCTGCCGACGGGCTCGTTGAGCTATGGCGGAAAGGGGCGGGCCGGCGACGAGGAAGACGCCGAGCACGACCAGCGACACCACCCAGTCGAGCGCAAACATGGCGCCGATAGAAACAATCAGCGACAGGGCATCGCGCATGACGACCTGGGCGGAGCGGATCAGTCCTTCGGCGATGACGTTGATGTCATTGGTCAGTCTGGAGACCATTTGTCCGGAGGTCTCGCGCGCCATGCGTGCGAAGTCCGCCCGGGCCAACTTGGAGAACATCGCGCCTTGAAGGTCGCGCAGCACCTTGTGGCCGAGCCCCTGGCTCAGCACCGCTTGCGCCCAGATGGCCAGCGCACGCAGCAGGGTGACCACAATGATCGCCGCGGGCGCCAGGAGCACAACGGAATGATCGCGCGCTTGCATGCGCCCGATGGTTTCATTGGTGATCCAGATATAACTCCCGCCGAGGGCCGCGACTGCGGCCAGCACAGGCGCCAACAGGGCGATATCGCCCCCGTAGCGCCTCAGATGGTCGCGCCACAGACGCGCCAACAGCGGGAGGGCCTTGCCTCCGTCCTTGCTCATCCGCGATCAGTGCTCATGGGTCTGCCCCGTCTCCGGGTCGAACAGGCGGTGGGCGTGGAGGATGAAGTAGCGCATCCGCGCATTATCCACGGTGCGCTGCGCCGCGCCTTTCCAGGCATCGTAGGCGGCCTTGTAGTTCGGGAAGGCGCCGACGAAGTCCATCTTCGTGACGTCCTCGAACTCCTGCGATCCGAGAACCTTCAACTCGCCGCCGATCACGATGTGCAGGAGTTGCTTGTGTGCATCGCTCATCCGGTTTTCTCCGCAAGTGTCGAAGGGTGGGGCACGAATTTCACGCGTTCGATCAATGAAGGGTGAAGGCTGGGGCCGGCGGCGATGATGCCGGGTGCGCGCGGGTCGGGGTTATTGAAGGTGATCTCGCCGTTCCAAGGGTCGGAAATGCGCCCGCCCGCCTCGCGCACGATGACGGCGGCGGCGGCGATGTCCCACTCGCTCTTCCATCCCAGCGCCACCGTCGCGTCGTGCGCGCCGGAGGCCACCAGCGCGAGGCGGTAGGCGATGGCGTTCTTCTGGATGATGTCCATGGGCGGCCAGGGCGTTGGCCAGCGCGGGCTCGCGAACACGTCCTTGGGACCGATCATTCGCGCGCCTTCCACGGCGGAGGCGTCGCTGGCGCGAATCGCGACCCCGTTCAGCGTCGCACCAGCGCCGTCGACCGCTTCGTAGAGTTCTTCGGTGATCGGATTGTAGATGACGCCCGCGACCGCGTGGCCGTCCTCGACGACGGCGAGCGCGGTGACGAAATCCGGTTTCTTCTTGATGAACGCGCGGGTGCCGTCGATGGGATCGACGACAAAGACGCGGCGCCTTGTGAGGCGGTCCGCGTTGTCGGCGGTTTCCTCCGAGAGCCAGCCGTAATCGCCGCGCGCCGCGCGCAGGCGCTCCTTCAGCATCGCGTCGACGGCGAGATCGATCGCCGTCACCGGGCCCGCTGCGCCCTTCGACCAGATCTCGTAATCCGCGTGGAAACCCTCGCGCATGATCGGGCCCGCGGCGAGCGCCGCGTCGCGCAGGAGCGCAAGGTCTGCGGCGCGGTCAGACACCGGCGATCGTCAGGTCGTCGATGAGCACGCTCGGCGCGTCGACGCCGCCGCGGCGCTCGAGGTCGGAGCCGGGGATCAGGCGGGCGAAGATGTCGATGAGATTGCCCGCCACCGTGATCTCGCTGACCGGATAGGCGCGCTCACCGTTCTCGAACCAGAATCCCGCCACGCCCACCGACCAGTCGCCGGTGTTGGAATTGAGGGAAGGGGAGAACTTGTCCGTGATGAGCAGGCCCTTGCCCACGTCCTTCATCATCTCTTCAAGACTGCGGGTTCCGGGCTGCAGCGTGACGTTGGATGACGAAATGCCGGGCGGGCCGCCGTGACCGAGTGTGGCGTGGCCGGTGGTCTTGAGACCGAGCTGCCGGGCGGCGGATGCGTTCAGGAGCCACGTCGTGAGCACGCCGTCCTCGATCAGCAGCCGGCGCTGTCCGGGCGCTCCCTCGCCGTCGAAGGGGCGGGACGCGAGGCCGCGCTTGCGGAACGGATCGTCCTCGATGTTGACCCCCCGGGCGTAGACCTGCTGGCCGAGCTTGTCCTTCAGGAACGAGACGCCGCGCGCGATGGCTGCGCCTGAAATTGCGCCGAGCATCGGCGAGACCATGGAGCCGGCGATGCGGTTCTCGAAAATCACCGCCGCCTTGCAGCTTTCGATCTTGCGCGATCCGAGCCGGGCCACCGCGCGCTCTCCCGCGCGCCGACCAAGCGCTGCAGCGCCCGGCAGCTCGGCGAGGAAGCGCGTCGTGCGGCCCTCCCAGTCGCGCTCCTTCTTGCCGTCGCGCTCCGCGAGCGGGCTGACGCCGACACCGTAGGAGCTGGAGCGCGCGCCGCCGCTGAAGCCGTCGGACGTGCGCATGGCGACCGAGCTTGCGCTCCACGAGACGCCGGAGCCGGAGGAGTTCGTCACGCCGGCGACCGCGAGCGCCGCGTCCTCGGCCTCCTTGGCCATCGCCTCGAGCGCGCCGGCGTCGGGGCGCACATCGTCGTGAGTGTCGAGGTCGGGAAAGCTCGTCGCGCGCTCGGCGGGATCGAGCAGGCCGCACCACGGATCTTCCGGCGCGAACTTCGCCATAGCGACCACGCGCCCGGCGAGCGCCTTCAGGCCGGAAGGCGAAAGATCGGACGTAGTCGCGCCAGCCTGCTTCTTGCCGATGAAGGCGCGCAGGCCGATGGAGCGGTTCTCGGAACGCTCCACGCCCTCGAATTCGCCCATCCGTACATCGACGGAAAGGCTTTCGCTGACCGACAGGCTCGCGTCCGCAGAGTCAGCGCCCGCCGCGCGGGCGTGGGCAAGAAGGGATTCAAGGGCGCCGTCCGGCGCGGTGTCGTAAGCCATGGCCCTACATGGCGCGCGCCGGTCGGCCCCGCAACTCAGAGGAGCGGCGAAAGCCCCGCCCAGATCAGGAAGCCGGCGATCCCGCCGAACGAGAGCCACGACGCCGCCATTCCCAGCACCCGGCCGGGCGATGGCCCCGGGCTCGCCGAAAGGCCAATGGCGTGGAGAACGCGCCCGAACGTGAAAACGCCGCCCAGAACCTGGACAGCAAGGAGCGGAACGGGGTCGAGGATCGCCAGAAGGCCGAGGCCGACGATGGCGGCAGGAATATATTCCGTTGCATTGGCATGCACCCGGATCGCCTGGAGCACAGCCGGGTTGCCGCCGTCGCCCAGCGCCACCTTGTGCTTGCGACGGGCGTTGACCACCCTGAACGCCAGCACGAAGAGCAGCAGCATGTTCACGCCCCCGTAAACGGACGCCCAGTCGAGTTTCGTCAAATTCGCCTCCCCGCGCTTTTTTCCGAGGATCGGCATAGCGCGGGCCGCGGCCGCGCGCGAGGGATGTCATTCGTTAACGCTGGTTATCCATGCCGCTGAAAATACCCGCCGAACAGTCGTATTTTTCCCTTTTTTCCCAGCCGCAGGAGGCCATCGAAACCGGGTGTTCATAGCGTTCGGCTATGGTGCCCCGACAAGACGAAATCGCCCCCGAACGGCGATGGGTATGGGCTCGAGATTTCATGGTTCTCCCGGACCTGCTGACGCCCGAAGTAGGGTCGTGGACCGCCGCTACGCTGCTCGTGGCGGCGGTCGCGCTCCTTTGTGCGGTCTTTCCCCGTCTCGCGAAGGCGATCTCGGAGGCGACGCCCGCGCCGGCGAACGACAACGAAGAAGCCTTCGCTTCGCCGCGGTCGCGGATTTTCGTCGTCTGATGCCGCAGGAACTAGTCCTTATACGGACTATATGAACCTAACCGGGATCGTGAAATAAAACTGTCACGATGATTCGCGTTCTCGCTCTCGGTTTCGGCCCCGATACGGCGCGCCAGGCGTCCTCGGCCGTTGCGGCGCTGAGACTGCTCGCCGCAGACAGATGGTCCCCGCCAGAGGCGATTCTGGACATCGGATTGCGAGAACGCCGCTGGTGGCCGCTGACGCCCGTGACGCCGTCGCCGACGATGCACGACGCCGTTTTGCTCTTTTCCGAATGCCCGCGCGATGACCGCGCGCTGGTCGCGCGCTTTGCCCGCAACGCCGCAGATCCTTCCATACTCGACGCCGCAGGTTACCGGTGGGCGGGCCCCGCCATCGCGCCGGGGCGCGCGGAAGACTTCGCGGCGACGTTCTCGCCGTTCGCGCTCGCGCGCGCGATGGAACTCGCAGGTCTGCCCGCGGTCGCGACCGCTGACTGCGATGCCGGCGTGATGAACAAGACCTTCTACGACCTGCTCGGGGCAGGCCGCGCCTGCGCGCTTGTGCAACTGCCGACATCCGTGGAGAGCGCCCGGGCGGAGGGGAGAAGCGCGTTCTTCAACCGGGCGGAAATCCTCTGCGGCGTACAGGCCGCGATCGGGTTCGCCGCCGCTGCTGCGCAGATGCGCCGGATCATGGATGCCGGCGCACCGGAAGCGATCGCCGAATTGGGCCGCCACAGGCTTTGACACCGGCGCCGCGCTGCGGCGGCGAAAATGATCCCCGCCGGCGAGCCTTCGTGTCATACGGGGCGCAAGCGATGCGAGGGATCGATGCGAAGAACCATTTCAGGAACGGCCGTATTGTTGCTGGCGGCGGCGATGCTGGCGTCATGCGCAGTGCGGGCGCAGACGACGATCGCGCCGCGCGAGACGGAGATGGCGCACGCGTTGGCGGAACAGGCGGCCTATTGCGCCGCACGCGCCGACACGGCGCACCCGGTCTTTCACGGCTGCGTGGACTGGCACTCCGCCGCGCACGCGCACTATGCGCTAACGGCGTACGAGCGCCTGACCGGCGATCGCGCGCACGCGGCGTTTCTCGATGGCTCCCTCTCGCGCGACGGCCTCGCCGCCGAGCGGGCCGACATGCTTGCGCGTCCGGATTTCGAGCGTCCCTACGGCCGCGCGTGGTTCCTGCGCCTCTACGTCGAACGGAAGGCTGCACACGGCGATGACCGCCTCGCGCCCCTTGCGCGCGATATCGCGCAATCGCTCGTCGATCTCTACCTCGATCAGGCGCCTGATCCGAACGCGCGGGACTATCGGAGCGCGAGCTTCGCGCTGATCAATCTGCTCGCCTATGGCCGCGCGGAAGGCGATGCCGCGATCACGGGCTTCGTCGAGCGCACGGTCCGCGCGCAATTCATGGCGCCCGATGCGCGCTGCAATTTGGCCGACGAACCGCGCGGTTTCCTTTCCACGTGTGCGAGCTGGGCGTGGCTCGTCGCCGAAACCGCGACGCCTGCGGAGTTCGCTGTATGGTACGCCGCGTGGAACCCGGGCATCGAGACGTGGACGCCGATCGCTGCGCCCGCGAACGCCCACCAGTACGGCAAGAACTTCTCACGCGCCTGGGGGCTCGCGGCGCTCTACAAGGCCACCGGCGATGCGCGCTACCGCGCCCTTTACTGCGCGCACCGCGATGCGGGGTACGCGCAGTGGGACGCAATGAAGAACGACTACATGGCGGTGGGCCACTGGGTCGCGCAGTTCGGCATGCTGGCGCTGGCCGAGGGCGCCGACAAAGGCGTTGCGTGCGGATAGGCTAGAGCGCGGGCACGTCCGGGCAGCCGATGCGCTTCATCTCGTCGATCGCCATCTGACGTGACGCCGCTTCGGCCGTCGCGCTGGGCGCCGCACTCGTGCGCAATGTATCGCAGACCTGCGGATCGGCGGTAGGTGCGGCGGCGCTCTGCACGGGCGTATCCGAAAGCGATGCAGAGGTTTGCGGCGCCTCATCGTGACCGCGCAGCTTGTTCCATGCGGAGCTCACATGGCTGCACGCGCCGAGCGAAGATGCGAGAAGCACGACGGCGAGCCCGCGTCCGATGTCATGGGTGATCATGGCCTGACTCCTGTTCCGGGCAAGCCAGTATTGGCCGCGCTGAGCGGAGCCTATGGTTTCGATTCGCGGGCCACAAATGAAGGATGAGTCAGCGAAACCGCTGATGTTGCGGGCGTTTCATGACATTGCGCCCATCACTTCCAGATCGGCTTGCCGCCGCCGGGCAGCCCCAGCGTCGCCCACTTATCCGTCACGCGCTGGATGATCTCTTCGTCCATGCGGATCTGCTGACCCCAGTCGCGTTTGGTTTCGGGAACCCACTTGTTTGTCGCATCAAGTCCGATCTTGCCGCCGAGGCCTGACTCCGGCGATGCAAAATCGAGATAGTCGATCGGCGCATTCTCGATCAGCGTCACGTCGCGCACGGGGTCCATGCGCGTGGAGATCGCCCACATCACGTCTTTCCAGTCGCGCGCGTTGATGTCGTCGTCCACGACGATGATCCACTTTGTGTACATGAACTGGCGGAGGTAACTCCACGCGCCCATCATCACGCGCTTGGCGTGGCCGGGATAGGCCTTCTTCATCGACACGACCGCGATGCGGTAACTGCAGCCCTCCGGCGGCAGCCAGAAATCGGTGATCTCGGGGAAGTGCTGCTTCAAGAGCGGAATGAACACCTCGTTGAGCGCTTCGCCCAGCACGCTCGGTTCGTCCGGCGGACGGCCGGTGAAGGTCGAGAGATACATCGGGTCCTTGCGCATGGTGATCGCGCTGAGGCGAAACACCGGAAACGGCTCGACGGAATTGTAGTAGCCGGTGTGATCGCCGTAGGGGCCTTCATCGCCCATCTCGTCGAGCATCACGTGGCCTTCGAGCACGATCTCGGCTTCCGCCGGCACTTTCAGCGGGATTGTCTTGCACGCCACAAGCTCGACCTTGCGGCCGCGCAGCAGGCCAGCGAACTGGTATTCCGAAAGCGTGTCCGGCACCGGCGTCACCGCCGCGAGGATCGTGCCCGGATCGGCGCCAAGGACGCAGGCCACCGGCATCGGCTCTTTCAGCTTTTCCTTCCAGCGCCGGTGATGCTGCGCGCCGCCGCGCGCGTGCAGCCAGCGCATCAGCGTCTCGCGCTTGCCGCGCTTCTGCATCCGGTAGATGCCGAGATTGTAGTCGTCTTCCTTCTTCTCGCTCGGACCCTTCGTCACCACCAGCGGCCAGGTGATCAGCGGCGCCGGTTCGCCCGGCCAGCACGATTGGATCGGCAGACGGTCGAGATCGATTGCGTCGCCTTCGAGCACGATGTCCTGACACGGCGCGCGCGACACGGTCTGCGGCCGCATCGCCATCACTTTCTGCGCGATCGGCAGGAGATCGAGCGCATCCTTGAGGCCACGCGGCGGTTCGGGCTGGCGCAGGAAGGCGAGCAGTTCGCCCACCTCGCGGAGATCGTGCGCGGTGCGCCGTTCCTTGCCGTCGAGCGTCACCGCCATCGCCACGCGCTCCACCGTGCCGAAGAGATTGGCGAGCATCGGCATTTCCGCGGGCCCGAATTCGGAGACGGGTTTCTCGAACAGCACGGCCGGCCCCTGCGTGGCGAGGAGGCGCGTCTGGATCTCGGTCATCTCGAGGACGGTGGAGACGGGCGCCGAAACCCGCGCGAGCTGGGTCTCACCTTCGAGCTTCTGGAGAAATTCACGGAGGGATTTGTAGGCCATCAGGCGAGGTGCCACACACTTTCAGTTGCTGTCACCCCAAAGCGGAGCGCGCGACCTCCGGTCGCGCATGCGCCGCCGGAAGCGACGCGCTCCCCAATGCGCCCCATGAGGCATGCACCGGCGCCCGCAGAATCGTTCCTGAAAAAACGACGCCGCGTCGGGTCTGCACTCGCCATGGGAGCGCGGGCCTTCAGGCCCGCATGCGAACCGCCCTCATCAAGCTGTGCGCCCGCAAGAGATCCTGTCTCCAGGACCCCAGGGCGGGCCTGAAGGCCCGCGGTCCCGTCAAGGGAGGCTTGCGAGGCGGATGGGGGGCAAGGGCCCGCTCACACAACGGGCCCGGCGCGCGCGACGCGGAAAGAAGGGACCGCCGGACGCCGGCGCCGCGCGAGGTTTTCCGATGGCGGGCGCTCTCTCGCGTCCCATGCGGCGCTCCTGTCTCAGCGGCGCGGGCTGGGCGCGCCGGCGCCGCCCGCCAAAGCAGGCGCCCTCCGACCGCCAGAACCAACACCACTAGAAACGCGAGCACATCCGCCTCCGTCGTAAATCCGCGGCGGTTGTTCTATGTTTGTTCCCATCCGGCAAGTAACATTTTGGAGAGATTCGGGGGCGGCGGGAGAGGCAGCGAGACCCGTCGCGAGCGGGGACCGTCGCGCGGGCCGAGAAGCGGCGGGCGCCACCCGTTCGCGCGCCTCGCGAACTCCAACAGTTGCGGTTCCAGGTGATCGTCCGCGGTCGGCCAGCCCGACTTTCGCTCGCGCTTTCCTGCTGCACATGAGGAGGCGACGCGCCGACGACTTGTGACACTGGGTCAGCTGAAGGGTCTTGAACGAACGTTCCAGATCATCTATATGAGTTCCCACGCAAGTCGGGAAAGCGCGCATGCCCTGGGACAAGCAATTCGACAAGGACGCGGTGCTCGATCGCGTGCTCGATGTTTTCTGGTCGGGCGGCTTTGAAGCCACTTCAATGCAGCGCCTGGTCGACTGCACCGGCGTCAATCGCGCCAGTCTCTATGCGACCTATGGCGACAAGCGCGCGCTGTTTCTGGCGTCTCTCGACCGTTACGACGAACGACGCCGGCGCCTGCTCGCGCAATTGGAAGCGAAATGCACTCCCCGCGAAGCAGTCCGTCAGCTATTTCTGCAATATACGCGAAAGCTGCAGCCGGACGGGGAGAATCCGGGGTGTTTTCTCACCAACACCGCACTTGAACTGGCGGCGCACGATCCGGAGATTCGCAAGATCGTGGCGCGGTCCCAGGCTGAGATAGAGCAGTTCTTCACAAGGCTGGTTCGAGCAGGCGCTGCAAAGGGCGAGTTTCGATCTGAAATCGACGCCGTGGCTGCCGGCAAGGCATTGCTCGCCAGTCTACTCGGCACGGTCGTACTGGTTCGCAGTCGGCCAGAGCCAAAACTCCTGGCCTCCATCACCGAGGGCGCGCTCGCCGCGCTTGCCTGACCTCCCCATTTTTTTCGCCAGTATGGAATTATCGTTCCATACAATTTCAAGGAGAGACCCATGACCTATGCGATGAAAGATCTCGGCTTGCTGGAGCCGGCGCAAACGAGCGGTGAGACGCTGGCCTATCTCGACGGCGCGAACAGGAAATTTGGATTCGTGCCCAACCTCTATCGCGCGCTCTCCAACCAGCCAGGGCTGCTCGACATCTATCTAAGAGGCTATGACAGCTTTCGCGCTACGAGCCAGTTTACGCCGGTCGAGCAGGAGGTGGTGTTTCTGGTGATCGCGCGGGAAAACGCCTGCACCTATTGCGTGGCCGCGCACAGCGTCGTCGCCGATAATTTCTCCAAGGTTCCCGTTGAAGTGACCGACGCGATCCGCGCCCGCACGCCCATTCCCGACCCAAGACTCGCAGCGCTCGCGGCGTTCACGGAAACGATGGTGATCTCGCGCGGCCGCCCCAGCGCCGGCGATGTCGCCGCGTTGCGCGCCGCTGGTTTTGAGGAACGTCACATCCTCGACATCATCCTCGCGATCAGCGTCAAAGTGATCAGCAACTACGTCAACCACGTCTTTCATACGCCGACTGATCCGGCGTTCGCCGTGCGCGACTGGAATCCAGCGTAAGGCGTAGCTGTCGAGGGTGGCTGGCGACACACACCGAAGGCGTGTGTCGCCAGTTCACGCCTCAATGCTCCAGCGGCCGGTCGATCAGCACCGCCAGCAACAGCGCCGGTCCGCCGATGGCTTCCCAGCCGTGGTTCGTGCCGCGCTGGATGACCACCTGGCCGGGCTCGACGATCGTCTCAGACCCTTCGAGGAAGAGCTTCACACGGCCTTTGAGCAGGCAGATCACGTCGATGGAGTGCGTCTCGTGCATGGCGGGGTGGCGGGTCTGGTCGATGATGTGGCCGGCGCCGCCCATCTCCGCGAAGCGTTCGCGCACGGCGACGTTCAGGGCCTCGCGCGGTACGCCTTCCGGCAGCGGGTTCACGACGAACCAGCGGACCTGGAAATTGCCCTTGCGCGGTCCGAGGATCGGTTTCGTCGCGCCGAGATCTGTCGTGTCTTTCGTCGCCAGCACGCCGGAGGCGGCGTCCTCCCAGATCTCGAACAGGCCGCCGATGTCGGGATCGCCGATCTGCGAGGACGGCCCGCCGTCGAGAATGATCACCGAGCGCCCATCGACGTCGTCGCCGGTGATGATGCGCCGCATGGCGGTCTTGAAGTCGCTCAAGGTGAACCTCCCTTACGTCTTGTTGTAGGGTGGATGGAGCACAGCGAAATCCACCATTGGAATGCACAGAAGGCGGTGGATTTCGCTGCGCTCCATCCACCCTACGTGTCTACGCCAGCACGTCGCTCCAGTCCGGATGCCGGCGGAACGCCGCGACCACGTAGGAGCACACGGGCTCGATCCTGAGGCCTTTCTCGCGGGCCTCGTCGATGGCGCGTTCCATCAGCGCGCCGGCGATGCCGCGGCCCTCGAGCGCGGAGGGCACGCCCGTGTACCCGATGACCAGCACGCCGTCCTCGCGGACCGTGAACGTCATCTCCGAGTCCGGGCCCTCCTTCGTGCGCGCCACCCAGCGGCCGCCATAGGGCATTTCCTCAAGCGTGATGGCGAGATCGGCGGGGGCGGGCATCGGCGTCTCCTTGTTTTTTCCGACTATGACGCCTCAGGCGCGCAACCGCCACACGCCCGTGCGTTTCACCTCGGCGTCCTCGAGCATGCGCGTCGTGGGCACGGCGTATTCGGCGATCTTCTCCAGCGCGTCTCTCGGCAGATAGGTGCGGCCGGGATCGCCCACGAGCACCTCGCACCCGCGGGCGGACTGCTCGCGCAGCCACGCCAGCAGGCGCGTGGCGATTTCGCGGTCGTAGAACAAATCGCCCACCAGGATGACGTCGGCGTCTGCGGGCGCCGCCAGCGGATCGGTTTCCGTGGTCGAGAGGACGACTTCGTTCAGCGCGCCGTTGAGACGGGCGGCGTGGCCGGCGAACGTGTCGATGTCGGCGCACGTCGCGGCGGCGGCGCCGGCGCGCATCGCCGCGATGCCCACAAGGCCCGAGCCAGACGCGACATCCAGCACCCGCTTGCCGCGCACGATGTCCGGGTGGTCGAGCACGTGCCGCGCGAGCGCCTGGCCGCCGGCCCACGCAAACGCCCAGAACGGCGGCGGCAGGCCGATCTCCTCAAGCTCCTCTTCGGTCATCTCCCACAGCGCGACCGCGTCGTCGGCGAGATGCAGTTTGAGTTCCGGCACATGCGGCGGCGCGTTGATGCGCGTGTTCGTGCGGATGAAGGACGCAACATCTCTCAGCATGGGATTGTCTACGCTGGCGCCGCGAGCGCAAGCACGTCGCCGTAGCCGTCGCTCAGCACCATGCGCGGCCCGTAGCCCTTCTCCATCAGCAGCCGGTGCGCCTTTTCGAGGTTCCAGCAGGGCACGTGCATGAACAGGTGATGCTCGGCATGAAAATGCACCCAGTAGGGCGCGACAAGCAGGCGCTCGACAGGATTGGCGAGCGTGGTGCGCGCGTGATGGAAGGGATCGTCCGTCGCGTGCACGACCGCGTGTTCGCCGATGTTGCGGACGCGCAGGATGAGCTGCATCCAGGTCGCCATCGGCAGAAGCCAGAGCGCGAAGAACGCCCACCAGTAGCCCGCGAGCGAGAGCGCCAGCAGCAGGAGCGCGTTGACGGCGAAGAAACGCCTGCGCGTGTCGTTGAGGAACAGCGCTTTCTTCTGTCCGGGCTTCGGCGTCGCAAACAGCATGCCGAAGCGCTGCTGGAAAAACGTCCGCCCCGTGAGATCGCGCACGATCTTGCGCAGGAGCGAGCCGCGCGAAATCGGAAACGGCTTCGACAGCATGAGGTCCGGGTCTTCCGGCTGTTCGGTGTAGCGGTGATGTTTGAGATGATATTTGCGGTAGGTCTCGAGGTTCGATCCCACGGGCGCTGCGCACAGCCATTCGCCGATGAATGCGTTCATCTTCGCATCGGGATGCAGCGCCCCGTGCGCGCCGTCGTGCATCAGGATGGCGAGGCCGAGCTGGCGCGCGCCGATCACCATCACCGCCAGCACGAAGGTCGCGGGGTTCGGCCAGGCGATGAACATCGCGCCCGCGCCGATGATCAGCGCCCAGGCGTGCGCCACGAGCGCCAGGCCCATCCACGACGAGCGGCGCGTCAGCTCCGCCCATTCCTGCGGCGTGAACACGGTCTTCGGGTCGATGCGGGAAACGGCGGGCATGGGATTGCATAGCAGCGCTTTCCGCACCGACAGGCAAGGGCTCGCGGCTTCGTCGTGACAGCGTCACGGGCAAGCCGTAAGGGCGTCGGAAAAGCTTCACATCCGCCAGGGCCCCGACATGAACAACCTACGCCGTCTTCTCGCTTGCGCGTTGCTGCTGCTGGCGGGCTGCGCCACCGTCTCTCCCGCGCCGCCGCCCGCGCCGGTGATCCTCGTGGCCATCGACGGCTTCCGCCCGGACTATCTCGACCGCGGCGTCACGCCGACGCTGTCGCGGCTCGCGGCGGAAGGCGTGCGTGCTGAGGGCATGCGGCCCTCATTCCCGTCGCTCACGTTCCCGAACCACTACACGCTAGTTACTGGCCTGCGCCCCGACCATCACGGAATCGTCAACAACGCGATGACCGATCCCGACCATCCCGACGTCGTCTTCACGCTCGCCGATCGCGCGGTGAACACGCAGCCCTACTGGTGGAACGATGCGGCGCCTCTGTGGGTCAGCGCGGAAAAGCAGGGCGTTCGAACCGCGACGATGTTCTGGCCGGGCTCGGAAGTTGAAATCCGCGGAACGCGTCCGCATGACTGGATGACCTTTGACCAGTCCAAACCGTCCGCCGCGCGCGTGGACCAGGCGCTGGCCTGGCTCGACCGCCCGCCCGCGGAACGCCCGCGCTTCATCACGCTCTATTTCGACATCGTGGACACCGCCGGCCACCTCAGCGGGCCTGACAGCCCGGAACTCAACGCCGCCGCGCGCGAAGTCGATGCGGCGATGGGCAAACTCGTCGACGGTCTCGCGGCGCGCGGCCTGGCGAACGCCAACATCGTCGTCGTCGCCGATCACGGCATGGCGCCCATCTCCGTCGAGCGGACCGTCGATCTCGACGCCGCCATCGCCCCTGCGCTCGTGCGCTACGTCTGGGCGCCGGGACCGATCGCCGGCGTGGAGCCGGCGGCAGGGCAGCCTGAATCGGCGCTCACGCCGCTGCTCGGCCGCCACGGCCGTGCCGAGTGCTGGAGGCGCGGCGAGATGCCGGCGCGGTTCCATTTTGGAACCCATCGCCGCGTTCCCGCAGTCGTGTGCCTGGCCGACACCGGCTGGACGATGGTCTCCACCGGCAGCCCGCGCCGCTATCCGATCCGCGGCGGCGCGCATGGCTACGATCCGGAAGACCCGACGATGGCGGCGGTCTTCATCGCGCATGGCCCGGCGTTCCGCGCCGGCGTGACCGTGCCGGCGTTCGACAATGTCAACGTCTACCCGGTGCTTGCAAAGCTCGTCGGCGTGACGCCCGAGGCGAACGATGGCGACGCGGCGGTCCTGGCGGGCGCATTGAAGTAGGCCGCCGCAGCGGGCAGGGTGGAGGCAATAAGGACGATCAGGGGAGACACCGCATGCAGAATTCCATCCTGCTCGCCATGTGCGCGCTCGCGGGGCTGACGTTTTTCGTCCTCCTGCTGGTGCCGATCCTGCGCTTCATCGCCGCCGCGCAGCGCCAGGTGACGGTGAAGGATTTCGCGCTCGGTGAGTCCGACCGCGTGCCCGACCGCGTGCGCCTGCCCAACCGCAATCTCGCCAACCTGCTCGAAACGCCAGTGCTGTTCTACGTGCTGTGCCTGGCGCTCATCGTCTCGGACGCGATCACGCCGATGCAGGTGCATCTCGCCTGGGTTTATGTGGGCCTGCGGGCGGCGCACAGTCTCGTCCATGTCACCTTCAACTTCGTTCCGCTGCGGTTGATCGCGTTCGCCTTGAGCGTCGTGGTGCTGAACGCCATGTGGATCCTCTTCGCGGCGACGCTGCTCCATCCTTGAAGGCCCCTGCGCCGTTGATTGCAGGCGACCGCGCCATATATCTCGCCGTATCGATTTCACATGGAGCCTCCGCATGACTGACGCACCCGCCTACGCGCCGCCCAAGATCTGGACGTGGAACAAGGAAAGCGGCGGGCGGTTCGCCAGCATCAACCGGCCGGTCTCGGGCGCCACTCACGAGAAGGAGCTGCCCGTCGGCAAACATCCGCTGCAACTGTACTCTCTGGGCACGCCGAACGGGGTCAAGGTCACGGTGATGCTCGAAGAGCTGCTCGCCCTCGGGCATGCAGGCGCGGAGTACGACGCCTGGC
Organism: uncultured Caulobacteraceae bacterium; assembly: GCA_964530695.1. Taxonomy (GTDB): domain Bacteria; phylum Pseudomonadota; class Alphaproteobacteria; order Caulobacterales; family Aquidulcibacteraceae; genus VFBF01. The sequence continues at coordinate 18,714 of CAZGYQ010000044.1, forward strand.
TGATCAACATCGGCTCCGGAGACCAGTTTTCGAGCGGCTTCGTGGCGATCAATCCGAACTCGAAAATTCCCGCGCTGCTCGATCGCAGCACTTCGCCGCCCACGCGCGTGTTCGAGTCGGGCGCGATCCTTGTCTACCTCGCCGAGAAGTTCGGCGCGTTCCTGCCGGCCGATCCTGCAAAGCGCGCCGAGACGCTGTCGTGGCTCTTCTGGCAGATGGGCAGCGCGCCCTATCTCGGCGGCGGCTTCGGCCACTTCTACGCTTACGCGCCTTTCAAGATCGAATACGCCATCGACCGTTTCGCCATGGAGGTGAAGCGTCAGATGGACGTGCTCGACCGGCGGCTCTCAGGCGGCAAGTACATCGCCGGAGATGAATACACCATCGCCGACATGGCGATCTGGTCCTGGTACGGGGCGATGGCGAAGGGGGTGCTCTACGAGGCCGCCGAATTCCTGCAGGTGCATGAATACGAAAACGTGATCCGCTGGGCCGACGAGATCGGCGAACGTCCCGCGGCGAAACGCGGCCGCATGGTCAACCGCGTCTTCGGCGAGCCGTCGAGTCAGCTCCACGAGCGCCATGACGCGAGCGACTTCGATACGAAGACGCAAGACAAGGTGCAGGCTTAGGCGTAGCGAATCCTCGCTGCGCACGACCGTTCGGACTGACGCAACAGGAGGCGCCCTATGGTACGCTGGAGCGTGATGGCGCTGGTCGCCGTGCTCGCCGCATGCGCGGCCGACGCGCCGGCGCCGACGGGAACGACGCGGCTGGAGCCGCTCTGGAGCGTCGGCGACCTCGCCAATCCCGAAAGCGTCGCACTTTCCGATGACGGCGCGCTTCTCTATGTCACGAACGTCAACGGCGAAGGTGAGGCGAAGGACGGCAACGGCTTCATCTCGCGCGTGTCAGTGGGTGGCGAACTCATCGAACGGGAGTGGGCGCGCGGCCTCAACGCGCCGAAGGGCATCGCGCGCGCAGGGGACCTCATCTACGTCGCCGATATCGACCGCATGGTGGTCATCGATACAAAGACCGCCGCTGTGCGCGGCGAGGTTGCGGTTGCGGGCGCGCGGTTCCTGAACGATCTCGCGATCGCTCCGGACGGCGGCGTTCTGATCGCGGATTCGGGCGGATCGCGCATCTATGTCGTGGCAGGCGGGAAGGCGGAGATCTGGCTCGAACACCCACTGCTCGCCAGCGTGAACGGGCTCCTGCCCGAGCCGCGACGGCTTGTCGTCACGACGATGGCAGGGCGCCTGCTCGCCGTCGACTACGCCACGAAGGCCATCACCGTGCTCGCGGAGGGGCTCGGCGATGCGGACGGGATCGCGCGTCTTCAAGGCGGTCGCTATCTCGTCAGCGAGTGGCCCGGGCTGATGCACGTGGTCGCGCCGGACGGCGGACATGTGACGATCATGGATACCCGCGCGGAACGGCGTCTGCTGAACGACTTCCTGCTGGTTGGCGACACGCTTTACCAGCCGCACTGGGAGCCGGGTGAGTTGACAGCATATCGGATTGTGCAGACCAGCGCGAAGTAGCGCGTCTGGCGGGCTCACACTGTCTTCGTGTCCATCACCCGCCACAGGTGCCACGCGGCGGCGGAGCGCCATGGCTTCCAGCGTTCGCCGAAGGCGTCGAGCTGCTTCGGGGTGAAATCGCGCGCGAAGATGCGCTCGGCGCCCTTGCGCACGGCGAGATCGTCGATGGGCAACACATCGGGGCGGCCCATGGCGAAGATGAGGTGCATCTGCACCGTCCAGCGCCCGACGCCGCGGGCCTGCGTGAGCCGCGCGACGATCTCCTCGTCGTCCATCGCGCGGATGGCGTCGGCGTCCGGGATGATCCCGCTCACGCGCTTTTTCGCGATGTCCTTCACCGCCGCGATCTTCGCCCAGGAAAGCCCCGCCGCGCGCAAGCGTTCTTCGTCCATGCGCATGAGGCTTGCCGGCGTAGGGAAATCGGAACGCGGGAACAGCGCGAGCACGCGGTTGAGGATGGTGGTCGCGGCTTTGCCGGAGAGCTGCTGGAACACCACCGCGCGCACGAGCGAGGGGTAGGGATCTTCGCCACCCGCGGGCTTTGCCGGAAACGGCTCGTGGTGCGGCACGTAGGGGCCGAGGCCGTCACAGGTCTTGATGAGAAATTTCTCAGCCGCGCCGCGCTTCATGATGCGCCTACGAGCGGGCCAAGCGTGCGCCAGGCGCCGGCGAGTGCAAACGCTCCCGCTGCCGCGAGACCGATAAGCGCATTCGCCTTGAACGCCTTCAGCGCCGTGGCGGTGTTCGCTTCGTCCACGCTCGCCACCGCGCGCCAGATCAGCGTCGCGCCGATCACGCCGAGGGCGGCTGCCGTGAGAAGGAACGATCCGGCGAGCGCCGCGGCGATGGCCCACAGAACCAGCGCCGCGACATAGAATCCGAGCGTCCACTCGCGCCACCGCGCACCGAAGAGGCGCGCCGTGGAGCGTACGCCCACGAGCGCATCGTCCTCCACGTCCTGCAGCGCGTAGATGGTGTCATAGGCGATCGTCCAGGCGATGCAGCCGGCGTAGAGCGCGATGGCGTCCGTCGTGATGGTTCCGCGCACCGCCGCACTCGCAACGAGCGCGCCCCACGAGAAACAAAGCCCCAGCCACGCCTGCGGCCACCATGTGATGCGCTTCATCAGCGGATAGAGCGCAACGAGCGGGATCGCGGCCAGCGCGGTCCACTGCGCCACCGGCGGCAGCGAGAGCAGTACGAGAAGTCCCACGCCGCACTGCGCCGCCATCCACGAGATCGCGCCTTGCACGGACACGCGCCCTGACGGGATCGGCCGCGAGCGCGTGCGCGCGACCTCGGCGTCGATCTTGCGGTCGAGAAAGTCGTTCCACGTGCAGCCGGCGCCGCGCATGGCGATGGCGCCGATGAGCAGCCGCAGCGCGAGCCAGCCGTCCTCGGGCCAGAATCCTTCCTGCGTTTCCGCCAGCGCGATGCCCATCAGGCACGGCAGGAACAGCAGTTGCCAGCCGATCGGTCGGTCGAGACGCGACAACTGCGCGAATGGTTGCAGCGCCGCGGGCAGGCGGTCGGTCCAGTGTTGCGCGAGCGCATCGGCGGGTTTCAAAGTCGTCACGCGCGTGTTGGAGCAAGGCTTGCCGCTGGACGCAAGTCGCCTCGCGCGCTATGCACGCCACCTGTCGCCGCACTTCATGGAGGACCCACGCAACATGAACGCACCTACCAGCTGATCGGCACCTGACGGGTCGCCGAGGTTTTTTGAGCCGGCGTTGCCGGTTTTCAGGCCGAACGCACCTGTCCTGACCGAAGCTCCGGTGCTGCTGATCCCCAGGCGATTTTTGGGCGATCGGATTGCGTGGAACCCCGATTTTTCAGGACTTCGCCGCAGCCTTCGCGCCGCGCTGTCCTGCTGCCAGTGGCGATGACATGACCGACATGACGGAATTCGACGACGACGAGAACGGCCCGCTCAAGGCGCCGCTCGCCGACATCGCGCGCTACATCTGGACGCGCTGGACGGCGTATCCCGTCTGGATGTGGGCGTTCTTTGTGCTCTACTCGGCGGCGGTCGCGTGCGACCTCTTCCTGCCGGTCGTGTCCGCACGCCTCATCGAGGCGCTGTCCGGCGACCGCATCGCCAATGCGGGGAAGGTCTGGGAGGCCTATGCGCTGTTCGCGGGCGTGGCGCTCGGCCTCTACGCATTCCGCAATACGTCCGTGCGGTTCTGGATCCCGCTCGCCTCGCGCAACATGAAGGCCATCGTCGCCGACGGTTTCATGGACGTGCAGCGCTTCTCAGCGGACTGGCACGCCAACAACTTCGCCGGCGCCACCGTGCGCCGCGTCAGCCGCGCCATGAACGCCTACGACACGATCTCCGACACCATCGTCTGGTTCGTGCTGCCGGCGACCATCGTGCTCTTCGGCATCACCGCGATCATCTTCACGAAATGGCCGCTGATCGGGCTATTCGTGGCGGCGACGATCGCGCTGATGCTGGCGCTCAACTACTACACCGCGCGCCATTATCTCGCCGATGACTACACGCGCACCAACGCCGCCGACACCGCCATCGGCGCCTCGCTCGCGGATGCGGTGGGCTCGAACGCGGCGGTGAAGGCCTTCGGCGCGGAAGATCGCGAGCAGGCGCGTATTGAAGGCATTGCGGAAGACTGGCGCTGGAAGGCCGAACGGCTCTGGGTGAAATCCACCAATGCGTGGATCCTGCAGAACATCCTGCTGTTCGTGTTCCAGGCGGGGCTTGTGGGCCTCGTGGTGATGGAATGGTCGCGCGGGCGCGCCACATCGGGCGATGCGGCCTTCGCGGTCACATCGTATTTCCTCGTGTCCGGCTATCTGCGCACGCTCGGCGAAAACATCCGCATGTTGCAGAAGGGTGTCGCCGACATCGCCGACGTCGTCGCCTACCAGAAGCAGGCCGCCGACATCGTCGATGCGCCGGATGCGAAGGATTTCGCGCCGGACCGGGGGCCGCTTGGCGGCGAGATCCGCTTCGAGAACGTCGCCTTCGGCTACCGCAACCAGGACGCGCCGCTCTACCGCGACTTCTCGCTCGTCGTCGCGCCGGGCGAAACGGCCGCGCTCGTCGGGCCCACGGGCGCGGGCAAGTCCACGTTCGTAAAACTCGTGCAGCGGCTCTATGACGTGGACGCAGGCGCCATCCGCATCGACGGTCAGGATGTGCGCGCGGTGAAGCAGGCGAGCCTGCGTCGCTGCATCGCCACCGTGCCGCAGGACCCCGCGCTCTTTCACAGAAGCCTGCGCGAGAATATCGCCTACGCGCGGCCCGATGCGACGATGGAAGAGATCGAGGACGCCGCGAAGCGCGCCCGCGCGCACGATTTCATTCTCAAACTGCCGAAAGGCTACGAGACCGAAGTGGGCGAACGCGGCGTGAAGCTCTCGGGCGGCGAACGCCAGCGTGTGGCGCTCGCGCGCGCGTTCCTCGCCGATGCGCCGATCCTTATCCTCGACGAGGCGACAAGCTCGCTCGACACGGAAACGGAACGCGACGTGCAGGCGGCGATGGCCGAACTCAAGCAGGGCCGCACCACCATCGTCATCGCCCACCGCCTCTCCACCATCCGCGCCGCGGACCGCATCCTCGTGTTCGAGCGCGGGCGCATCGTCGAGCAGGGCCGGCACGCAGAGCTAGTGCAGAACGACGGACTGTACGCGCGCCTGCACGCGCTGGCGCAGGGCGATCTGATCGCGGCGGAGTAGGGGGTGGTTTCCCTCGCCCGCTTGCGGGAGAGGGTGGCCGCGAAGCGGACGGGTGAGGGTGCGGCGGCGCAAAATGAGTCTCATCTTGTGAGACTGTTCCCTCACCCTGACCTCGCTTGCGCTCGGCCATCCCTCTCCCGCAAGCGGGCGAGGGGAAAATGCGGGGATAGATTGCGCGCGTCACCACAGGAATGGGGGGATGGATCTCACCTCTCCCCGGATCGCCGCAGCGCGGCGAGTCCGGGGTCCATACACGCCGATTCCACAGAAAACCCATTGGCGCCAACGCCTTTTGGCCCTTCAGCGGCGATAATGGCTCCCGGACTCGTCGCTGCGCGACGCTCCGGGAATGGGTGAAATTTGAGGGAAAGAAATAAATCTATCCGACCGGACTCCGGGCCGTGGGATCATCGTTCTGTTTTCAACAGGCCCAAGAGGTCAGAAACGGAGCCCAGGACGAACCCATGCAGATCTTCACCCCCGTCACCCGCACCGATCTTCAGGCACACGCACAGAGTCTCCGGCTCTGGCTCATGGAGATTGCTGTCTGGCTGGTGGAGGCGATCGGGTTTCGCGAAGGACGCAAGGCCCTGAATGAAATGCGCGTCGACGCGCGCCGGGAACTGCGTGAGCTCATCTTCCTGACGATGTGCACGCGCATGCGGTTCAAGAAGACAGAGAAGCGCCGGCGCTGGATGCGCCCGCCGTCGACGCCGCGCGGATTCCGCTATGCGCACAAGCGCATCGACATGGTGCGGCTCTACACGCGCGGAATTGCGATGAAGACGTTCGCGCAGATGCGCCGGGCGCTCGACGATCTCGAACGGATCGTCGAACGCGCCATCTGCCGCGTGCCAAGGGGCGTCTCCACCGGACGGCTCGCTATATGCGCGGCGTCGACGCACGTGTTCCGATTCACTGCGCCCGCACCTGCCTCCGAAGAAGCAGATACGTCATGACCACCGAAACAGGACCGCGGGCCTATGGCCCGCATTTCGGTGTTGATGCCACGCGAGATTCCGTCGGAGTCTGGCGGCGCCGGGGTATGCGGGCCATAGGCCCGCGGTCCTACTCTCCTGAACCCGAGCCACAGCCACTCCCTGTCAAGACTGGCGCCCGCGCGGAATCGCGGGCAGTGTCGCCCCGCTTTCAGACCCCGGATTTGATCATGGCCGACGTCTTTCTTTCCTATGCGCGCGAGGATCGCGCCAAGGCCGAGCAGATCGCCACGGCGCTCACCAACGCCGGCTACAACGTGTTCTGGGACATCGAGATTCCGCCGGGCGTGAGCTGGGCGGATTTCCTCGCCGAGAAGCTCTCGCAATCGAAGGCTTCGCTCGTGCTGTGGTCGAAGACCTCCACCGCCTCGCAATGGGTCCGGGAGGAGGCGCGGCTCGCGCGCGACAAGGGCAAGCTCATCCCGGTGATGGTGGAGGACTGCGCGCCGCCGTTCGGCTTCGGCGAGATCCAGGCCGCGAACCTCGCGAGCTGGAACGGCGAGGCCGACAATCCGCACTGGAAACTGCTGCTGGACGGCATCCAGCGCGCGGTCGGCGCTGCGCCGACCGGAACGCCTGCGGCGCCGCCGCTGCGCGCGCCGCCGC
>CAZGYQ010000045.1:0-25490 GCA_964530695.1 uncultured Caulobacteraceae bacterium
TACATCCCGACCAACGTGATCTCGATCACCGACGGCCAGATCTTCCTCGAGACCGATCTCTTCTACCAGGGCATCCGTCCGGCGGTGAACGTCGGCATCTCGGTGTCGCGCGTGGGCGGCTCGGCGCAGATCAAGGCGATGAAGCAGGTGGCCGGCCCCATCAAGGGCGAGCTCGCGCAGTACCGCGAAATGGCGGCGTTCGCGAAGTTCGGCTCCGACCTCGACGCCTCGACGCAACGCCTTCTCAACCGCGGCGCGCGCCTGACGGAACTCCTGAAGCAGGACCAGTTCTCGCCGGCGCCGGTCGAAGAGCAGATCGTGCTGATCTATGCGGGCACCAAGGGCTATCTCGACAAGTTCCCGGTGAACGCGGTGCGCCGCTTTGAAAGCGAACTCGTGTCGTGGCTGCGCGCCAAGAAGGCCGACGTGCTGGAGGAAATCCGCACCAAGAAGGAACTCGACAAGCCGGGCGTGCTGGAAGGCAAGATCAAAGCCGCGCTGGACGAGTTCTCGGCGACGTTTGCGGCCTGAGCCTGATCATGTCGACACTGCGCCCCCATCGACCGGCTTCGCCGGCCACTTCCCCCGCTGGCGGGGGAAGAAACGCGCTGCCTTTTGCTCCCCCGTTTACGGGGGAGCTGTCGGCGCAGCCGACTGAGGGGGCGCGCGCATGCCTAGCTTAAAAGAATTCCGCAACCGGATCGTCAGCGTGAAGTCCACGCAGAAGATCACGAAGGCGATGCAGATGGTGGCGGCAGCCAAGCTGAAGCGCGCGCAGGGCGCCGCTGAAGCCGCGCGGCCGTACGCCGAGCGGATGGCGAGCGTCATCGCCAACCTCGCCTCCAGCGTGAAGGGCGACGGCGCGCCGTTGCTGCTGCGCGGCACGGGCAGGGACGAAGTGCATCTCGTCGTCGTTCTCACGTCCGAACGCGGCCTGTGCGGCGGCTTCAACACGCAGATCGTGCGCCTCGCCCGGGAGAAGATCACCGAGCTGCTCGCCGCCGGAAAGCAGGTGAAGATCCTCACCGCCGGCAAGAAGGGCCGTGACCAGATCCGTCGCGTGTACGGTTCGCTGATGGTCGAACACATCGACCTGTCGGAGTTCCGCGCGATCGACGCGAATGCGGCGGCGCTGGTGGCCAACAAGGTCGTCGAGATGTTCGAGGGCGGCCAGTTCGACGTCGCCACGCTCGTCTATTCGAAGTTCAAGTCGGTGATCAGCCAGATCCCGACGGCGCAGCAACTGATCCCCGCCGTCGCGCCGGCGGGTGCGAAAGCGCCGGACCTGAAGGGCGCGGTCTACACCTATGAGCCGAACGAGACCGAAATCCTCGAGACGCTGCTGCCGCGCTACATTTCCGGTCAGGTGCTCTCCGCGCTGCTCGAAAACGCCGCCGGCTTCTTCGGCGCGCAGATGAGCGCGATGGACAACGCCACCCGCAACGCCGGCGACCTGATCAAGAAACTGACGCTCCGCTACAACCGCCAACGCCAGGCCAACATCACCAAGGAACTGATCGAAATCATCTCCGGCGCGGAGGCGTTGTAGGCGTTCCGTGTTTGTGCTAATTCGCCCCCATGACCGGAGAGACGGAAAACCTCATCCTCGAGCTGCTGCGCAAGATTCGGGCGGAGCAGCAGGCGATGGCGCTCGACGTGTCGGACATCAAGTCGCGAATGACCACGCTCGAAGAGAGCCAGGGCACGCTGATGTCGATGTACGCCAGTCAAAGCCGGCGGATCGACCGGATCGAGGAACGTCTTTCGCGCATCGAGCGGCGGCTCGATCTGGTGGAAGAGCCACACGCCTGACTCCGGCGCGCCGCGTGTTCGCGGCGAGACGCGCAATCACCAAGGAATTTATCTCGGGCGCCGAGGCGCTCTGAAACTGCTGTCTGAAGGACGAATGAGATGAGCAAGCCCGGAATTGGAAAAGTCGCGCAGGTGATCGGCGCGGTCGTGGACGTCGAGTTCGATGGCCCGCTGCCGGACATCTACAACGCGCTGGAAATGCAGCTGCGCGGCTCGCGCCTCGTGCTTGAGGTCGCCACCCACCTCGGTGAATCGATGGTCCGCACCATCGCGATGGACTCCACCGACGGCCTCGTGCGCGGCATGGAGGTGAAGGACACCGGCAAGCCGATCATGGTGCCGGTGGGCGAGGGCACGCTGGGCCGCATCATGAACGTCATCGGCGAGCCGGTGGACGAAGCAGGCCCCGTCACTGGTGAATCGCTGCGCGCCATCCACCAGCTCGCGCCGGCGTTCGTGGACCAGAAGCCGGTGCCGGAAATCCTCGTCACGGGCATCAAGGTCGTCGACCTGCTCTGCCCCTACTCGAAGGGCGGCAAGATCGGCCTGTTCGGCGGCGCGGGCGTCGGCAAGACGGTTCTGATCCAGGAACTCATCAACAACATCGCGAAGGCCTACGGCGGCTACTCGGTGTTCGCCGGCGTCGGCGAGCGCACCCGCGAAGGCAACGACCTCTATCACGAAATGATCGAGTCCGGCGTGAACAAGGCCGGCGGCGGCGAAGGGTCCCGCTGCGCGCTCGTGTTCGGCCAGATGAACGAGCCTCCGGGCGCACGCGCGCGCGTCGCGCTCACCGGCCTCACGATCGCCGAACACTTCCGCGACCAGGGCAAGGACATCCTCTTCTTCGTCGACAACATCTTCCGCTTTACCCAGGCCGGTTCGGAAGTGTCGGCGCTGCTCGGCCGCATCCCGTCGGCGGTGGGCTATCAGCCGACGCTCGCCACCGAGATGGGCCAGATGCAGGAACGCATCACGTCCACCACCAAGGGCTCGATCACGTCCGTGCAGGCCGTGTACGTGCCGGCGGACGATCTCACCGACCCCGCGCCTGCAACGTCGTTCGCCCACCTTGATGCGACGACCGTTCTCAACCGCGCGATCTCGGAAAAGGGCATCTACCCGGCGGTGGACCCGCTCGACTCCACGTCGCGGATTCTCGATCCGCTCGTCGTCGGCAAGGAACACTACGAAACGGCCCGCGCCGTGCAGGAAACGCTGCAACGCTACAAGGCGCTGCAGGACATCATCGCCATTCTCGGCATGGATGAACTGTCGGAAGACGACAAGCTCGCGGTCGCTCGCGCGCGCAAGATCGAACGCTTCCTGTCGCAGCCCTTCCACGTCGCCGAACAGTTCACCAACCAACCCGGCGTGCTGGTCGACGTGAAGGACACTGTGCGCGGCTTCAAGGGCCTCGTCGACGGCGAGTTCGACCACCTCCCGGAGCAGGCCTTCTACATGGTCGGCACCATCGAGGACGCGATCAAGAAGGCGCAGAAGATGGCGCTGGAAGCGGCGTAAATTTTCGTGGGTGAGAGCCTACTCACGCTTGCATGGATTGGGGCGATCGGCTGGCCGGTCGCCCTTTTCCTTTTCGGTCTTCGGTCGCAGCGTAGATCGCGTGCGCCGGGCAATATCCTACTTGCTGTTCTCGCTCTCGCGTCGCTGGCGTGGGCCCTGTGCGTGTGGGCCTTTCTTGTCGAGCCGCAGCAGCTGGTCGTGCGCCGCGTGCACATTCAGAGCGCCACATGGAGCGGTCCGCCTGTTCGGCTTGGTCTGATCTCGGACACGCACGTGGGCGCGCCGCACATGAGCGCGAATCGACTTGATCGCATTGTTGCGCGCATGAATCGCGAACAGCCCGACCTCGTCTTGTTGCTTGGCGATTATGCCGGGCGGCACGAGCCAGCGGCTCAGAGATCAGCCGCGGCCCAATCGGTGGTGCTCGGCGGCATCGCGCCGTTCGCGCGTCTGTCGGCGTCGCGGGGCGTCGTCGCTGTGCTCGGCAATCATGACTGGTGGTATGATGGCCCGGCCGTCGAGCGCGCGCTCGTCGAGACAGGTGCAGTGGTTCTGGAGAACGACGCGATCCGCATTCCGCGCGACGGCGCGCCGTTCTGGATTGCGGGTCTCGCCGACATGGAATCGCGACGCGCGCAACCGTCGTACGACTTGGCGCTCGCCAAAACGGGGGCCGAGGAGCCGGTCATCGCTATCGCGCACTGGCCTGATGTTTTTGCCGATGCGCCTCAGAGCGTGGCGATTACGCTCGCTGGCCACAGCCATTGCGGGCAAGTCAATCTACCGTTCTTCGGGCGGCTTGCGCATGCGTCGGCGGGGTCGGCGCGTTGGCCTTGCGGTGGGTATGACGTGAACGACCGCAAACTCTATGTGACCGGCGGAGTCGGCGTCTCGATACTTCCGGTTCGCTTCAACGCGCCGCCGGAAATCGTCATCTTGACGCTCTCTGCGAAGGACGGTGACTAGAGGCGCGTCAAGTTTCGTGGCGCAAACAGCAGTGCGCGGGTGGCAGTGCATGTGCGAACGCGGATAGATGACGGCATCTGAAATCAGCGGGGAAACGATCATGAACGTCAGGAAGTTTGCAGCGCTCACCATCGCGTCAGCGGCGCTCGCGGCGACGGTCGCCACGGCGGAAGCGCGCCGCCCCAACGCTGCGCAGCAACAGGCCGATGCGTTCATCGCCGCCGTGACGCACTACTGCATGGCGAACGTCGAGGCCGGGGTGGAGCTGCCGCAGGTGGCGGTGCTGGAGGGCCATGAGCTGGTCGCGCTGACGGCGGAGCAGGCGTCGGCGGCGCGCATGGCCGCGACATCGACAGGCTATCGCCTGAACCACGCGCGCGGCCACATCCTGATCGAGAGCGCGACCGGCAAGGCGTGTCAGGCCAAGGCGGAAGGCCCGCCGGCGCAGGCGTCGTTCGACGGCGTCGTGACCTTCATCACCGACCCCGCGCGCGGCTTCAACAGATCGCTCGACATGAGCAATCCGCCGGCGACCTTCATGCGGATGTTCACGAAACCCGTGGGCGAGGAAAATCTCGTCGTCATGCTGAACGGCATCCAGCCGCGCGGCGCGGCGAGCATGCTGAACGCGACAGTCTCGCGCATCAAACGCGAAGCGCCGGCCACCTGACGCTAAGATCCGGACACATCAAAAGGGCCCGCCCCATCGCTGGAGCGGGCCTTTCCCGTTTCTGGTTGCGCGTTACGAGCCTTTGCGGCGTTGCACGTCGGCTTCGCCGGCCTGTTTGCGGTCTTCCTCGTCGAAGTCGACCTTTTCGCCGGCGTCGAAGTAGCGGCGCGACTTTGCGGCGAGGCGCGACATCGACGCGTTCATCGAACCCGCCGCCATGGCCATCCGCTTCGAACCGGCGACACCAACCGCATCCGCGTCGTTGAACTTCGCGAATTCCGCGCCGAGGAACACGACCTGCCAACCCTTCTTCTCGATGCGATCGAGGGCCGCCTTCACGTCGTCCTTCTTCATCTCGCGGCTCGCGTTCTCCTCGCCGTCGGTCATGACCACGAGCACCGCCTTCTCCGGCGCCTCGCTTTCGGCGCGCGCGATGATGCGCCCGATCGCGTCGAACAGGGGCGTCATGCCGCGCGGCGTGGCGTCCGCATCGGTGACGTCCTTCCAGGTCTGCACCGGCACGCCGGCGCGCAGCACGTCGAACTGCAGGCCTTCGTGCGCGTCGAACACGGCGAGCGTCGCAAACGCGTCGCCCTCCGCCAGCGCCTTCACGTAGGCGTTCACGGATCCGAGCGCCTCAGCCCAGATCGACTGCATCGAGCCTGTGCGATCGAGCAGAATGTATGCGTGCATGGGCGCCTCCTGTGTGATTGGGGGAGGCGGGCAAATGGTGCGGCTTTGCGCCGATGCAAGGCGCCACGACGCCCGCGACCCTTGAACCGGCGTGAATTCGCCGACGGGTTCCGCCCATGAGTCGTTCCACCCGCACCATGCTTCGCGCCTTCCAGACGCTCCACAAGGACCGCCTCGATCCTGGTTTCATGGCCGACGTCGAATTGCTGCGGCACAAGGATCTCGATCTCTCGGTGAAACTCGGCGCGTTGCTCGCGTTCGACGCCCTGATCATCGGGGCGGCGTTGCAGCCCATCTCCGCGTCGCCCGGCGCCCCGCTCAGTGTGGATGCGGTGTCGGACCCGGCGATCGCCATCACGGCGCTGGCCGCGACGGTGGTGCTCACGGCCTCGGCCTACTACTGCGTGCGCGGCGTGATGGTGGGGGAGGAGTTCAATGACGCCGGGCTGGAAGGCGATCCGAAGGCGATCGCCCAGCGCATGTTCGCCGCCTACTGCGCGGCCATCGACCTGCAGGTGAAGCTGCTCGGGCGGGCCGCGCGGATCACTCTGGCCGGCGGCGCCGTCGCGGGCGGGAGCCTCATCTGGGCGCTGGCGGACAAGTTCCTCGGCTGACCCGTCGCCCGGACATTGCGCCCCATTGACGGGCGTTTGGGCCACGGGTAGCCAACCGCCTCACATTTCCAGACATTCAAGGACTTCGCCCGTGGCTGAAAAGCTCCAGTTCGCCCTCGTCTCGCCGGAACGCGAACTGTTCCAGGGCGAGGTCGATCAGGTCGTGGTTCCCGGCGCGGAGGGCGAGTTCGGCGTGCTGCCGCGCCATACCCCGGTCATGTCCACGATCAAGCCGGGCGCGCTGCGCATCCTCAACGACGGCGGCGAGACGCGCATTTTCGTCAACGGCGGCTTCGCCGACGTCACCTCGGACGGCCTCACCGTGCTGGCGGAAGACGCCGTGGACCTCGCTGGCCTCGATGCGGCGGCGGTGGAGCAGGAAATCCGCGACGCCCGCGAGGACGTCGCGGGGGCGAAGGAAGAAGCGAAACTGCGGGCCGCCGAAGCCAAACTCGCGCGGCTGGAAGCGCTGCGGGCCGCGCTGCGCTAGACGCTCGCCCGGTTGACCGGCGCGCCGCGCCGGCCGGCGGCGGGTGTGAGATCCTTGGCCTTGAGCCAGGCGATCGCGGTGTGCGCCACCTCTTCCCACTCCGGCTCGCCGATGAGCCAGTGGCTCATGTCCGGAAACTCGCGATAGACGCACTGGCCGGCGGGAAAGCGATTGGCGATGCGGCGCACGGTAGAGGCGGGGTTCACCCGGTCGCGGCCGCCGGCGATCGCCAACACCGGCGCATCGATCTTGTAGACAGGCGCCGCCGACGCCATCGACGGGTCGAGCCACCACTGGATGGTCTCCATCACCACGCGGCCTGATTCCGGGGTGAACTTCGCATACACCTCGCGTGCGTGGTCGCGATCGAGGCGGTCGAGCGTGGCGTGGCGCGCGACGCTGTAGTCTGGCGCGATGGGGCGGCGCCAGTAGTCGCCGAGCAGCGTGAGGCCCATGGCGCTGCCGTGCTCCTCGATGGTCGTCGGCATGACGCCCCACGGCGCGGACGGCGCGATCAGCACGAGGCCCGCCACCGGCGTCTTCGTCGCCGCGATCTGGGCGATAAGTCCCCCGAGCGAATGGCCGATCAGGACGGGCGGGGCGGGCAGGTCCTTGATCTGGTCGACGACCTGGCTGGCCAGCGCCTTCGCGCCGACCCGGCCCAGATGCTCGGGATTGTCGTCGGCGGCGCGGCCCGCGAGGTCCGGCGCGTGCGTCGTGAAGCCGGCGGCCTCGAACGGCTGGCGGAAGGCGTCGAACGCCCAGCCGCCACAAAAGGCGCCGTGCAGGAACACGAGCGGATGCGTCATGGGCTGTCGCCCCCGGCAGCGGCCATCCCCTGGCCAGAACGAACGGTCAGCATGACCAAATCACAGGCCGCGTCAAAGCGATTTCGCTGTGCGGAGCACAAGTGCCGAAGGTGTGACGGCGTCAGGAGGGTTCGCCCCGGGCATGGCCGGCGAAGCGCCGGGCGACTTCTTCATACACGGCCCGCTTGAACGGAATGACAAGATCGGGGCCCTCGTCGAGCCGGCCCCAGCGCCAGTTGGAGAATTCCGGGGTGTGCATGTCGAGGCGGATGTCGGCGTCGCGGCCCTTGTAGCGGAACGCGAACCACTTCTGCCGCTGGCCGATGTAGCCGCGCGAACCCTCGCGCTTCAGGCCGCCGGGGAAGTCATAGTAGAGCCAGTCCTCGGTGACATCGATGATCTTCACGAGGTTCGGCGTCACGCCGACTTCTTCCTCGAGTTCCCGGAATGCGGCGTCGCGCGGATCTTCGCCGCGGTCGACGCCGCCCTGCGGCATCTGCCAGACGTGATCGCCGGTCACGCCGAGGCGCTTGCCATAGAAGACGAGCCCGGTGCGGTGGAACAGCGCCAGTCCGACATTCGGCCGGTAGCGTTGGGGGTCGCGCGCCTCGGGCGGCGGCGTATCCGTCATCGTCTCGTGTTCCGGCTCTCCATCACGCTGGAGGCCGGCGCCAATACGTATCCGCGCATGGACAGGTTCTCCGCCCACTCCTCGATCTGGTCGATGGTGACAGGAAACGCGAAACCGGAGCCGAGCGCACTCCCATTCTGCAGCGCAAGCGCCTCAAGATTGAGAAGTTGCTCGTCGATGGCGTTGGCGTCGCGCTGGACGTCGATGATCCGGTCGGCGGAGGAGAAGGCCAGGCCCGCGCGGCCGGCCTCCACGCCGAACGCCGTGCGCGCGCCGATGGCGTTTCCGACGAACACGAGGCCGCGGGTTTTCAGCGCCTGCGTGACGGGGGCCGACGCCTGGCCGGAGGCCACGAAACGCCCGCCCTGGTAGTTGGTCACGCCGAAATAGCCGGTCGCCCGCGACAGCAGGTTCTCCAGCTTCGCCACGTTCTCCCGCGACGAGCCGTTGGCCATCAGCGTCTGCGGGCCGGTATCGTCGGCTTCCGGGTCGAACGGCTCCATCGGCAGCTCGAGCAGCACCTCGTGGCCGCGGGCGCGGGCCCGGTCGACCCATGTCTGCAGGCCGTTGGTGTAGGGCACGAAGGAAAGGGTCACCTCCGGCGGCAGCTCGTCGATGGCGGCCTGTGTCGCGCCGGCGTTGAAGCCGAGGCCGCCGACGATGACGGCGATCTTCGGTTTCGTCGCGTCGCCCGTGAAGGGGCGGGCGTAGGCGCGCGATACGGTGCGGCCGTCCGGCGCGATGATCGGCAGCGGGCCCAGGGGGCCGGGCTGATGGTAGCCGGCGAAGGGCGCCTTCGGCAGCGGGGATGGCGGTCGGCGCGGCGGGCCCTTCTGCGCGCCGTTGGCGGCGGCGTCTGCGGCGGCTGGATCGCCGGTTTCGGCGCCGTCGGGGGGGATTTCGTCGTAGAAGCTCGCGTCTTCCTGCGTCACCGCCATCGGGTCGACGGCCGCGTCGGAGACCGAGAGGCGTTCAGCTTCGCCGGAGGCGGCCGGCGCCAGCGGCAGCACGCTGCGCGGACCGGCGGCGCGCGGGTCCCCGAACAGGCTCACGCCGCCAGCGACGGCGCCGCCGACGGCGATCAGCGCCGCCAGTCCGAGAAGTCCATGTTGAAGCGGGCTCAACGTGAAGCCGCCCTTGCCCGCCGGGCCCGTCAACGCCATGCCATTCTGTTCCCGGCCGATGCACGCGCAAGGCGCATCGGCAACCTCGACCTTAACTGGCCATGGTCGTGGGATTCGTGGCCGCCGTCACCCGAAAGAGGGTTAACGGCCGCGCGGAATGTCAGCCCGCGTCGGCGTGGCGCTGGCGGAGGCGCTCGGCGACCGTGCCCTGACGCAGCAGTTCGACCGCCCGCTTCATCTGGTAGTCCTGGGTCTTGTCCCAGTTTTCCGGCGGCTGGTCTTCCGGCACGTGCGGTCCGCGACGGCGCACGCCGTCCTGGTTGGCGAAGGCGCCCGGGAGATCGGCCTCGCTGAGGCCGAGGCGGCGCAGGCGGGCCGGATCGACGCGGACCTGGGCCACTTCGATGTCCGGTTCGATGCCCGAACCCTGGATGGAGCGGCCCGAGGGCGTGTAGTAGCGGGCCGTCGTCAGGCGAAGCGCGCCGTCGCGGCCGCCCTTGAGCGGGATCACGGTCTGCACCGAGCCCTTGCCGAAGGAGGTGACGCCGAGGACGACGGCGCGGCCGCGGTCCTGCAGCGCGCCGGCGACGATTTCCGACGCCGAGGCCGAGCCGCCGTTGATCAGCACCGCCACCGGAATGCCTTCCAGCATGTCGCCGCGGCGGGCGTTGTAGCGCTGGATGTCGTTGGGCTGGCGGCCGCGGGTGGAGGTGATCTCGCCGCCGTCGAGGAAGGCGTCCGAGACGCGGTTGGCCTGGTCGAGCAGGCCGCCCGGATTGTTGCGCAGGTCGATGACGACGCCCTTGAGGGCCGCGCCGCCGAGGCGGCGGACGTCGCGGATCGCGTCTTCCAGCGCCGCGCCCGTGCGTTCGTTGAACGTCGAGACGCGGATGACGCCCACGTCGCCTTCCATGCGGCTGGTGACAGCGCGCACGGCGATGATCTCGCGGGTCAGCGACACGTCGAACGGATCGGTTCCCTCGCGCGCGATGGTGATCGTGATCGGCGTGCCGACCGCGCCGCGCATCTTCTTCACCGCGTCATTCAGCGTCAGGCCGACGATCGCTTCGTCGTTGATATGCGTGATGTAATCGCCCGCCTGGATGCCGGCCTTGCTTGCGGGCGTATCGTCGATCGGCGACACGACGCGGACGATGCCGTCCTCGGTGGTGACTTCGATGCCCAGTCCGCCGTACTCGCCGCGCGTCTGCACGGACATGTCGCGGAACTCGTCGGGGCTCATGTAGCTGGAGTGCGGGTCGAGCGAGGTCAGCATGCCGTTCAGGGCCGCTTCGATCGCCTTCGGATTGTCGACTTCGGTGACGTATTCCGACTGCACGCGGGCGAGTACGTCCGCGAACAGCTCAAGCTGGCGGTAGGTGTCCGCGCGGGCCGGCGAGCCGTCCGAATCTGACCAGGCGAGGGCGCCAACGCCCACTGCCAACCCGATCACCGGGACCGCGATCCACGCCATCCGCATATTCACCGCTCCTTCGTCGCCCCCGGGTTTTTCTCCTGGGGGCCGCCTTCCGGCGTGTTCCTGTTCCACTTCGTCCTGCGCTTCAGAGCGGACCTTGCCCTGATTCGGCGTCGTCGTCGGTCACCTGCCAGCAGCCAGCCAACGCCCCGGATCGACCGGCTGCCCGCCGCGTCTGACTTCCACATACAACTCAGGCGCCGATGAGGCGTCCCGGCTCATTTCTGCGACCGGCTGGCCCGCAAGTACATGCTGGCCAGCAGTGGCGAGCAAGGATGAAGAACCCGTCAGCACCACAGCGTAATCATTCCCCACATCAAGGATCAACACATTACCGTAGCCGCGGAACGGTCCGGCGTAGGAAATCGTTGCAGCGGCCGGCGCAAGCACCTGCGCGCCGGGACGTGTCCGGATTGTCATGCCCGCCGCCGCGCCCGCAGCGCCTGTCTGGCCGAACCGCCGGACGACCTCGCCGGCGGCCGGCGTGAGACGGGTGAGGGAGGCGCGCGAGACCGGCGCCGCCGGGCCCGACTTCGTCGCGGACGCGGGCGCCGAGCGCCGGGCCGCCACCGAGCGGGCCACGAGGTCGCGCAGCGAACGCGCTTCACGGGCCAGCGCGCGGACGCGGCTGCCGGCGGCGTCCGCGAGTGAGCTGAGCGTCGCGCGGCGGGCGCGTTGCTCGGTGAGCAGCGCTTCGATGCCCGCACGCTCGCTGTCGAGCCGGGCCTGCGCGACCGCGAGTTCCGCGCGTCGTTCGGCCAGCGCCATGCGGGTGCGCCGGGTTTCGAGCGCGGCGGCGCGGGTGTCGAGGGATTGAGCGGCGGCGTCGCGTCCGGCGCTCGCGGCGATCGCCACCGTGACGGGCACATCGTCGCCGTATCGGGATTCCGCGCGGGCCAGCGCGATCAGCGCGTGTTCGAGGGTGGCGGAGGCCTTCGTGGCGCCTTCCGCGAGGGCGCGCTCACGCGCCATGAGGTCGCGAATGTCCTGTTCGGCGGCGGCGATGGCGGCCTCGGTGGCGGCGCGCGAGCGGGCGGCGGCCACGAGCTTGCGATCCAGGCTCTCGATGGAGGCGGCGGCCTGACGGGCGTCGGCGGATGCGCGGCGTTGCTCCGTCACGGCGGCGGCGCGACGACGCTCCACGTCGCGCAGCTTTGTGGCCTGCGTGGCGTCGGCGCTTGAAACGAGGAATAGGACAGCCGCGATCGCTCCTGCGATCGTCGCCGTCGCCCCTTGGCGCATTGTTCCATACCCGTATCGGGACGGACTTCTTCAGTCCCGATGGTAGGGAGTAGAACCTAAAATCGTGATTGCGCGGTAAACCTGTTCCGCCAGCATGGCGCGCACGAGTTTGTGCGGCCAGGTCTGGCGGCCGTAGGCGATCTTAATGTCTGCTTGATCTTTCAGGCCCTGGGCCGCCCCGTCGGCGCCGCCGATCCAGAACGTCACGCAGCCCACACCGTCGTCGCGCCAGCGGGCGAGGGTTTCGGCGAATTGCCGCGAGGTCCAGCTCTCGCCGCGCTCGTCGAGCAGGACGGTCTTTGATTTTTCCGGCGTGGCGGCGAGCAGGGCGGCGGCTTCCTTGCGCTGGTCGCCCGGCGGCTTGCCCTCGACCTCGACATGCTCCACCGGCGTCAGCGCGAGCTGCTTTCCCGCCGCATTCGCGCGCGCGACGTAATCGCGCACGAGTTCGATCTCGGGCCCAGACCGCAGGCGGCCGACCGCAGCGACGACGATTCGCATGCCTGCGTCGTCCTACGCCCGTGCGGCGTTGGGCTCGGGCAGCCAGATCTTTTCGATGTTGTAGAAGCCGCGCACTTCGGGGCGGAAAATATGGACGATGAGATCGCCGGCATCGACCAGCACCCAGTCGCACGTGGGCAGGCCCTCGACGCGCACGTCCTTCACGCCGGCCTCCTTGAGCCTGCGCGTGATGTGGTCCGCCAGCGCGCCGACATGGCGCTGCGAGCGCCCGGAGGCGATGATCAGCATGTCGGCGACGGAGGACTTGCCCCGTATGTCGATGGAAAGGATGTCCTCGGCCTTGTCGTCCTCAAGCGAGGTAAGGACCAGCTGCGCCGCTTCGGCGGCGTCGATCCCGTCGTCGTGTTCGGCGAGGGCTGGGCTGGGTCCGGGGCCGGCTTTCAGCGCGCCTGCGGAAGTCCGCGGGCCCGGCGTGCGCTCCTGGTTCGGTGACAGTTTCTGGTCCTTCGATGACTGCGATCGGCAACTCTTAACACGGATGGGGCTGGGCCTGAAGCGGTAAGTCCGCGCCGGCGGGCCGGCTCACGTCCTGGCGCGCAGGGCGGTGGAGGAGTTCGGGTCGAGATGGCCTGAAATATACGTCCACGCGGGCGCCTTCGCGCCCGGCAATGTGCGGGCGCGCTCCAGCGGGATGCGGCGATGGGTGAACTGTGCGAACGCGGCGCTGTCCAGAGCGCCGGAGGCGATTTTCTCGCGCGCGACGACCGCGATGGGAACCGCGCGCATGATGTCGCGCCAGCGCCGCCACTTCACGAAGCCGCGCATGTTGTCGCCGCCCATGATCCAGACGAAGTGCACGCCGGGCCAGCGCCGCTTGAGCGCGGCGATCGTGTCGGCGCTGTAGCGCAGGCCCAGCCGGCCTTCGAGATCGGTCACCACCATGCGCGTGCCGCGCGTCAGCGCCGCCGCGCTCGCCATGCGCGCAAACAGCGGCCGCGACTTCGGCTTCAGCGGATTTTGCGGCGTGACGAGCCACCAGACGCGGTCGAGGCCGAGGCGGCGCATCGCTGTCTCGGCCACGTGCAGGTGTCCGGAATGCGCGGGATCGAACGAACCGCCGAAGAGGCCGATGCGCATGCCGGGATAGGCCAGGGGATCGCGCTTCAGGCGGTTTTCGATTTTCGTCACGGGCGGATCTGTCCGTCGCCGCGCACGATGTACTTGAAGGTGGTGAGCTGTTCGGCGCCGACGGGGCCGCGCGCGTGCAGGCGTCCCGTCGCGATGCCGATCTCGCCGCCGAAACCGAATTCGCCGCCGTCGGCGAACTGCGTGGAGGCGTTCACAAGCACGATGGCGCTGTCGACGCGTTTCGTGAACGCTGCGGCGGCGGCCTTGTCTTCGGTGACGATGGCGTCGGTGTGGCTGGTGCCGTAGCGCGCGATGTGGTCGATGGCCTCGTCGATGCCGTCGACGACGCGGACAGAGAGGATCGCGTCGAGATATTCGGTGCGCCAGTCTTCCTCGGTCGCCGCATCCATCGGTGTGATCGCGCGCGCCGCCGCGTCGCCGCGCAGCGCGCAGCCTGCCGTGCGCAGCGCATCGGCGATCTGAGGCAACAATGTCGGCGCAATCGCGCGATCGATCAGCAAGGTTTCCGTGGAGCCGCACACCGAGACGCGCCGCATCTTCGCATTGACGGTGATGGCGACGGCCTTCGCCGGATCGGCGCCCGCGTGGACATAGGTGTGGCAGATGCCTTCCAGGTGCGCGAACACCGGCACGCGCGCCTCGTCCTGCACGCGCGCGACGAGGGACTTGCCGCCGCGCGGCACGATCACGTCGATGGCGCCGTCGAGGCCCTTGAGCATCAAGCCCACCGCCGCGCGGTCGGTGGTCGGCACGATCTGGATGGCGTCTTCCGGCAGGCCCGCTTCACGCAGGCCCGCGCGCAGGGCGATGCCGATCTGCGTCACCGTGCGCGCGGAATCCGAACCGCCGCGCAGGATCGTCGCATTGCCGGCCCGCAGCGCCAGCGCGCCTGCGTCGGCCGCCACGTTCGGACGGCTTTCAAAGATCACGCCGATGACGCCGATGGGCGTGCGCACGCGCGCGATGTCGAGGCCGTTGGGCCGCGTCCAGCGCCCCATCTCCGCGCCGACGGGATCAGGGATGGCCGCGATCGCTTCGAGGCCTGCAGCAACCGCTTCGAGGCGTTCGGGATTGAGTGTGAGCCGGTCAACGAACGCCGCGCCGATCCCGTTGGCCTTCGCTTCGGCGACGTCCTCGGCGTTCTCGTCGAGAATGTAGAGCGCCGACACGCGCAGATGCTCGGCCATTGCGGTGAGCGCCGTCGTACGCGTCGCGGCATCCGCCTCGCGGACAAGCGCTGCGGCCTGCCTTGCGCGCGCGCCGATATCGAGCATGGATTCGTCGAGTGTCATACGCGTTGTCTCTGTGCGAGGTCGTCTGCGTGAATGAGGACGGGCCCGTCATCGTAACCGAGAAGCGCTTCGATCTCCGCGCTCTTCCTGCCCATGATCCGCTTGGCGTCGTGCGCGTCGTAGCGCGCGAGGCCGCGGGCGATTTCCCGTGATGATGCATCGAGTACGCGGACGGCGTCACCCTTGTCG
The DNA here is from genome assembly GCA_964530695.1 of uncultured Caulobacteraceae bacterium. Classification (GTDB taxonomy): domain Bacteria; phylum Pseudomonadota; class Alphaproteobacteria; order Caulobacterales; family Aquidulcibacteraceae; genus VFBF01. The sequence continues at coordinate 15,145 of CAZGYQ010000045.1, forward strand.
AACGCGCCGGAGATTTCGATGACGCCCGCAGGCAGAAGGCTCTTGCCGGCGGCGATCGCGCGGGCGGCTCCGTCGTCCACGGTCACCGCGCCTTGCGCGTGAAGCCCCCCTGCGATCCACGCTTTGTATGCCGCCGCGCGGTCCGCCGCCGCCAGGAACCACGTGGCGCGCTCGCCGCGCATCAATCGCGCAAAGCACTGCGGCGCCGCGCCGTTCGTCACCGCCACCGCGCAGCCCGCGCCCGTGGCGATGCGCGCAGCCTCGATCTTGGTGCGCATCCCGCCCGTGCCGACCGCCGCCGTCGCATTCGATCCGCCGGCCATCGCCTCGATCTCCGGCGTGATCGCCGCGACTTCGCCGATGTGGTTTGCGTTCGGGTTGTTGCGCGGATCGCTGTCGTAGAGGCCGTCCACATCCGACAGCAGGATGAGCGCATCGGCGGAAATCATCTGCGCCACGCGCGCGGCGAGGCGGTCGTTGTCGCCGTAGCGCAGCTCCTGCGTCGCCACCGTGTCGTTCTCGTTGATGACGGGAATGGCGCCATGCGCGAGCAGCGTCTCCAGCGTCGCGCGCGCGTTGAGCCAGCGGCGGCGGCGCTCGGTGTCTTCCGGCGTCAGCAGCGCCTGCGCGACGATGATTCCGTGCGGCTCGAAAGCGGTCTCCCACGCGCGCATCAGGCGCGCCTGACCTGCTGCGGCCGCAGCCTGTTTTTCCTCAAGCCGCATCTTTCCGTTCAAACCGAGCGCCTTGCGCCCCAGCGCCACCGCGCCGCTCGTCACGATGACGACCTCGCGTCCGCCCGCGCGGTACGCCGCCACATCGCCCGCAAGCTGCGCCAGCCAGTCGCGCGCCGCCTCGCCATCGCCGCCGATGAGCAGCGACGATCCCACCTTCAGCACGACGCGGCGGGCGGTCGAGACGGCCGATGCGCTCAAGGCTGCCACGCTCCGTCGGTTGCGTCGGCGGTTTCATCGTCGTCCCCGGTGCGCCCGCGGATCACGTCGTTGAGCTTGAACAGCACTTCGCGCACGCCCTTGCCGCTGACGCCGGACACCAGCATCACCGGCTTGCCGCACGCGCGGCGCAACGAGTCGCGACGCTTCTTCAGGGTTTCGGCGTCGAGCGCGTCGATCTTGTTGAGCGCGACGATCTCGGGCTTGTCGATCAGGCTTTCGTCGTACGCCTCAAGCTCGCGGCGCACGGTCTTGTAGGCGGCGCCCGGCTTTTCCTCCGTGCCGTCGACGAGATGCAGCAGCACCGCGCAGCGTTCCACGTGGCCGAGAAAGCGCGTGCCGAGGCCCGCGCCGTCCGCCGCGCCCTCGATCAGGCCCGGAATATCGGCGAGCACGAAGCGTTCGGTTTCACCCAGCGACACGACGCCGAGATGCGGCTGCAGCGTGGTGAACGGATAGTCCGCGACCTTCGGGGTCGCGGCGCTCACCGCGCGCAGGAAGGTGGATTTGCCCGCGTTCGGCAGGCCGACGAGCCCTGCGTCCGCGATGAGTTTCAGCCGCAGCCAGATCCAGCGCTCGATGCCGTCGAGGCCGGGGTTTGCGTGCCGCGGCGCCTGGTTGGCGGGGCCCTTGAAGTGCGCGTTGCCGAAGCCGCCGTTACCTCCGCGTGCGAGCAGCACGCGCATGCCGGGTTCGTTGAGATCGGCGAGAATTTCCTCGCGCTCCTCGTCGAGCACCTGCGTGCCGACGGGCACGCGCAACACCACGTCCTCGCCGCCGGCGCCGGTGCGGTTGCGCCCCATGCCGTGGCCGCCCGTCTGCGCCTTGTAGTGCTGCAGGTAGCGGTAATCGATCAGCGTGTTGAGGCCGTCGACGGACTCGATCCATACGTCGCCGCCCTTGCCGCCGTCGCCGCCATCCGGGCCGCCATGGGCGATGAACTTCTCGCGCCGGAACGACACGGAGCCGCCGCCGCCGTTGCCGGAGCGGATGAAGATCTTGGCCTGGTCGAGGAATTTCATGGTGTCAGCTTGCTGTCTGGTCCGCGCCGTCGGACTGATGCAGCCGGCCCTTCGCGGATTTGTATTGGCCCTGCGCTGGTATGAACTCGCCCGCATTGGCGAGACCGTAGCGCGGCATGTTGTTGTAGACGCATTCGTAGCCGCCGGCGGGAACGAGGTAGGTCTCGTGCCAGATGCCGACGTCGCCGTTGGATCGGATCTTCTGGTTGAAGGCCTTCCACGCAGGCAGGTGTTCAAGATCATTCGCCACGGCGTAGCGGTGCAGGTGCTCGAAGCTGCGCCAGTACTGCACGACCATCACGTTGCGCAGGCCGAAATGCGTGCGCGCATGCAGGAGGCCGAGGTCCGGCTGCTTCATCAGCTCGACGATCATGCGCGGCATCGCCGCCGCGACCGGCGCCCACTGCCAGACCTTCCACAGCTTGTTGATGCGCATGCCGATGAGGAAGACGACGAAGTCGCCCTCGATCTTCGCGGTCATGCGTTCGGCGACTATGGCGGTCATCTCGGTCCTCGCGGCGCGCACCCCGACGACAGGCCTGCGCCCGCCGCCGGAAGTGTTGCGGAGCATACTCGCGCCATTTTGCTCACGCGGCCAGACGCATGAGGCGCGCCGGCGCGCTTTCGCCCCGGGCGAGCGAGAAGCGCTCGGCGACTTCGCCCGTGTAGACGAAGCCCGCCTTCTCCAGCGCCCGGCCGGAGGCGGGATTGTCGGCGAAGTGATCGGCGACGACGGGGCCGCGGCTCAGGCCTTTCGCCACGTCGGTCACCGCGCGCAGCGCCTCCGTGGCGTAGCCGCGCCCCCACCAGGGGCGGCCGAGCCAGTAGCCGATCTCGACGGCGCCATTGGATGCATGCGCGCCGATGGTCCCGATCAGGCCTTCTTCGGCCAGATCGATGGCGAACTCGCCGCCCACGCGATGCGGCTCCAGCGCCTGGCGGATGAGCACCCAGCCTTCCGCGCCGACGACGGTCTGCTGCAGCGGGAACGTGGACGTCATCCGTGCAACGCCGGGATCGGCGGCGTAGCGGGCGATGCGCGGCGCGTCCGCGAGGTCGAGCGGGCGCAGCACGAGCCGGTCCGTGCGGAGGAGACTAGCTGTCATGGCCGCCCTCCCGTCCGGACTGTTGCTTGCGGGGCCGCTCCATCAGGCGCGCCGGCACGTGCTCGCCGCGGGCGAGGCAGGGCATCTGGCGCATCTCGCCGGTGTAGCCGAAGCCGAGCCTCTGCAGCACGCGGCCGCTGACCTCGTTGCCGACGAAGTGCTCGGAGCGGAATCGCGCCACGCCGAGATCCTCCGTGGCGTGCGCGAGAACGGCGCCGCCTGCCTCCGTCGCATAGCCCTGACGCCAGAACGGCTTGCCCAGCCAGTAGCCGAGCGTGAACGCGTCCTCGCCGTCGCGCAGGTCGATGCCGATGGCGCCCATGACGCCGTCGCGGGCGTTGGTGATGGCGAAGACGAAGTCCGTCCCCGCGTCGCGGCGGGCGGGAATGGTCTCGATCCACTCGACGGCGTCAGCGTGTTTGTAGGGATGGGGTACGCGGGCGAGCATGCGGGCCACGTCCCAGTCGCCGCAAAGCGCCACGACCGGCGCGACATCGTTCGCCGAGAACGGGCGGAGCGTGAGGCGTTGGGTTTCGATCGTGTCGCGCATGGGAACGTCCCTTTCGTTCCGCGCGGGGTAAAAAGGGGCTCGGTCCCGAAAACGAAACGGGGGAGCCGGCGTTCCGGCTCCCCCGCGCGGGAATACTGAACCGGATCGCCTTGAGAGGGGGCGATCCGGACTGGTGTCGGATCGCCTATTCGGCCGCGGCCATCGGAAGAATGGATACGAACGTACGGCCTTCACGTTTGGTCTGGAACGCGACCTGTCCGGTCACGAGCGCAAACAGCGTGTGGTCCTTGCCGATGCCCACATTGGAGCCCGGGTGGAATTTCGTGCCGCGCTGGCGGACGAGAATGTTGCCGGCCGCCACCGTCTGGCCGCCGAAGCGCTTCACGCCCAGGCGCTGACCCGGGGAGTCGCGCCCGTTACGGGAGCTGCCGCCTGCTTTTTTATGGGCCATGGGAAAATCTCCGAAGTCTGGTTAGTCGGTCGCCGATCCGGCGCCCAATTGTCGTTGAGTGTTGCGGTTCAGTCAGGTCTCAGCCGGCCGTGATGCCGGTGATGCGGACCACGGTTTCGGACTGGCGGTGGCCCTGCTTGCGGCGGTACGTCGACCGGCGGCGCTTCTTGAACACGATCACCTTGTCGCCGCGGCGCTGCTCGACGAGCTCGCCCGTCACTTTCGCGCCGGCGACTGTCGGCGCGCCGACCGAGACGTTGGCGCCGTCGGCGACCATCAGCACGTCCCCGAACGACAGCGCCTTGCCGGCGTCGCCTTCGAGCTTTTCGACGACGATGACATCGTCTTTGGCGACGCGGTATTGCTTGCCGCCCGTCTTGATCACCGCGAACATCGGTTCAGGTCCTACAAATCATACGTACCGGCCGCGGGTCGCGCGGTCGGACAAGAGCGGGGCGTATACAGGGCGGGGCGGCCGGCCGTCAATCGCCGCAGGCGGGAAAACCTGGCGCCGCAGGCAGGAAAAGTCGGCGCCGCGGGCAGGCAAAACGGGCGGTCGCGGGGCAGGGGCGAAGCGGGCGTCCGGCAAGCCGATCTCCCCCGACCGTTGCGCGCCCGCGGGCCTTGCACTATGTCCGCCGCTTCCCGGAACGGCCCTGTTCGCCAGAACAGGCCCCAAGCCGGCGCGGAGAGGTGGCCGAGTGGCTGAAGGCGCCAGTCTCGAAAACTGGAGTACTCGCAAGGGTATCGCGGGTTCGAATCCCGCCCTCTCCGCCAGATTTTTGTCGAACCTCAAGTTTTCTGACCAGCAAAATTTCCCGTTGGGCCTCCGCGCGGTGCTTGAAGCGCGCGAGTCCTCTTGCCGCCCCTTCTCAAAACGTTACGTTTCTTTCTTCAAACCCTGATGAGTATTTGGAATGGATACGACCGGGTCGAGAAGTGAGGGCGAGCGCGAGTTTGGCGAATTCGTGATCGACGCGCACACACCTGACTCCATACCAATGGGTCGGCTTGCCGAATACATGGCCGTACTTTTCGAGCTCCTTGGAAAGAACAGTTCCGTTCACTTCGAGAAAATCGAAGAGGGCAGTCTGAAAATACGATATTGGACTTCAAGAGATCATCTGGGTGAGGTTACTGAGCGACCATCGATGCTGGCCGCTGGACTAGCTGATAAGCCAACTCTTGGAGCCTACAGTCGGATGAACGATCTGCTTGAGGCAGATCATTCGGTCGGCACTTTTGAGCTTTCAGGTATAGTAATTCCATTTCCCGGCCGAGATCGCGTCCATTCTCCCGTGTATGGCCCAATAGAAGAAGAGTTGGCCGTTGAGGGGCAACTGGTTAGAATTGGTGGAAAAGACAAATCAATTCACGCCTCGATCCAAGACGGAAATCTATTCTACAATTGTGAAATGAGCCGCTCGCTTGCCATGGAGATGTGCCATTTCCTCTTTGGGCCAGAGATAAGAGTTTTCGGTCGAGCGAGGTTTCAACGAGACCGCGATGGCGATTGGAAGCAACTACTATTTTCGGCGCAAAGGTTTGAAGAGCTGGACGACGCTCCGCTTACTCGCGTTGTTCAAAAACTGCGGGCAATTGAAGGCAATGCGTGGAAGCACGCTCGTGCCCCTCTTGCTGAACTCGCGCTTCTGCGCAGCGAGGACTAAGCAGTCATGGCAGTTCTTCTTGATGCGAATTACCTTATTGCTTGGCATCAGCCAGAGAACATCGACATTCCAGATGACCCAGCAACGGGTATCCCGATTGCCAAATTCAAAGAGCGTGTTGAGTTTCTCATTCACTGTCTGGAGGAATCCAATGAGCGAATTGTTATTCCGACGCCTGCGCTAACTGAATTTCTGGTCGGTGCCGGCGCGGCGGGCGCTCCAATCGTAGCGGCGATGAGCAAAAACAAGAACTTTCGCCTTGCGGAGTATGGGCGGCGCGCTGCCATCGAAGCAGCGGAGATCATTCGTCACGAAATCTATGTGGTGGGCAAAGCTCAGCAACGCCCTGACACATGGCAGAAGGCAAAGTTCGATTTGCAGATCGTCGCTATAGGCAAAATAGAGCAAGTATCAAAAGTCTACACCAATGACCAAGGGCTAGCTAACCGATGCGGGCGACATACTTTGACGCCGATTCTCTTCTATGAATTGCCATTGCCTCCAGACGATATGCCTCCGCTGCTGAAGTACGCGAAAGATCAGTCCGAGGTGGGCGGCTCCTAACCGTTTAGAAGCGGCTGCCTTTCCCCCACCCGGATCAGCTCCGCCATCGCCAGCATCGCGTGATAGAACGAACTCGCGGGCGCGGGTTCTTCGACGAAAGAGCGGTCGGGCAGGCGGCGGTCGCGCCAGAGGCCTTTCACGGGCGTGGCGCAGTATTCCATGATCACGTCGAAGGCCTGCACGGCGGCGTGCGCGGCGGCGGGGTCGCCGGTGCGCTCGAACCACACGATATTGGCCTTCAAGCGCTCGGTCGACGGCCAGAAGCGGCCCGTCGGCGTCTTCACGTCGCCCTCGGCCCACACCTCGTCGGCGATGAAGCCGGTCTTCGGATCGACGCCGTAGACCTCGCCGTGCACCTGGATGCGACGCCCGGTTTCGCGCGCGTCATGCTCGGTCGCGCGATGCACGCGGTCAATGAGCCAGGCCCATTCGAACTGGTGGCCGGGCTCGGTGACGAAGCCCTCGCGTCCCGGCGCGGGCGTCCATGCGTCGTCGAAATATTCCAGCAGCGCGCCCCATTCGGCGCTGACGAATTTCGTCTCGAAGAGCGCGACGATCGCGAGCGCGTCGTCGAGGCAGCGTTGCGCGCCCGTCGCCTCATGCAGCGCAAGCAGCGCTTCCAGCATGTGCATGTGCGGATTCTGCCGGCGCGGCGGAACGGTCACGAGATCGCCTTCGCGGTATCCGCCGTGAGGGTGCGCCCAGTTCGCCTTCACCCAGTCCACAAGCGCCGTGGCGGTCTGCGCCAGCGCGGGACGATCGAGCGCCATAGATGCGTGCGACAGTGCGAAGATCACGAACGCCATGTCGTAGAGGTCGCGCCGCGCATCCGTCTGTTCGCCGCGCGCATCGAGAAGATGCGCCGTGCCGCCATCGGGCCGGAGGCATCGTTCCAGAAGCGTGCGCGCGCCGGCTTCTGTCGCCTCGCGCCACGGGCCGCTCCAGCCGAGCTTTCCCGCCATCGCGTAGACGAAGGTCTGGCGCGCCTGCACGCGCACGCGGCGCGGCAGCGCGACGGGCGCGCCATCGAGGCCGAGGCGTTCGTGAAAACACCCGCTCGCACGATCGAACCCCTTGTCCCACCAGAGCGGGAGCGCATGGTCGAACAACCATGCGCGGGCGCGCGCCGCGCGGTCCCTGAGTGCGATCACGTGGGCCTGCGACATCGTCGGTCCTTTCACGTCGTTCAATGCGCGCGTGACCACGCCCAGGAGTTCGCCCGGCTTCACTTCCGCGCCATCGACGCCGACAGCGTGCGCCGCGTCCACGTCGCGCGCATGGTCGCCGACCATGATGGTGCGCGTCGCGTCGATCGGCCACTCCATCAGCGCGCGCCGCAGGAGCCCGGCGTTCGGTTTGCGGTCGGGGTGGTTGGCGCGCGTGTAGGCCGGCACGACGCCCTGGTCATGGAACGGGCAGTGGTAGAAGGCGTCCGCATGCGCGCCGTGTTCGCCGAGGCGCGCCTGCATGTGCGCATGGAACACGCGCATGTCGGCGGTCTCGTATTTGCCGCGCGCGATGCCGGATTGGTTGGTGATGACGATGGCGAGCGCGCCGGCGTCGTTGCACGCGCGCACAGCCTCGATGGCGCCGGGGAGAAATTCGAGATCTTCGGTGCGATAGGTGTAGCCGTCGTCGCGGTTCAGCGTGCCGTCGCGGTCGAACAGCACGGCGGGGCGGCGCATCTGCGCGGGCAGCGCCGCGCGCGCTTCGCCAAGCGTTTCCGGCAGGCCGATGTCGAGGAAATAGCCGGCGAACGCGGCGCCGGAGATCACGCCGCGCCGGCACAGTTCCGGGAACACGTCCGTCTCGATGGACATGGGCGTGCGGTCGATGAGGTCGAGCACGCTCTTGCGCAGCACGTAGACGCCGCCGTTGATCAGCGCGTCGCCGCTCCAGCCCGCATCCTTCTCGTGAAAACCGGTGACGCGGTCGCCGTCGGTCGAGACGCGGCCGTAGCGCGCGCCGTCCGGCACGCGGCGCAGCGCAAGGCGCGCGATGTCGTTGCCCGGGAGGCTCGATGCGAGCGCGAGATAATTGATGTCGAACATCGAATCGCCGTTCGACATGAGGAACACCTCGTCGAGGCGGTCCGCCACGTGGCGCAGCGCGCCCGCCGTGCCCGCGGGCTCCGGCTCGCGCACGACGCTGACGGTCGCGCCGCGGATGCGCGCGCGCTGGTAGCGGGCCTCGACCTGTTCCCCGAGGTGGCCCGCCACAAGGAGGATGTCGGTCACGCCGTGGCGGGCGATGTTCTCGATCAGGTAGTCGAGGAAGCGCACGTCGCCGACGATGGGCATCAGCGGCTTGGGCGTATCGCGCGCAGCCTCGCCCAGCCGCGTGCCGCGCCCGCCCACGAGAATCACCGCCTGCCGCATGCTGTCGCGCCCGCTTTTCCGCCTGTCCCCGTTTCCGCCGGGACCGGGCGCGGGGGTAGCACAGGCGCCGGGGCGGGCAAGGGCAGTGCTGCGGCGTCGTTCATTTGAGATCGGGCGCGAGCGGCGATAAGCGTGACGGGCGCTCGCGGGCGATTTGACAGGGGACATCCAGATGACAGTGGGACTCAAGGGACGGGGCCACGGTCAGGATGGCGCACGGTTCATGATCGACGCGCAGGGGTGGGGCGAAAATGCGCAGGCCTGGAGCGTCGAACGGTTCGCCGACGACGGCGCGGCCCTGCGCTGCACGTGCCCGGCGTGCACGGGCGCGCTCAACACCATCCGCGAACAGACGGTCCTGCCGAGCGACGGGACCGCCGCCAACGGCAAGCCGATCTTCAACTGGGACGAGGCCGCCGCACAGCTCACCCGCGGCGGGTACACCTGGTCGGCAGTGCAGGGCGCGGCGGTCACCATCACCTACGCCTTCCGGTCCACCGAGCCCACGACGATGCCGGAAGGCACGGGCGGGTTCGTGCGGTTCAACGCCGCCCAGATCGCCGCCGCCGAAGCGGCCCTCGCGCTGTGGTCGGACGTGGCCAACATCACCTTCGTGCGCGTCGGGTCGGGAACCTCGGGCGACGGCGCCTACGCGGACAACGCCACGATCCTCTTCTCCAACTACACCACCGAGACCGACAGCGCGGCGGGCTTCGCGTATCTGCCCTCGCCGGGGCAGACGGGATTCGCCAGCCTGGCCGGCGACATCTGGATCGACGGCTCCGAGGCCTACAACAGCACGCCCGCATTCGGCGACTACGGCCCGCACGTTCTGGCCCACGAGATCGGCCACGCCATCGGCCTGCGCCATCCGGGCGACTACGACGGCGGAACGCCGACCTATGACGCCGACGCCAGTTACTGGCAGGACGCGCGCATGTTCACGATCATGAGCTATTTCGGCTCGGGCAACACCGGCGGCAGCCTGCCTGCATTCTCCGCCGGCCCGCAGTTGCACGACATCGCCGCGGCGCAGCGGCTCTACGGCGCCAACACCAGCGCGCGCACGGGCGACACGGTCTACGGATTCAATTCCAACACCGGGCGCGAACACTATACGCTCACGAGCGCGTCCTCGAATGCGGTGTTCTCGGTCTGGGACGGCGGCGGCGTCGATACGCTGGACCTGTCTGGATACGCGACGAACTCGAACATCGACCTGCGCGCCGAGAGCTTTTCGAGCGCGGGGCCCGGCAACGGCGGCGCGGCGGGGCTCTACAACATCTCCATCGCGCGGGGCGTGGTGATCGAGAACGCCATCGGCGGAGCGGGGAATGATACGCTCACCGGCAATTCGGCCGCGAACACGCTGACCGGAAATGGCGGCGACGACACGCTGACCGGCGGCGGCGGCGCGGATTCCCTGCTTGGCGGGAACGGCGTCGACATCGCCAGTTACGCGGGCTCCGCGACCGGCGTGACGGTCACCATCGGCGGGGCGGCGTCCGGCGGCGACGCGGCGGGCGATACGTTCGCCTCGATCGAGGGCCTGCGGGGGTCGGGCCTCGCCGATGCGCTCACCGGCGACGCCAGCGCCAATCGCCTCGAAGGTCTCGCGGGCGATGACGTGCTGCAGGGCGCGGCCGGCGCCGACACCATGCTCGGCGGTCTCGGCGCCGACAGCTACGGCG
>CAZGYQ010000046.1:0-25468 GCA_964530695.1 uncultured Caulobacteraceae bacterium
CCGGGCCCTCACCCTGCTTTCGCTTCGCTCAAGCTGTCCCTCTCCCGCACGCGCGGGGGAGGGAACGCGAGGCTCCATGTGAAAGGAAAAGCGCGCGAGGCGATCATCGCCTCATGCGCCCATCGCCCGGGCATTCGCGCGCGCGCCCCACCCGGCCTTCGCTTCGCTCAGGCCACCCTCCCCATCGAGGGGAGGGAGAGCGACGGGCGACAGGTGAAATCTATCCCCGCAAATGTGTGGGACTGCGCGCGACGAGTCCCACAGTCCGGGCGCAGTGCGACACCAGCCGGACGCCGCCGACGGGAGTTGGCGCATCAATCCAGCGCGCCCACGTATGGCAGGCCGCGGTAGCGGCCGGCGTCGTCCATGCCGTAGCCGATGAGGTAGCGATCCGGGCAATCGAAGCCGACATGATCGATCGGCGCGTCGCCGGCGGCGGGTTTGCGGATGAAGGCGCACGCGCGCGTCTCGATGGCGCCTTTCGCGGTCAGATGCGCCCGGGCGAAGGCGATGGTGCGGCCGCTGTCGAACACATCGTCGAGGATCAGCGCGCGCTTGCCTTCTAGGCGGCGCGAGAGATCGGCGCGCACGACCACCCGTCCGGACGAAACGTGTTCGTCGCGGTAGCTCTCCAGCCACAGCGAATCGAGAATGGGGTGGATGTTTCGCCGCGCCAGCGCGCGCATGAGGTCCGTCGCGAACGGCCCCGCGCCCTGCATGAGCTGCACCACGCGCCAGTCGTCGTCGATCAGCGGCGCCAGCTCATCGGCGAGCGTCTCGATGCGTGCGGCGATCGCTTCTTCTGAAACGAGGACCGGAAAGCGTTCAGCCATGTTCCCCAGTGGACCCTGCGGGCCAAGGCTCATCGAGCCGCGGCGCCAGCCCGTCATGTGACGTCGACGCGCCCTGACTGGGGGCCACCGTGTCGAGCGTCAAGGCACCTTCGACCGCGGGCGGGTCGAGCAGCGGCGCTGGCGGCGCGAGATTCGCGGCGATCGGCGGCAGGGCGTCGCCCTCGCCGTAGGCCGCGAAGGTGGCTTCCAGATCCTGCGCATCCGGGGAGGCGTTCTCGATACGCACCTCGAACGGCGCCGAGCCGCCGGCCGGGATGTCCGGCGAGATCATCCGCGCGAGCACGTGCTGGATCTCGGCCGACTGGCCGTCGCGCAGGCCGAAACGCAGCACCGGCGCCGGGCGGTCGGAGTGGCCGATGTTGGTCACGGCGCCGCGCACCACGAGCACCGGCCGCGGGCCGTCGAAGACATGCTCGACCTGCAGGTCGACGAATTCGAGGCCGAAGATGTTCACGTCGAGGCCGACGGCGGCGTAGGCGCTGGCGGTCTTCGGCCAGATGCGCGCCACATCCTCGCGGAACGCCACCGCGGACGTGGTGGTCGCGGCGAGTGCGACGCCGGTGACCGTCCAGGCGAGGGCGGCGGCCTTCAGGCGATCCTTGCGTTGCCGCTCGGCCTGCAGGGCGCGGTACTTCGCGGCCGACGAGAGTGGCGCGCTGGCGGAGCCGCCGGCGGCGCGGCGCATCCGCTCCACCTGCTCGCGGGTCAGGCGGGGTTCTTCCTCGCGGCCCCGCAGGCCCGGCGTCGCGGCCTCATCGGCCAGCACAAGCTGCGGCTCGACAAACCAGGTATGGGCGCAGGCGGCGCAACGTACGGAACGGCCGGCGGCTCCAATGGAGCCGTCATCGGCGTAGTACCGCGTCGCGCAGGACGGACAGGTCAGGATCATGGTAAGCAATTCTTGATTGCGTCGGTTTAGATTTGGTGACTGCGCCGATTCCGGGACTCCTGTCCATTCACACGTCCGTTCACAGATTATCCCCATCCCTCCGACTTAACGCTCCTCCTGGCCCCGCCCCGATGCAGACCTCACGAGCCCTCGCGGTCGAAACAGCGCCCACGCCGGACCGGCGCGCCGCCGTGCGCCTGGAAGGCGTCACCGCGGGCTACGATGCCGGGCCCGACGTGATCATCGGCGCGTCCATGGATGTCCGCGCGGCCTCGATCACGACCGTCACCGGCGCCTCGGGTGCGGGCAAGTCCACCCTGATCCACCTGTTGCGCACCGCCCTCGCCCCCCGCGAAGGCCGGGTGCTGCTTCTGCGCTCCGACGTGGCGACCCTGCCGCGCGATGTGCGCACGGCGCTCAAGCGGCGCATCGGCTATGCGGCGCAGACGCCGGCTTTTCTCGAGGACGAGACGCTGTTCGACAACGTGGCGCTGCCGCTGAACCTCGATCCCGCCAGCCGCCAGACCGCCCAGGACGTCATGGAGCTGCTGGGCTTTCTCGGGCTGAACAAGGACGCCGGGCGTCGCGCCGGGGCGCTTTCGGCGGGCCAGCGCAAACTCGCCGCGCTGGCGCGCGCGCTCGTGGCCCAGCCCGACATCATCCTCGCCGACGATCCGCTCTCCGGCGTCGGGGTCGAGGCGGAGCTGCGGGTGACAAAGCTCCTCACCGAGCTCAGCCGCCTCGGCGCCGCCGTCATCGTCGCCGCGTGCAGCGAGGTCCCCGCGCTCAAGGGCGCGGTGTGGCGCATCGACGACGCGCGTCTCGCGCTGACGCCTGGCAGCGTCCTCAAGCCGCTGGACCCGACGAAGTGATGCTGTTTTCCCTGATGCGACCGGCGCTGTTTGCGACCCTGCTGGCGCTTATCGGCGCCGGACTTGGCGTGGGGCTCTTCTCCGCCGGAATGGTCGCGCGGTCCGCACAACAGATGCTGCGCGCGAGCTCCGCCTACACCGTGCGCGTGCTGTCGCCGGCAACGGACGAGGCGGTCATCAAGGCCGCGGCGGCGATCGCAGCGGCCCCGGACGTACGCGCCGCGCGGCCCATGGACGCCGCCCGCGCCGCAGCCCTGCTCTCGCGCTGGGGCGGGCGGCCGTTCAACGCAAGGGACCTGCCGCCGCTGCGGCTCATCGAAGTGCGCACCGTCGCCGCGAAGGACGCCGCCGCCATGGCCGCCTTGCTGACGGAGCGCCTGCGCACCGCCGGCGTCGCCGCGGAGATCTTTGATTCAGGGCCCCCGGAGCCCGCCGGCGCCGTGCTCCCGCGCCTCGCCGCCGTCGCCGGCGCGGCGATCGCCGCGGTGATTGCGCTCGCCGTCGCCAGCGCGCTGGCCGCCGCCGCCCACGCCGAACGCACCCGCGCGGCCCTGTGGGCCGACCATGGGGCCACCCGCCGGGCGACGCTTGCCGCTTTCGGGCGCGCCGGCGCGGAAGTCGCCTTCATCGCAGGCGCCGCAGCCGTTGTTCTGGCGCTGATCGTCGCGCCGGGGATGCGCGCGGCGGCGGGCGAGACCATATCCTTTCAGTCAATGATCGCTTCGCTCTCCCCGTGGGACGTGCTGATCGGCCTGGGCGCGCCGCTGGTCGCGGGCGCGGCCGGTCTGGTCGGCGCGCGCATCGGCGCAGCGTCGGCCTTCGACGCAGCGGACCGGCTCGGATGAGCTGGCTGCGCGGCGCCCTCCTCGCGGTGGCCACCGCGATGATCGTCGCGTTCGGCCTCGGCTACGTGAACTTCGCCAACAGCGTCGCCGGCGCGCGGCCGCAGACGCCGCTGCCCGAAGCGGACGCCATCGTCGCGCTGACGGGCGGGGACTCCGGACGCCTGCCGACGGCGATGCGCCTGCTGCAGGAAGGCCGCGGCCGGCGGCTGCTGGTTTCGGGCGTCAACCCGAACGTGGAGGACGCCGACGTCTACGCCGTGCTCGGCGGCGCGCCCGAACTCATCGCCTGCTGCGTCGACCTCGGCCGTCAGGCGGCGGACACGCTCGGCAACGCCAGCGAGACCGCGGCGTGGTCCCACCGCAACGGCTTCTCGCGGCTCATCATCGTGACCGACGATTTCCACATGCCGCGCAGCCTCGCGGAGCTGCGCGTGGCGATGCCCGAGGCGCGGCTGATCCCTTATCCCGTCGAAACGCCGCTCGCGGCGCCGGGCGCGTGGCAGCGCGATCCCACCGTCGCCATGTCCCTCGGCGGAGAATATCTCAAGTACCTTGCCATCCGCGCGCGCGGAGCGTTTCTGGCCGCCGATAAACCGTCAGAGAATCCGCCCGCCGCATGACGTCCCTTCGTTCTGTCCTGTTCGCCGGCTGGTTCTACCTGTCGCTGGCGCTCTCCGGACTCCTTTGCCTGCCGGTGATGATCGCCACCGGCGGACACAACATGGCCGCAGGGCGCATGTGGGCGCGGCTGACGCTGTTCGGCCTGCGCTGGATCGTCGGCGCGAAGGTGCGTTTCACGGGACTCGAATACGCGCCGAAGGGCGCTGCGATCGTCGCGGCCAAGCACCAGTCCAATCTCGAGACGGTGCTGCCCTTCATCATGCTGCCGAGCCCAGCGTTCGTGCTGAAGGCCGAACTGCTCGATGCGCCGGTGCTCGGCTGGTACGCGAAGTCGATGGGGATGATCCCGATCGACCGTGAGGCGCACGCGTCGGCGCTGAAGAAGCTGCTGCGCGCGTCGCGGCCGGCGCGCGATGCGGGCCGCCAGATCGTGATCTTTCCCGAAGGCACGCGCCAGGAGCCGGGCGTGGCGGGCGATTACAAGCCCGGCGTCGCCGCCATCTATCGCGATCTCGGCGTGCCCTGCGTGCCGGTGGCGCTGGATACGGGGCGCATCTGGTCGGCGAAGGGCGTGAAGACGCGCGCGGGCGTGGCCACCATCGAGTTCCTGCCGCCGATCCCACCGGGCCTCTCGCGCGAGGACTTCATGCGCGAGCTCGAGACGCGCATCGAGAAACGCACCAACGAACTGCTCGCCGAAAATCCGCGCGCATGAGCCGACATGCCTCCGTCCTTCCCCGCGAGGGGAAGGTGGCCGCGCGCAGCGCGGACGGATGGGGCGGCTGCTCCATTTGGAATGTGAGCTTGCCGCCCCCTCAGTCGCGACTGCGTCGCGACAGCTCCCCCTCACGGGGAAGCACGGTCAGTGCGCGATCATGAGCGTTCATCGCCAGCGCCTCGGACTTTATATTCCATGGGCGCTGTTTGCGCTCGCATGTCTTGGGTGGACGGCGTTCTGGTTCGTGGCGAAGGATCAGGCGATCCAGCGGCTCGACGCGGCGATCGTCAGCGCCAAGGCGCGCGGGATCGAGGCGGGCTATGGCGCGGTGCGCGCAAGCGGCTTTCCGCTGCACCTCACGCTGACGCTCACCGACGCGCACCTGCAGTCGGCGCCTTTGCCGCGGTTTGAGGCGAAGAAACTTCCCGTCAGCGTGAACCTCGTCGATCCGTTCCATCTCATCGTCGACCTCAAGGACGGCGTGCGCTGGACGGGGCGCGACGGTGAAACGCACGCGATCGATCCCACGCGCGGCGCGATGAGCGTGCACTGGAAAGGCCGCACGCTGACGCGCGTCTCGATCGATCTGGAAGGCGCGCCCGCGCCGCGCACGCTCATCCACATCCGGCCTGACGCACGCACGCCGGACGCCTGGCAGGTGGCCATCGACATTTCCGGACACGAGACCGATCTCGCCGAACGCGTGCGCATTGGCGTCGTGCTCGATCACACATCGGCGCTGGCGCAAACCCGCGCGGGCGATCCGCTCGGTCCGTGGGTCGATGCGGGCGGACGCGCCGACGTCGAGGTGCTCGATCTCGACTGGCATGGCTCGAAAGTGACCGGCGCAGGCGCGTTGCGCCTCGATGCGCTGCGACGCCCGGAAGGCGCCATCGAGTTGCAGATCACCGGCGGCGCGGACGGCCTCATGGCGCTGTTGGGCGGGCAGAGCCTGAAATCCAGCGGCGCGGCCACGCTGCGCGCGCAGGACGGAACGTGGCGTCTCGGCGACATCAGCGCGCCGGCGCGCCCGCTCTACGCCTTGTCTTCTCCCCCGGCGTCGGCGGACTGATCGCGACCCCAGTTCGGCGCCGCGCTGTCCTGCCCCGCCTCGATAACTTCGCGCCGCACGCGGCGCGCGCGGGTGAAGATTTCGTGCAACGTATCGCCGTCGCCCCAGCGGATCGCGCGCTGCAAGGCGGCCAGATCTTCGGTGAAACGCCCGAGAATCTCGAGCACGGCGTCCTTGTTGGCGAGAAACACGTCGCGCCACATCACCGGATCGGACGCGGCGAGGCGCGTGAAGTCGCGGAAGCCGCCGGCGGAGTATTTGACGATCTCCGATTCCGTCACCGTCTCGAGGTCTTCGGCCGTGGCGACGATGTTGAAGGCGATGAGATGCGGCACGTGGCTGGTGATCGCGAGCACGAGATCGTGACGGTCGGGATCCATGATCTCCACGCGCGCGCCGAGCATGGTCCAGAACGCCGACAGCTTCGCCAGTGCGTCCGCGTAGCCGGGACGCGGATCGTCCAGCGGCGTCAGAATCGTCCAGCGGTTCTCGAACAGCGAGGCAAAGCCCGCTTCCGGACCCGACTGCTCGGTGCCCGCGATGGGGTGGCCGGCGATGAAGAACGCGTGTTCCGGCACGACTTTGCCGAGCGCATCGACCACCGCGCGCTTGGTGGAGCCCACGTCCGTCACCACCGCTCCCGGCGCGAGCGCAGCGACGAAACCCGCCGCCGCAGCCGCCATCGCGCCGACGGGCGTGGCGATGATCACGAGGTCCGCGTCGCGCACGGCGTCTTGCGCCGTCGAAGCGACCGCGCCGATGTCGAGCGTGGCGGCGCGGGCGCGCACGTCTGGCGAAACGTCGTGAAGGCGCACCGCCGTCGCCGGCAGGTGCGCACCGATCGCACGCGCGAGCGAGGAGCCGATGAGCCCCGCGCCGACGATCGCAACCCGCTGAAAACTCACGACGTTGCGAACTCCGTGAGCGCGGCGACGAACGCATCGTTCTCCGCAGTCGCGCCGACGGAGATGCGCAGCGCGTCCGGCAATCCGTAACCCGCCACCGCGCGCACGATGAGCCCTCGCGACCGCAGGAACGCGTCGGCGTCCTTCGCGGTGCGGCCCTTTTCCGCGCCGAAATGCGCGAGCACGAAATTGCCGACGCTCGGCGTGATCTTGAACCCGAGCCCTTCGATCGCCGCCGCGAGACGATCGAGCTCGCGCGCATTGTGCTCCACCGACGCATCGACGAACGCCGCGTCCTCGATGGCGGCGACGCCGGCAAGCTGCGCCGCGGCCGAGACGTTGAACGGCCCGCGCACGCGGTTGAGCGCGTCGATCACTTGCGCCGGCCCGTACGCCCAGCCGAGACGCGCCGCCGCGAGGCCGTGCACCTTGGAAAAGGTGCGCGTCATCAACACGTTGTCGAACTCGGAGACGAGCGCCACGCCGCTGTCGTAGTCGTTGCGACGCACGTATTCCGCATAGGCGGCGTCGATCACGAAGAGCACGTTGTCGGGCAACCCCGCGTGCAGGCGGCGCACTTCGGAGAATGGCAGATAGGTGCCCGTGGGATTGTTGGGGTTGGCGAGAAAGACGATCTTCGTCTTCGCCGTGACGCACGCGAGCATCGCATCGACATCGACGGTGAAATCACGATCCGGCGCCGTCTTCACCACAGCGCCCGCCGCCTGCGCGACGAGCTTGTAGACGAGGAACGCGTATTGCGACTGCACGATCTCGTCGCCCGGCGAGAGATAGGCGCGACCGAGAAACTGGAAGATCTCGTCGGAGCCCGCCCCGCACACGAGGCGGTCTGGATCGAGACCGTAGCGCGCGCCGATGGCGCGGCGGAGCGCTGCGGCGCTCCCGTCCGGATAGAGGTGCAGCTTCGCGCTGGCGTCCGCGAACGCCTTGCGCGCCGCGGCGCTCGCGCCCAGCGGGTTTTCATTGGAGGCGAGCTTGATGGGCTTGGCGAAGCCCGGCAGCGCGGACTCCCCGCCCTTGTAGGGCTCGATGTCGAGAATGCCGGGAAGCGGCCTGGGCGCCATTGCAGTCAACTTTCGGATGGTCAGATGCGCGCGTAGACGCCGACGATCCGCACCCCGTCAAGGCCCGACTTGCCCAGCGCGACAAGACGCCGGTCGTCCTCGGCCACGTAGCCCTCGAATTCGATCATCAGCAGCGTACGGGCGCGGGCCACTTCGCGGCCCTTCAGCCCGGATTCGTTCATGCCGCGCGTGCACTTGTGGTGCGGGTCGAACGCCAGCGCGAGCGTGGTGTCCTGCCCCGACGGTTCGAGCACGGCGCCCGACATCACCACCGCGCCTTCCGGTCCGCCCGGCAGGCCCAGCGCCGGCAGCGCGGCGACGATTGCCGCGCCGTGGAACTTCGATTCCGCGAGGATCGGCCACCACATGCCGGGCCCCGAACTGCCCGGGAACGGCAGCACGGCGGCCGATCCAGGCGTCTCGATCATCCGTGTCAGCGTGGCGCGCGCATCGTCGGCGCGCGAGATGCGGGTGAAGGCGCCGAAATGGCGGCGCGCGAGATCGAAGTGGCGCGTCACGTCCGGCGCGCCGCCGGCGAACACCTCGACCGGCTTCTGGCGACGCAGATTGCCGGCGATGAGCGCGCGCCAGACTTCCACGATGATGGAGGGGTCCACGTCCTTCGGCGCGTTGGCGACAAGGCGCCGGATCAACGCCGCCTCCCGCGCCGGCCGCATGGCGGCTCCCGCGGCGGCGCCCGTCTTCGCGGCGGCGATGACGTCGGCCAGGCGCGCGCGCTCCGCGACGAGCGCGAGCAACTGGTCATCGACAGCGTCGACTGCGGCGCGCGCCTCGTCCAGCGGCGTCCGGTCCTGCGCGGCGGGCGGCGCGTCTCCGGGATTGACGGGATCGTGTACGGACATGATGGAAGGACCCTAGAGAGCATTGCAGGCTGCGCCAACCCGGAACAGTCGTCCCGTGTCCGGCGTCACCGCATTCGCTTTAGGAGGATGCATCCAGCGCGACGCAGGGTATCGTAAACACAATGAGT
Organism: uncultured Caulobacteraceae bacterium; assembly: GCA_964530695.1. GTDB lineage: Bacteria > Pseudomonadota > Alphaproteobacteria > Caulobacterales > Aquidulcibacteraceae > VFBF01. Next base: position 8,853 of record CAZGYQ010000046.1, read on the forward strand.
CGAGCGACATCTCCCCTGCGCAACTGGTCTTCCTCCGGCGGCCTGCGCACCATCACCTTCGGCGACGACCAGCCGCTGCATCTGTCGAGCGGGGAAAAGCTCTCGCCGATGACGATCGGCTATGAAACCTATGGGGAATTGGCGCCGGACAAGTCGAACGCGGTGCTTGTGTGCCATGCACTCACCGGCGACCAGTTCGTGGCGAGCGCCAATCCCGTCACGGGCCGCGCCGGCTGGTGGCCGCGAATCGTGGGGCCGGGCAAGCCGATCGACACCAACCGCTTCTTCGTCATCTGCGCCAATGTGCTCGGCGGTTGCATGGGCACGTCGGGCCCCGCGTCCAACCATCCGGACGGACGGCCCTGGGGCCTCAGGTTCCCGGTGTTCACCGTCGCCGACATGGTGCGCGCGCAGGCCATGCTGGTGGAGGCGCTCGGAATTTCCGAACTCTTCTGCGTGATCGGCGGTTCGATCGGCGGGATGCAGGCGCTGCAGTGGGCGGCGGCCTATCCCAATCGCGTGTTCTCCTGCGTGCCGATCGCCACCGCCGCGCGCCACTCGGCGCAGAACATCGCCTTCTACGAAGTCGGCCGGCAGGCGATCATGGCCGATCCCGAATGGCGTGAGGGCGATTACCTGTTCCAAGGCACACGACCTTCGAAAGGGCTCGCCGTCGCGCGGATGGCTGCGCACATCACGTATCTCTCCGAGCAGGCGCTGCACCGCAAGTTCGACCGCGCGCTGCAGGAACGCGAGCAGGTCTCCTTCGGCTTCGACGCGGACTTCCAGGTGGAAAGCTATCTGCGCCACCAGGGCCAGAGTTTCGTCGACCGCTTCGACGCTAACGCCTACCTCTACATCACCCGCGCGGTGGACTACTTCGATCTCGCCGGCGATTTCGGCGGCGCGCTCGCCCGCGCCTTCAAGGATTGCCCCGCGCGCTTCTGCGCCTTCGCGTTCTCCTCGGACTGGCACTATCCGCCCGACGGCATGAAGGACGCCGTGCGCGCGCTCATCGCGGCAGGCTGCGAGGCGTCCTATGTGGAAGTTGAAAGCGACAAGGGCCACGACGCGTTTCTCCTTGAAGAACCGGCGTTCGAGAACGCGCTGGCCGGCTTCATCGATGCGGCGGCGCAGGCGCGCGGGCTCGTGAAAGGATCGACGCCGTGAAATCCGCACGCGCAGACTATGAGGTGATCTCGGCGCTCGTGCGCGAAGGCGCGCGCGTGCTCGACGTCGGCTGCGGCGACGGCGCGCTGCTGGAAAAGCTTATCCGCGAAAAGCGCGTGAAAGGCCGCGGCATGGAGCTGTCGCAGGCGGGCGTGAATGCGTGCGTCACGAAGGGCCTCGCGGTGGTGCAGGGCGACGCCGACCGCGACCTGCACTTCTTTCCCGACCGCTCGTTCGATTACGTCATCCTGTCGAAAACCATCCAGGCGGTCCATCGCCCCGGCGAGGTGCTGGCGCAACTCGCGCGCATCGGCGACCGTGTGATCGTCTCGCTGCCGAACTTCGGCCACTGGAAGACGCGCATGGCGCTGATGTTCACCGGCCGGATGCCCGTGAACCCCTCCCTGCCGTCAAGCTGGCACGAGACGGGCAACATCCATCTCTGCACCGTGCGCGATTTCGCGGAACTGTGTTCAGGTCTCGGCCTGATGATCGAGCGCGGCGTGCCGATCAGCGGCGGGCATTCGGGCTCCCCCTTCGCGAAGGTGCTGTGGCGCGCGAACTGGTTCGCGGAAGACGTGGTGTTCGCGGTCACCGCCACCGACGCAGCGGTGAAGCCGGCGGCGGAAGTGGTGAAGCTGCGGGCGTGATGCCGCCGCCATCCCCTGGTCGCTTTTCTCATGCAGTGGCCATCCATGATCTCACGTCGCGCGCTCACAGCCATCCTTGCGGGAACCTTCGTAGCCGTTCCGGCGGCAGCACTGGGAGATGAGCGCGTCGCGCTCGAAGGCGTTTGGCGTGGACGTTTGGGGCCTCTCAAAAACAAGGAGGGCGTGGATCTCGTGTTTTCGATTGCCATCGACGGCGCCGGCTCTGCCCGCATCCTCGATCCCGGCGGAGAAGACGGGTTCGCGATCCGCGTGGGTTCAGCGCGGGTGCAGAACGTCGTGATCGAGGCACCTGCAGTTGGCGGCCGTTTCGAAGGTGATGCAGGCGAGAATGGGCGACTTGTCGGCTTCTGGGTGCAGGGCGGCCAGCGCATCCCGCTAACCTTGCTAAGGGATCCGCCCTAGTCCAGCACGGCCTGTTCGTCGCGCTCGCCGGTGCGGATGCGCACGACGGACTCAAGGTCGGACACCCAGATCTTGCCGTCGCCGATCTTGCCGCTCTTGGCGGCGTCCATGATCGCGTCGACGATGCGCTCGGCGCGATCGGCCGGACAGACGACCTCGAGCTTCATCTTCGGCAGCAGCTTCACGGCGTATTCGGCGCCGCGATAGACTTCCGTCTTGCCCTTCTGACGCCCGAACCCGCGCACTTCGGTGACGGTCAGCCCGGTCGCCCCGGCTTCCTTGAGCGCTTCAAGGACGGGATCGAGGCGGCTCGGCTTGATGATGGCGGTGACGAGTTTCATGGGACGAGCTTCATGAACGCCAGTCAATCCGATGCGTCAGTTTTGTGCAAGTGCGGTGCAGCATGCGCAGGCGCTTTGGCGAGAAGGACTTCGCGACCTTCCTTCGCTGTTGCAGCGTAGAGACGCTTGACCGCCTCCATCATCACGACGCCCCCGAACGGCGACTTGAGCAACCGTCCCGCGCGCTCCAGCGCGTCCGCCAGCGGCGCGGCCCAGCCCCAGGGCGGCGCATGCAGCGCGACCGCCGAGGCGGTCGGCTCGAACATCGCGTCCGCCATCAGCCGGCCGAGCTGGCGGCGCGAGAACGGCCGGCCATGACCGAAGGGCGTGGCGTCGCCAAGGGACCAGAGCCCCGCCCGGTTGGCGGCGATGACGACGATCCGTCCCTCCGGGGCCATCACCCGCCAGACCTCGCGCAGGAAGGGCTGCGGCGCGGCCGCCTCCTCCAGCGCATGCACCAGGATCACCCGGTCGAACACGGCGTCCGCAAACGGCAGGCGCAGTTCATCGCCCAGCACGACGGCGGCGGGGCCGGCCTCGGGCCAGCGCTCGGCCCCCTGCTCTGCAGGCATGAAGGAGATGGCGCGCCTCGCGCGCGCGCGCCACGGCTCCATCAACGGGCCCGCGTAGCCGAGCCCCAGCACATCGAGCCCGGCGCATCCCGGCCACAGCGTCTCCATGCGCCCGGCGACGGCGGCCAGCGCCGCTGCGCCGAGGCGGGAGGCGTAAAATCTCTGCAGGGCGAGCACATCGAGGCGCATGGCGCGCTTCTAGAGCGCTTCGCGGACGGCCTCTACAGGCCGAGCTTCTCGCGCATCTGTGCCTTCGTCTCCTCCGACAGCCCGTCCGCGCCATCGATGAACTCGCGTGCGGACTCCGCGTCGACGCCGCCGATCCGCACCACCGCGCGTTCATTGCCGGAGCCATCGTCGTCTGAGTCCACGTCGAGATCAAAACCGGCGGCCTTCATCCGCACCGTGCCGCGCTCGCCGTCAGCGTCATCGCCGGTGACCTGGAGCGAGAACCCCGGAACCTGGATATTGACGTGTTCGCCCCGACCTTCGCCGCGATCGACATCGGCCATCGCGGCCTGCTGGCGGGAGACCATGTTCTGCGCTTCCGCGGGTCCAAGCAGCGCGGACGCCTCGCCCTCGACCTTGGCGGCGGCGGTGCGCCCGTCCGGCGCGGTCACGATGTAGACCTGCGCGCCCTCGTCGCCGACCACCTGCAGCGTGTATCCGCCGCGCCCCACGCCGTTCACGACGACCTTTTCGCCGTTGTCGCCGATCACCTCGACCTTGCCCGGCGAACACGCCGCGAGCCCCAGGAGCGCCAGCGCCGCAAGTCCGAAACGCGCCATCATCAGCATTCTCCGTCTGCTCCTCGCTGCACCCTGCATCCGTATGGATGCCGCCGCGTCGTCAAACAGATGCGCTGCGGCGCGTCGGTCAGGGCGACACGGTCTCGTCGTCGATCCTAATCGAAGGCAGCGCGCCGCGCACGTCCGCGAGGAAGGCGCCTGCATCGGCCGCGAACGCGGCCCGTTCGGCCTCAGCCCACGGCGACGTACCGCCAGGGCCGTTCCAGTCGAGCGAGAGGTCATGGCGGGCGATGAGCGCCTCCCCGCGCGCCGCCAGCGCCGGTTCGAGGCCAAGCTTCGCGATTTCGACCGGGTAGTCGCCGAACCGCGCCCGGGCTTCGTCATCGCCGGACCAGAAGCACACGCCCGAACCAGGATCGAAGAAGAACCGCAGGCGCATCCGTTCAGTCTTCCACGAACCGCGCCACGCCGCGCTCAAGGTCCACGTCGGCGACGATGTAGCCGGCGTCGAGCCAGCCCTCGGTCTGGCGGCGCACGATCTGGCCCGGCTCGTTGGACCACCAGTCCTCGTCGGCGCGGGCGGCTTCGGGCAGTTCGCCGCCGACGATCTCCTCGATCGTTTCAAAGGTCAGCGTGGCGGGATCGCCCTCAAGGCCGGCGAGGTAGGCGCGCAGGCGCGCGTATTTTGGGGCGGACATTGGAGAACTCCGAATCGAGGGCGGACTATACCGCCCGGCATGGACAGCGCCCGGCCGGACCTGCATCGTCGTGGGGACAACTTCTGGAGACCGCCTTGAAAATCCTCGCTTCCTTGTTCGCTGCGGCGCTCGCGCTCTGCCCGCTGGCGGCTCACGCTGAGCCGGTCGCCCTCGCCACGGTCACCCAGCGCGTGGACGCCGTGACGCCAAAGGTCGTGCAGTGGCGGCGCGACATCCACGCGAACCCCGAACTCGCCAACAGCGAAGTCCGCACGGCCCGGCTGGTGGCGGCGCATCTGCGGCGTCTCGGCATCGAGGTGCGCGAGCGCGTGGCGCATACGGGCGTGGTCGGCGTGCTGCGCGGCGGACTGCCGGGACCAGTGGTGGCGCTGCGCACGGACATGGACGCGCTGCCGGTGCTCGAGGCGACCGGCCTGCCCTTCGCATCGCGCGCGACCGGCACGTTCAACGGCGCATCGACGCCGGTGACGCACGCATGCGGCCACGACGCGCACATCGCGATGCTGATGGGCGCGGCGGAGGTGCTGGCAGGCATGAAGGCGCAGATCCGCGGCACGATCGTCTTCATCTTTCAGCCCGCCGAGGAAGGCCCGCCCGCGGGGCAAGAGGGCGGCGCGCCGATGATGATCGCGGAGGGCGCGCTGGCGAACCCGGCGCCATCGGCGATCTTCGGGCTACACGTGGTGCCGGGCGTTCCGGGCACGGTGTTCTACCGCCCGGAAGGCTTCATGGCGGCGGCCGACCAGATCAACATCGCGCTGCACGGCAAACAGACCCATGGCGCGTGGCCCTGGCAGGGCATCGACGTGATCTCGCTGTCGAGCGCGATCGTGTCCGAACTTAACACTGTGGCCGCGCGCACCGTCGACGTGACCGCCACACCAACGATCCTCACCATCGCCACGATCAATGGCGGCGTGCGATACAACATCATTCCCGAGGACGTGACGATGACCGGCACGCTGCGCACGTTCAACGCGGCGCAACGCGAAACGATCAAGAAGCGCATCGAGACGACGGTGATGAACCTCGCGGCGAGCTACGGCGCGCGGGCGGAAGTGACGTTCCGCTCCTCCGGCGCGGTGACGTATAACGACCCGGCGCTCTCGGCGGCGGTGCTGCCGGCGCTGCAGGAGGCGGCGGGGGCCTCCAACGTGAACCCCGCGAGTCGCCCGACCATGGTGTCCGAGGACTTTTCAGCATTCCAGGAAAAGATCCCGGGCGTCTTCTACCATCTCGGCGCAAGCGCCGACGGCGTCGATCCCGCGACCTCGCCGCCGAACCACTCGCCGCAGTTCGACGTCAACGAGAAAGTCCTGCCGCTCGGCGTGCGCACGCACGTGCTGTCGGCGATCCGCTATCTCGAGGCGAACGCGCAGCCCTAGTTCGGCCCGTCGGCGTTCAGGGACACGGCGGTCAGGCGCAGCGTTCCTGAGTCCAGCGAGTGGGCGTAGACGGTGAAGCGCCCCCCGCGATCCATCGCGTCGAGGATCGTGTTCAGCTGCAGCACCCAGGGATCGTTTTCGCGCGTCGCGCCATTCAGGCGCTCAAGCCGGAAGTTTGCATTGCCGCGCGCGGTGAACACCGGCGCGAGTTCCTGGTTCGGCGACTGTCCGGGAAGTTCGAAGTAAAGCGTCGAGGCTTCGTTCGCGTGCATCGGACGGTCAAGCCACGCGCACTGGCCGGGGCCGGGATTGGCGACTGCGCCGGCTTGTGGCGCATGCGCAAATTGGATCGTGACTTCCGTGGCCTCAAGCCAGGTCATCCGCGTCAGCCTGCAATCCGGCGGCGCTCCCGGACGCCGGTCGCAATCGGCCGGGCTCCGCACGAGGCCGCCATAGGCGGTGCGCGGCGATATGGTGATGCGCATGTCCCCGCCGCCCCGACAGGCGAGCGGATAGGCCTGCTGCGCAACGGCCGGCGCTACGAACAGCAGCGCGCATGCGGCCACCGCCGCTTTTGTGAATTTCACCATGGTTTCAGTTCTCCCCTAACGCACCATCTCGAACGTACCCGCTGCGCCGTCGGCGTTGAAGGTCCCACGGATGCGGCGGCCGTTGGGCTCGAGCGCGCCGGTGTAGACCACCGAGTGCGAGACGCCGCCAGAGCCGTCGTAGGTCTTGGTGAAGCGCACCTGCCGGTTGGCGATCGTGCCGGCGAAGGTGGAGGTGAGGAAGAGCGCGCGCGAGGTGTCGCCGAAGACGTTCGTCTCGTAGATCGTGCCCGAGATCGTGCCGCCCGTCTGACGCATCTTCACGGTGAAGGTGTTCACGTCCGCGCCGTTCGCCGAGACGTAGCCGCCCGCCCATTCGCCGGTGAGGCCGGCGGCGGGGATGGCCGCGCCGGCCTGCGCCTGCGCGGTCTGCGCGGGCATCATGGCGCCGGCGCCGAGGGTCGCCGCAGCGAGCGCGGCCGCGAGCAGGAATTTCCGCATGTTCAGTCCTCCCGAGGATGTGTCCCTTGCCTACAAGGCCGCTGAATCGGGCGAAGTCCAGACTGCGGGGTGGTCAGAGGGCCGCGAGGCGCGCCCGTTTTTCCGCTTCCGGCAGGAATGAGCCGAGGAAGCTGTTGCGCGCGAGCGTCGCCTTGTCCTCATCGGAGAGCTTCAGCGCTGCGATGTTGGCGCCGATATAGCCGCCGAAATAGGCGGGGTCGTCGGAGTTGATGGTGGCGCGCAGGCCGAGATCGAGCATCCGCTGCAGCGGGTGATTGTCGAGCGTCTTGACCACGCACAGCGAGAGGTTCGAGAGCGGGCACACGGTCAGCGTCATCTGCTCTTCGCGCAGCCGATCGACGAGGCGCGCGTCTTCCAGCGCGCGGTTGCCGTGGTCGATGCGGTCGACCTTCAGGATATCGAGCGCCTCCCACACGTATTCGGGCGGCCCCTCCTCGCCCGCGTGCGCCACGCGCTTCAGCCCGGCCTCGCCGGCGAGCGCGAAGGCGCGCGCGAACTTCGACGGCGGATGGCCGACCTCCGAGGAATCGAGGCCAAGGCCCATCACCGCGTCAGGGCCGAACCATCGCTCGGCCATCTTCATAGTCTTCATGCCCGCGTCCTCGTCGAGGTGGCGCAACAGGCACATAATTAGGTTCGACGTAATGCCGAGGTTTTCCTCCCCCAAGTCGAGTGCTCTGAGGATTCCCTTGATCACCGTGTCGAACGGCACGCCGCGATCGGTGTGGGTCTGGGGATCGAAGAAGACTTCGACATGGGTCACGCCGTCGGCGGCGGCGCGGTCGAGGTAGGCGGCGGTGAGATCGTGGAAGTCCTCCTCGGCGAGGAGCACGTTGGCGCCCTGATAGTAGATCTCGAGGAAGTCCTGCAGGTTGGAGAAGCTGTACGCCGCGCGCACCGCCTCCACGGACTTGAACGGGATCTCGACCTTGTTGCGCTGCGCCAGCGCGAACAGCATTTCCGGCTCCAGCGAGCCTTCGAGATGGAGGTGGAGTTCGGCGATAGGAAGCGTCATGGCCCCAGCATTCGCGCGATCGTGCCGGAGATTCAACGCGGCGCGTACACTTTCCTCCCCTTGGAGGGCCCCCCCGCGAAACGCAAGCCGCTCGGCCCCGGCGAAGGCCGGGGCCCATTCCACTTCGACCGTTGCCGCGCGGCGCCTTGAGGTCCGACGAAAATAGGTCCCGGCTTTCGCCGGGATCGAGCCGCGGCGGCGTGATCGGACTTTTCCTGAGCGGGTGGATGAAGAAGACGGCCTCTACCGCGTGCGCTCGAAGCGGACGACGCGGTCGGCGCGGTCGACCCAGGCGACGCGGTAGCCGGCGTCGGACCAGGCGCGGGCGTGGCTGTGATGGCCTTCGTTGTCGTTGGCCCAGAAGGACCGGTGCCGCGAGGCGCTCGCCGGCAACCCCGCCCCGAGGATCGCCTCGATGTCCTCGAACGTCAGAAGCTCGGGCCGCCCGTTGCGGCGTTCGAGGTGCTGCTTGAGGGGGGCGTATTTGCGCATGGGGGGGCGCTCCGTCATGGGGTGACGGGTGCGGAGGGTAAGGGGCGTATGGTTAATGGAGGGTTGAGTGGGAGGTTTCCAGAACACTCTCTATTCTGTTGGATAAGTATCTTTCACGACTTGTAGAATGGCTGCCAGCTTCTCGATTGATTGCTGAGTAATCTGACCCGAAAATACTATTACCGCACGCGATTCAGGCGACAGGCGGAATTCCAACCGCTCTCCTTCCATCACTTCGCTTTCGGCAGTCGCAACCGTTTTCTCAATGCTACCCGGCCCTGATGGCCCAGTTGGTGAGATACCCGTTTCTTCCCGGACAGCCACTTCCTTGGAGACGCTGTCAAAGGCCCGCTCATTCTCGAGTAGACCAATTGTCTCCAAATAAGTTGAAACAAATCGATCGCCGCCAGAACCACTGAATTGATAGCGCCTGATCGCAATCGATCGCAGCACGTTTTCAGCGGGGCGCTTGGCCCCAAATTCTGCGATCAAATCATTAAAAACGCTCGGTGTCCGTGCGGCGGCCAACAAAGACCTGCGCCTTTCGCCTTCATCCAAGGGCTCCAAAATGCTGAGCGCCAAGGGGGTGATGTGGATTTTGGGATCCCGCCCCTCCAACAAGCCAAACTGCTTGAGAGCGCCAATGGCTGCGGTCGCGGGCCCGCTCAGCGACTTATAACCCATCAAAGAGGCGACGGCCTCGTTGCCGATCTCGGCCCTATGAGCGCCTTCATAAACCAGCCTCACCAATTCGATGGCCCGTCCCAACCCATACTGGGGGTACGACGGACTTCTTTGCCCCGCCCCTGTGCGCTCATCGGACATTAACAAACTCCCAACAGTGCTATTAGTAACTCTATTAGCGCTCCATATTCAAGTTATCTTTTTGACCGCGCTCTTTTCAAACCCTACGAACTTAAGCGTGAATACCGCATATCCGAACTTTGGCTTATAACGCCCAGGTTTGTACGGTCAAAAACACGCGAAAAACTAAGCCACCGCCCGACGCCACGAGTTTGCACTACGCAAATTAGCTCATCGGCAGTCGTCAAAGTTCGAAAATCACAACCATTCAGAGCAATTTTCGCTAAGAAATAGGCGTTCCCCGCGTAGCGGATACCTTATTGCAAGAACCCATCTTGGAATTCAGCTCACTTAGGGCCGCCGTCCACTCGCGGCCGCACTTGCGTCAGAACATTCAGAGAACCACCATCTGCGCATCGGGCGCGGGCGGCGAAAGGCGGGCCGCCGGAGCGCTGATGGTACTTTTCAACTGGAAGAGCGAGAGATTTTGGTTGTTTTCGGGTTGTGCGGGTGCGCTCTCAGGCGTATTAAGCATGCGCGTGCCGGCCGGTCCTGGGTTTCCACCCCTCAGGACGCACGGCCGACACACGCAGCTTGCTGACCAGCAACCCCGTCCGGGATCCAATCCGGGCGGGGGCTGTTTTATATAGGTTTCTGTCGCTAACGGCTAGTTACGCAGGATCTGCCCCGGCAGGGCTCCCCCTCACCGCCCAAACTTCTGAAACTTGATCCGCGTCGGGATCAGGCTGTCCGTCCTTCCCCGTGAGGGGAAGGTGGCGCGTCGCGACAGCGGCGTGACGGATGGGGCGCTGGTCCGTCCGGAAAGATCGCGTTTGCCGCCCCATCAGTCAGCGCTGCGCGCTGACAGCTTCCCCTCTCGGGGAAGCACGGCGGTGGAGGCGGCGGTGCGCGGTGCTTCCGTCCTTCCCCGCGAGGGGAAGGTGGCGCGTCGCGACAGCGGCGTGACGGATGGGGCGGCGGCTCGTTTTCAAAAGTCAGCTTACCGCCCCATCAGTCATGCCTTCGGCATGACAGCTTCCCCTCTCGGGGAAGCACGGCAGTTGTGCCTAATCTTCGGGGTGGTCGTGGGCTTCCAGCGCCCATCTCGCGGCGGTGACGATGTCGTGGACGATCTGGTCGGTGTGCTGGAGGGCGGCGCCGCTGTCGAAGCGCAGCACGGTGTAGCCGCGCGCTGAAAGCCAGGCGTCGCGTTCGCGATCCCGCGCGGCGTGTTCGGGTTCGCGATGCTGGGAGCCGTCGAGTTCGACGACGAGTTTCGCGCGGCGGCATTCGAAATCGACGATGTAGCGGCCGATGGGCGACTGGCGTCGGAAATGCAGGCCTTCGCGGCGCAAAGGGCGCAGCCGGAACCAGAGGCGCATCTCGGCCTCGTTCATGCGCTTGCGCAACGTGCGTGCGATCTCGTCGGCCATGGCGTCCCCTCTTCGGGGACTATGCCGTGCTTCCCCGCGAGGGGAAGCTGTCAGCGCGGCACGCGCTGACTGATGGGGCGGTAAGCTCAGTTTTGCGAAACGGAGCCGCCGCCCCATCCGTCTCGCTTCGCGAGACACCTTCCCCTCTCGGGGAAGGACGGAAGCGACGCTCTATCGCCCAAACTTCTGGAACTTGATCCGCGTCGGTATCAGCGAATCCGCCCCCAACCTTCTCTTCTTGTCTTCCTCGTAGCTGTCGAAATCCCCCTCGAACCATTCCACGTGGCTGTCGCCTTCGAAGGCCAGGATGTGCGTGGCGAGGCGGTTGAGGAACCAGCGGTCGTGGGAGATGACCACGGCGCAGCCGGCGAAGCTTTCGAGGGCAAGCTCCAAAGCCTGCAAGGTTTCGACGTCGAGATCGTTCGTGGGCTCGTCGAGCAGCAGCACGTTGGCGCCGGTGAGCAGCGTCTTGGCCAGATGCACCCGGTTGCGTTCGCCGCCCGAGAGCAGCCCGATCTTCTTCTGCTGGTCGCCGCCCTTGAAGTTGAAGGACGAGACGTAGGCGCGGCTCGGCACGTCGCGGCCGTTGATGGTGAGGATGTCGAGCCCGCCGGAGATTTCCTCCCAGACATTCTTCTTGTCGTCGAGATTGTCGCGCGACTGGTCGACGAAGCCGAGCTTCACGGTCTCGCCGATCTCGATCTTGCCGTCGTCGGGCTTTTCGACGCCGGTGATCATCTTGAAGAGCGTCGACTTCCCCGCCCCGTTCGGGCCGATGACGCCGACGATGCCGCCCGGCGGCAGCTTGAAGGTGAGGCCGTCGATGAGCAGCTTGTCGCCGAACGCCTTCTTCAGCCCGTCGAAGGCGATGACGTTGTGGCCGAGGCGCGGGCCCGGCGGGATCTGGATGGTCGCGAAGGTCTGCTTCTCGCGCTCGGCCTCGTTGGCCATTTCCTCGTAGCGGCTGAGGCGGGCCTTGGACTTCGCCTGCCGCGCCTTCGGCGAGGAGCGCACCCATTCCAGTTCGCGCGCCATGGCCTTGCGGCGGGCTTCGCTTTCGCTCTGCTCCTGCTCGGCGCGCTTGGATTTCTGCTCAAGCCAGGCGGAGTAATTGCCCTCGTAGGGGTTGCCCTTGCCGCGATCGAGTTCGAGCGTCCACTTCGTGACCTGGTCGAGGAAGTAGCGGTCGTGGGTGACGAGGATCACGCAGCCGGGGAAGGCTTCGAGGTGGTGCTGGAGCCAGGCGACGGATTCCGCGTCGAGGTGGTTGGTCGGCTCGTCCAGCAGCAGCATGTCGGGCTTGGCGAGCAGGAGGCGGCAGAGCGCGATCCGGCGCCGTTCCCCGCCTGAGAGCTTCTCCACGCTCGCATCGTTCGGCGCACACCGCAGCGCGCCCATCGCCATCTCGATCTTGCTGTCGATGTCCCAGGCGTCGGCCGCGTCGATCTTCTCCTGGAGGGCGGTCATCTCCTCCATGAGCTCGTCGGTGTAGTCCTCCGCCATCTTCGCGGAGACCTCGTTGAAGCGGTCGACGAGCTTCTTCTCCTCGCACCAGGCGACGACGTTCTCCCAGACGTTCAGCTTCGGATCGAGGTGCGGCTCCTGCTCCAGATAGCCCATCTTCGTGCCCGCGAGCGGCATCGCCTCGCCGGTGAAGTCCTTGTCCATGCCCGCCATGATCTTCAGCAGCGTGGACTTGCCCGAGCCGTTGACCCCGACGACGCCGATCTTGGCGTCCGGGAAGAACGACAGCCAGATGTTCTCGAACACCTTCTTGCCGCCCGGATAGGTCTTGGAGAGACCCTGCATGGAAAAGATGTACTGCGCGGGTTGAGCCGCCATGGGGATGCCTGCCGTGGTTATTGAGGATTTTGGGGGTGTGGGATTTGGCGCTCATGTAGCGGTTCGCAGCCCCCGGCGGAAGGGCGGGCGTTAGGGTTCCGGCAACCCATTTCCGCACCGCGCACAAACAAATCTTCAGGAAGAGTGGCGGATACTGACCCAAATTCCGTTCAAGGCAGGCGCGCCCATGATCACCGACGCGACATCAACCGCCCCGCGGCCGGGCGAGGAAGACCTCGCCGCCGTGCTGCGCGACATGTCGCGCGCGGCGCGGCGCGGGTTTCTCTACCGCGCCGTTCCGGTCGTCCTGACTGGGCTCCTGTCGATGCTCTGGCTGGGCTGGGCGCTGCCGCTCGGCGTCATGACCGCCATCGCTTTCCATGAATTCGTGCTGATCCCGGCGGTCTTTCGCCGCCTCGTCGCGCCGCGCGCGCCGACCAACCCGCGCCTTGCTGGGGCGATCATGCACGCGTCGCTGGCGTTCGGCGGCGTGCTCTATTGCGCCGTCTGGCTTCCACTGCTGCTCACGGGCTCGCTGGCGGGCATGTTTGTGGCGGCCTCGTGGCTCTGGGGCAGCATCGTCCACAATCTCACCTACTTCACGCGCACACGGGCGATCTTCGTCTCCACCTGCGCCGCGCAGATCAGCGCCGCCCTTGCCGCGCCCTTCTTCATGAACCTCGGCGCGCTCACCCCCTGGTTCATGCTCTATGTGACGGTGCAGACGCTCGTGATCGTGCTGCTGGCGGCAGGCGACAAGCAGTCCCTCGCCGAAGTCGCCCGTCGCGACCGCGCCGCCCGCGAACTCGCCGAGGAAGCCAACCGCGCCAAGTCGCAGTTCCTGACGACCATGAGCCACGAGCTGCGCACGCCGCTCAACGCCATCATCGGCTACGCGGAAATCATCGAGGAAGACCACGAGGGATCGCCGGCGACGAGCAGCGCCGAGGACGCGCGCCGGGTGCGTCGCGCCGCGCACCACCTCCTCTCGCTGATCAATGAAGTGCTCGATCTCTCCAAGATCGAGGCCGGGCGCCTGGAGATCATCAATGGCCCGGTCAATGTCGAGGCGCTGCTGCACGACATCGAGGAAACCGTGCGTCCGATCGGCGCGAGCAACGGCAACCGGCTGGCGCTCGACATCGTCGGGCGCATCCCCATGCTGGAGACCGATGGCGCGCGCCTCAAGCAGTGCCTGATCAATCTCGCCACCAACGCATGCAAGTTCACCCGTGACGGCCGCGTGACCATCCGGGCCTCCGTCGAAGCGCGCGCGGGCGCGTCCGTGCTGGAAGTCGCCGTCGTCGATACGGGCGTCGGCATTTCCCGCGAGAACCAGGCGCGGCTGTTCCAGCCCTTCGTCCAGATCGACGGCACAGCGACGCGCACGCAGGACGGCACGGGCCTCGGCCTCGTCATCACCCGCAAGCTCGCGCAGGCGATGGGTGGCGACATCACGCTCGTCAGCACCCCGGGACTGGGCTCGACCTTCACGCTCGCCATCCCCGCCCGCGACCCCGCCAAGGCGCGCGTCACCGCGATAGCGGCGGCCCGATCGCGCACGATCATGCTCGTGACAAGCGCCGCCTATGACCGCGATGCTCCGGAGTTGCGCAAGATATTGGGAGGACTCGATCCGCGCGGCCTCGCCGCCGTATTGGGTAGCATCCCGAACGAAGCGATGGAGCGATCGCTCAAGCTCGTGGGACGAGAACTCACGGCGGATTTCCTGCACTACCTCGAACCATCGGCCAGTGAACGGGTTCTGCGGGCGCTGCCGCTGGATAGCTACAGGCCCGCGATTTTGGACAACGCACCCGCAACGCCCAGACCAGGCGCGCATGTGCTCGTCATCGAAGACGATCTCGCCGCACACGACCTCACGTGCCGCGCGCTCGAAAGGGTGTTCCCAACCGTCCAGTGCGTCGCAAGCGGCGAGGACGGACTTTCCCTGCTTGCCAGTTCGCCGCCCGCATTGGTCGTCCTCGACATCAATCTCCCGGACATTTCCGGATGGACGGTGCTGGAACGCATCAAGGCCGCGCCCTTGAGCCGGCACATCCCAGTGCTTGTCGTCACCATCGACGACGACCGCGCGCGCGCCATGGCGCTCGGCGCGTGCGATCACATGGTCAAGCCGGTCGATCGCGACGGGCTTACGGCCGCAACCGTGCGCTATGCCCTGAGGGACGACGAGGCGAATCCCGCACCGCCGACAGTTTCCGCTGTCGCCAGACAGTTCGGCTGAGCACGCTCAACGCGCCTGCAGATAGCCGCGATAGGAGGCATGCGCACGCGCCGTGATGACGGGATCATGGCGCACGCGGATATCCCTGGCCTCGGGTTCGTCGAAGGCGTGGGTGGCGCCGTCGAGCCATTCGATGCGCAACGGCGTCGGCGCCGGCAATGCGGTAAGCGTGGCGCGCAGGCCGTCCGTACCGACGATGAGATCCTTCGATCCCAGCAACGCCAGCGGCTGTGCATCGAAACGCAGGCCGCGCCGCCGCGCGATGCAGCCGTAGCCGCAATAGGGATAGACGAGGAAGGCGCCGGTGACGCCCGCGAGTGGTTCGTCCGGCAGGCCTTCGAGTTTCGTGGCGTCCGCCATCTCCGCGCCCGGCTTGAGCGCCAGCGCATCGAGCACCGCCCAGCCGCCGTGACTCCATCCCGCCGCGACCATGCGGCGTCCATCCGCCCACGGCTGGCGGCGCGCCCATTCAAGCGCCGCGTAGAGATCGCCGGCACGCTCGCGGCCCCACAGGCGCGTTCCCGTGCACACGGTGGCGTACGCTCCCAGCCGCGAGATGCCGCGATGGCCGTAGCTGTCGAGCACGATGGCGGCCCATCCCGCGGCGCGCGCCTGCTCGGCCCATGTCGCCTGGAAGGGTTTCTTCCCGCCGCAGCCGTGCATCTGCACGACGACGGGGAACGGCCCGGGCCCCTCAGGCTTCACGATGTCGGCGTGCGGCATCAGCGCCGCAATCCTCTCGTCCAGCGTTTCACGGGCCATCGCGGGCGCTCCCAGCAGCAGCGCGCACGCTAGCGCAAGAATACCCACCCATGCACCCATGACGCGGCCCCCTCCGTCACGTTTCCGCCATCGCGCCGCCCGCGCGATCACGATAGACTGCAACCATGATCTCCCTCGACCCTCGCCTCCAGAACTATCTCGACAAGCTGCGCGAAAAGCCCGGCTTCGACTGGCGCAGCTCCGTGGAAGAAGCGCGGCGCATGTTCTGGAAACAGGCGCACGCGATGGAATCCGATGCGCCGGTGATGCTGGAGACCCGCGCGGTGACGGTCGCGGGCGCCGAAGGCCCGCTCGATGCGCGTCTCTATGTGCCCTACGCCGTGGGCGCCGAGGCCGGGCCGGGCATCGTCTATTTCCACGGCGGCGGCTTCACCGTGGGCGACCTCGACAGCCATGAAATGCTCTGCCGCCGTCTCGCGGACGCAGGCCGCTTGCGCGTGCTGTCGGTGGCCTATCGCCTCGCGCCGGAGCACAAATTTCCCGCAGCGCCGGAGGACGCCTACGCGGCCACGCAATGGGCGGCGGCAAACGCGGCGTCCATCGGCTTCGATCCCGCGCGCATGATGGTTGCGGGAGACAGTGCGGGCGGATGCCTTTCCGCCGTGGTGGCGCAGGAGACGAAGAAGCGCGGCGGCGCCGCGTTGCGCGCGCAGATGCTGATCTACCCCTGTACGCAGTTCATCCAGCTCACGCCCTCGCAGATCCGCCTGAAGGAAGGCTATTTCCTGACTCAGGCCGCGCAGGATTTCTTCCGCGACAAGTATCTGCGCACGCGCGAGGACGCGCTCGACACGCGCTGCTCGCCGATCCTGGAAAACGATCTCGGCGGCCTGCCGCCGACGTATCTGGTCACCGCCGGCTTCGATCCGCTGCTGGACGAGGGCGTCGCCTACAAGGAAAAGCTCGAAGCGTGCGGCGTG
>CAZGYQ010000047.1:0-25412 GCA_964530695.1 uncultured Caulobacteraceae bacterium
GCCGCGCTCGATGATTTCGATGCGGTGGTCGAACGCGCGCTGAAGCGCCTGCCGAAGACGCGGGTCGCGGGCGCGCTGGTGATCACACGGAGCGTGGGCGCCCTCGCCCACGTAACCCCGTCGACGGCGGACGCGGGCGAGGGCGCCCACGCTCCGGACACGTCATGAGCGTCGGCGAGTTGGACCGCCGGCGTCCCGCCGGCATTCGGTTTTTGAATAACGCAAGATTCTGCGGAGTCTGGCGCCGCCGCCGCATGCCGGCGGGACGCCGGCGGTCCTGTTCCCGGAAATCCGGGCCCACATGGACAAACGAACCCACGCATGTGAACCACCCAACTATGTCAGGGGATCTTCCGCTTTTTCTGGCCGCGCTCGCCGGCGCGGGCCTCTTCGCTGGGCTGATCGGCGGGTTGTTCGGGGTCGGCGGCGGGATCGTGCTGGTGCCGGCGCTCTATCACGTGATGGGCGCGCTCGGGTACGGCGACGACGTGCGCAGCCACGTGGCGGTGGCGACCTCGCTCTCCACCATCATCGCCACGTCATGGCGTTCGCTTTCGGCGCACGCGAAGGCCGGCGCCGTCGACTTCGCGGTGCTGAAAGGCTGGACGCCGTGGATCGCCGCCGGCGCGGTGCTGGGCGCGTTGATCGCTGGCGCCGTGGACGGGGACGTGCTGCTCCTCGTGTTCGGGGCCGGGCTCCTGCTCATCGCGGCGAACATGGCCTTCGGGCGCGAGAGCTGGCGCGTCGCCGCCGATCTGCCCACGGGAGCGGGGCGTTCCGTCGTGGCAAGCGCCATCGGCGCGCTGTCGGCGATCATGGGCATCGGCGGCGGCGCCTTCGGCGTGACGGCGATGACACTGTGCGGGCGCCCGATCCATCAGGCCGTGGCCACCGCATCAGGCTTCGGCGCGGCCATTGCCATTCCTGCGGCGCTCGTGAACATGGCGACGGGCTGGAGCGCCGAAGGCCTGCCGCCGTTCTCGCTGGGCTATGTGAACGTGCCGGGCTTCGTCATCCTCGCCGCGCTCACCTCGATCACCGCGCCCATGGGCGCACGCCTCGCGCATCGCCTGGACCGGGTGCGTCTGAAACAGGCGTTCGCCGTGTTCCTGGCGGCCACGTCGGCAAACATTCTGTGGGAGGCGCTCCGCTAGTCGCGCAGGCGCAGCGTCTGCCCGCGCACGTCGAACTGCTCGAGTCGCGACAGGAAGCTCATCCCCAGCAGCGAAACCGTGAGCCCGCCCTGGATGACCATCGCCTCCACGTTGCGCACGCGGACGTTGCCGATCTGGATGCGTTCGAGGGTCACGGTCGCCGCCCGGGCGGTCCCGCTCGCGGTGCGGACCCGTTCGCTGTAGCGCAGGTTGCGGACGTCGATGCCGGCGGCCTTCGCGTCGTCGAGGGTGAGCGCCACCAGCGTCGCGCCGGTGTCGACCAGCACCTCGACCTTGCGCCCGTTCACCCGCGCCTCCGCGCGCCAGTGGCCGTCCGCGCTGCGGGCCACCTCCGCGGAGCCCGCAAAGGCGTCGCTCGCGAGGGCGAGCATCAGGAAGGCGGCGAGGGCGGCGCGCATGGGGAACTCCGGGGGGCTTCAACCCTTCGTGCCACGGGCGGCGTTAGGGTCTCGTGCACGAACGCGGTTAGGGGGCCGTCAACCCTGTCGCAGGCCCGCCAGGCGCAGACGCTCCGGCAGGGCGGCCATGATCTCGTCGCGCTGCGCTTCGGTCAGACGGGTCCAGCCCCCAATCTCCTGCAGCGTCCGCCCGCACCCGATGCAGAGGCTGCTCATCCCGTGCACCGCGCAGACCTTCCGGCAGGGACTGGCGATCTGGTTGGCGGGCAAGGCGTCCATGGCGCCTGCGCTACCGCGGGATGGATGCTGGCTTCAAGTGGACCTCTGCCGAAAATATCGTATTACGATAAACACATATTGACAAACGACGATCCATATCGTATATCGATAACATCGAAATTCGATGAAGTCATGCGTCTAAACACGGGCCTGCCTGCATCGGATGAACGAGGGGCCGACGCGATGGTCGCGGTCGGCGCCTTGAGAGCAAGGAGACCAAGTCATGAAACCGGCCGAAATCGCCACGGCGGTCATCAGCATTCCCGTCGTCGCAGCGTTCCTCGTGTCGACGATGATTGCGTCCGTGGACGTTCCGGCTCCCGCCAAAGCGGCGGTCGAGACCTCTGCCGCCGCCGCCCAAAATGTCGCTGAAGAAATTGTCGTCGTCGCCCGCCGGGCGAGGGCCGATTCCGCAACGTGACGTCCGCTATCGCCCGTCACCCATTTCCGGAGGAGTATTCCATGTTGAAGTCCATGATGATCGCCGCGCTCGCGCTGCCCGCGCTGGCCGTTCCGTCGTTCGCCGACGAGGGGCGCATGTCGATCCTCGAATTCAATCGCGCAAACCGGTGTCTTGCGTACGCGGGGCTGGCCGCCCTGAAAGAAGATCCGCTTGACGTTGCGTCGCTCGAAACGCGTTTTGCGGATGCCAAGTCGCGCGCCTTCCATGAGATAAAGGTCGAGGCCGACAACGAAGCGCGCGAAATCCGCGTGCTGGCCCGCGGCGCTGACAGCCCATCCGAAATCGCCCGCCTGAAAACCCGCAGGGATCGCGCCTGCTCCTACTTCGTGGAAGGAGCGACGGTCGCCCGCAATTGAGCGGCCGCCATCATTCCATGACCCAAACGTCAACTTGATGCGACGCACATGGGCCACCATAGTCACGGTACGGCGAGGCGCCCGCCTGCCGTCGACAAGGGGCCCGGGTCTGATGAACCTAGAATATTCCGCCGAAGAAATTGCGTTCCGCGACGAGGTCCGGGCCTTCATTCGCGACAACTACCCAGCGCATCTGCGCGATATCGAATCCCGCGACAAGATGAACCGCGAGGACTTTCTCGCCTGGCACAAAATCCTCGGCAAGAAGGGCTGGTCCGCGCCGGCCTGGCCGGTCGAATACGGCGGCACAGGCTGGACCTCGACGCAACGCTACATCTGGGGCGAGGAAAACGCACTCGCCGAGACGACGCCGCTTTTGCCGTTCGGCCTCTCGATGGTCGCGCCTGTCATCTACACGTTCGGCACGCCTGAGCAGAAGGCGAAATTCCTGCCGCGGATCCTGTCTGGGGACGATTGGTGGTGCCAGGGCTATTCCGAACCCGGCGCCGGCTCCGATCTCGCCGGTCTGCGCACGACGGCGGTCCGTAAGGGAGACAAGTACGTCATCAATGGCCAGAAGACCTGGACCACGCTCGCGCAGTACGCCGACTGGGGCTTCTTCCTCTGCCGCACGGACCCCGACGCGAAGAAGCAGGAGGGCATCTCCTTCATCCTCGTGGACATGAAGACGCCGGGCGTCACTGTGCGTCCGATCATCATGCTCGACGGCGGGCATGAGGTGAACGATGTCTATCTCGATAACGTCGAAGTCCCGGTCGAAAATCTCGTCGGCAAGGAAAACCAGGGCTGGACCTGCGCGAAATTCCTGCTCGCGCACGAACGCTCCGGCATCGCCGGCGTGGCTCGCTCCAAGCGCGGCGTCGAGCGGCTGAAGGATCTCGCGCGCGCGGAACTGGCCGACGATGGCGGCCCGCTGATCCGCGACGACGATTTCCGCCGCAAGATCGCGGAACTGGAAATCGACCTTTCGGCGCTGGAATACACCGAGCTGCGCGTGCTCGCGAACGAACAGGCCGGCAAAGGCCCGGGTGTCGAGAGTTCTCTTCTGAAAGTGAAGGGCACCGAGATCCAGCAGCGCCTGACGGAACTGGCGATGGAAGCGGTGGGCAATTACACGATGCCGTATTTCCGGAGCGCCGGCGACGGCAACGACTTCGCCGTCGGTCCCGACTACGCGAAAATGACCGCGCCTTCGTACTTCAACATGCGCAAGACCTCGATCTACGGTGGGTCGAACGAGATCCAGCGCAACATCATCGCAAAGATGGTGCTCGGCCTCTGATCGCCGGCGCCAGCTTCAAGAACCCCGGGAGGAATTCATGGACTTCAATTTCACCGACGAGCAGACGATGCTCCGCGACTCCATCGCGAAGTTCGTCGCCGCCGAATATGACTTCGACAAGCGCAAGGCGATCCTGAAGTCGGCTGACGGCTGGTCGAAGAAGGCGTGGGCGACGTTCGCTGAACTCGGCCTGATGGCGGCGCCGTTGCCGGAAGAATACGGCGGCCTCGGCGGCGGGCCGGTCGATACGCTCGTGATCATGGAAGAGTTCGGCAAGGGGCTCGTCGTCGAACCCTGGCTGCAGACCGTCGTCATCGGCGGCGGCTTCCTGAAATACGCGGGCAGCGAAGCCCAGAAGCAGGAACACCTTGCGGCTATCGCAAGCGGCGAACGCATCGTCGCCTTCGCATATGCGGAGCCGAAGGGCCGGTACAATCTCTCGGACCTCACAACGACGGCGAAGAAGGACGGCGCGGGTTACGTGCTCAACGGCCACAAGGCGGTCGTCATCGGCGCGCCGCAGGCCGATCACCTGATCGTCACTGCCCGCACAGCCGGCGGCCAGCGCGACGCGAGGGGCGTGTCCGCGTTCATTGTACCGAAGAACGCCAAGGGCGTGACGACCCGCGACTACGCGACCATCGACGGCTTCCGCGCTTCGGAGGTCTATTTCGAAAACGTCTCGGTCGGCGCGGATGCGCTGATCGGCGCGGCGGACGGCGCATTGCCGCTCGTCGAGAAGGTCGTGGACGAAGCGATCGCCGGCCTCTGCGCGGAAGCGGTCGGCACGTTCCGCTTGATGCACTCCCTCACGCTTGAATACGCCCGCCAGCGCAAGCAGTTCGGCGTGGCGATCGGCTCCTTCCAGGTGTTGCAGCACCGCATGGTCGACATGTTCATGGCGACCGAGCAGTCGATCTCGATGGCTTACATGGCGACGCTGAAGCTCGACGAGAGCGATGCGGAGCGCGCCAAGGCGGTCAGCGCAGCAAAGGTGCAGATCGGCAAGTCCGGCCGCTTCATCGGTCAGGCGGCGGTGCAGATCCATGGCGGCATGGGCGTCACCGAGGAAATGCGCGTCGGCCACTACTTCAAGCGCGCGACGATGATCGACGCCCAGTTCGGCAATGTCGATCATCACGTGAAGAAGTTCACCAACCTGTCGATGCCCAACGCCGCCTGAGGACAAGCGGATGCTTGAGTTGCGCCCCAACTGCGAGTGCTGCGACGTTGATCTGGCGCCGGAGAAATCCGGCGCGCTGATCTGCTCGTTCGAATGCACGTTCTGCATCCCGTGCGGCGAAGACCTCGACGGCAATTGCCCGAACTGCGGCGGTCTTCTTTTTGCACGTCCGACTCGCAGCGCGGCGTTGCTGACCAAGTATCCCGCCTCGACGAAACGCCACCTGCGCGCGGAGCCGTGCGTCACCTGACTGCGAGGCGGCGATGATCGACCATGCAGGCAAGACAGTGTTGGGAACCGCGGCGCCGCGCCAGGCATTGGTCGCGCGTTGGCGCAAGCGATCGTCGCGCGCGGCGCACGTGTCGTCGCGGTCGCATGATTGGCGCCGCTTCGGAAAACTCCCTCAACGCGCCGTCGGCGGTGAAAGGCGCGGGGCTCGGTCTCTACGCGGCGACGAAGCACGGCGTGCTGATTATGGCGGAGTGGTTACGCGATGAACTCGCCGCCGCGCCTCTCTATCTGCACGTCTTGCTGCCGGGCGCCGTCTAAGCGGGGCTGACATCGAATGCCATTCCCGATCCCCCGAAGGCGACGCCTGCATTGGGATTGCTGATGCCGGTACGCTGCGCCGAGATCGCGCTCGACAGCATGGACAAGGGCCTTTTGAACATCCCGACGCATGCGCATCTGGTCGACGATATGGGCGCGCGCCACGAGGGTATGCGAGCCGCGACCGTTGCGCTGGGCCTGAGGCCTGCCGACATACCAGCCTAGATCGGCATCCGCAGGATTTCCTGGTACGCTTGAATAACCTGATCGCGGACGGCCATCACGGTCTCAAGCGTCGATTCCGCCTGCGCGATAGCGGTCACCACATTGACGATGTCGGCGCGACCGGCCGCCGCCGCCATGCCTGCCTGCTCGGCGTTCTTTGCAGCGCCCGCCGCATCGCCGATGGCGTTCTGCACCATCTGGCCGAAATCGAGCTTGTCCTCCGCGCCGCCGCCGGCCGCCGCGCGTTGCGCGGCGCGCGCGACATCCATGTAGGCCCGTGAGGCTGAGAGCGGATCGACGGCCATGGTCTAATCTTCCTCTAGCGACGCAGGAGATCGAGCGCACGTGTCGTCATCGCGCGGGCGTTCTCGATCATGTTGAGGTTGGCTTCATAGGCCCGCGTCGCTTCGCGCAGGTCCATCATTTCGGTCAGCGAGTCGACGTTTGGCAGCTTGACGTACCCGGA
Source organism: uncultured Caulobacteraceae bacterium (assembly GCA_964530695.1). Classification (GTDB taxonomy): domain Bacteria; phylum Pseudomonadota; class Alphaproteobacteria; order Caulobacterales; family Aquidulcibacteraceae; genus VFBF01. The sequence continues at coordinate 6,398 of CAZGYQ010000047.1, forward strand.
CGCGTCGGCGGCGGGATGGGTTGGATTGTACTGCATCCGGAACGCAGCGGGATCGTCGACGGCGCCGGTCACGCGCACGCCGCGCACGCCGTCGGCAAGGCGGCGTTCCTCAAGCACCGGCATCCGCCGACGGTAGGGATCGCCTCCCGGGGTCTCGGCGGTCGAGTTGGCGTTGGCGACGTTCTCCGCAGCAATCCGCATGCGTAGCGTCTGCGCGCGCAGTCCCGAACTCGCCGCCGCCATCGTCGCGCGAATGTCATCGCCCATGAGAAACTACCTCTCTCGTCTCAACGGCCCGGGGGCCGAGCGGCCATGCGCATGAGCTGCAGGCCTTTCTGGTAGAGCGAAAGCCCGGTTTCGAACGCCATGCGCGTTTCCATTGCGCGCTGGGCCTGATCCTCAAGCACCACGGAGTTGCCGTCGAGCGTCGTTTCGCTGTCGGGGCGCGAGACAGCGCGGGCGATGGGAATTCGCGTCATGTCGCCGCCTTTCGCGGCGCGTTCGACGGCGCGCTCGAAGGCGGCCGAATCGAGATCGCGCGGCGTGTAGCCGGGGGTCGCGGCATTGGCGATGTTCTCCGCGATGAGCCGTTGCCGGTCGCCGAGGAAATCGAGGCGCGCCCGTAACAGCGCGAAGTAGGGGGTATCGCCGATGCTCACGCTGGCGAGACTCACCGAACGTGGTTAACCGGGCGTTTACTGCCGCCGCCCGGACCATCGGGCGCGTCGAACGGAGCGTCCAGAATGGACATTCTCGACTGGGTTCGCGCCCTTGTCGCCCTCGCTGCAACCCTTGCGCTCATTGGACTTGCGGCGCTTGGCGCGCGTCGGCTGGGCATGTTGCAGGACGCGGGCGTGGGGCAGGTGCGGCGAATGCGCGTGATGGAGCGATTGATGCTCGATCCGCGCCGCAGCGTCGTGATCGTGCGCGTTGATTCGGAGGATCACGTCCTTCTGCTGTCGCCATTCGGAGAGCGGGCGCTGGGGCGCACCGCCGCGGCGCCGGACGTAGTTTCGTCTCCGCCGGAATCGCCGGAGGAGTCCGCGCAGTGATACACCGGTCTCGCCTTTCGTGGTTTGCGCCCCTGGCCGCGTCGCTCGTCGTCGCGGCGGGGCTCGTCTTTCTGCCCGGCGTCGCGCACGCGCAGGAGGCGGCGCCCGCGATCAACATCGACCTCGGCAGCGGCGGCGGGCTGACAGAGCGCATCCTGCAGTTGATGGCGCTGGTCACGGTGCTGTCGATCGCCCCGTCCGTGCTCATCATGACCACGAGCTTCATCCGGATCGTGGTGGTGCTGTCCCTGCTGCGGACGGCGATCGGCCTGCAACAGGCTCCGCCGAACGCGGTGATCGTGTCGCTGGCGCTGTTCCTGACGGCGTTCGTGATGCAGCCGACCTGGCAGGCCGCCTGGGAAAGCGGCGTCAAGCCGGTTATGGATCAGGAGATGACCCTCACCGAAGGGTTTCCGCGCATCGCCGAGCCGGTGAAAGGGTTCATGCTGGCGCACACGCGCCAGGAAGACCTCGGGCTCTTCATCGATATGGCCAAGCTCGACCCCGCGCCGCAGAAGGCCGAGGACACGCCCATCCACGTGGTCATCCCGGCGTTCATGATCTCCGAGCTGCGGCGCGCCTTCGAGATCGGGTTCATGCTTTTCATCCCGTTCCTGGTGATCGACCTCGTGGTGTCGTCACTGCTCATGAGCATGGGGATGATGATGGTCCCGCCGGTGACCATCAGCTTGCCGTTCAAGCTGATCTTCTTCGTCCTCGTGGACGGTTGGCGGCTGGTGGCCGGGAGCCTTGTGGAAAGCTTTGTCGCCGGCGCGCCGCCGGGCGGGTAACGCAAGACCCGTGAGCGGTGTTTCAGGTGGCGATCAGGCGTCCAGCCCGTAGTGCGAGACCAGCCGGGCCCCGAAATCATCCGCCGAAGGGGAGAAGAAGCGGCTGATTGCGCGTATCACGCTGGTCCACACGGCTGTTTCCTCTCGTTCGTCACATTGCCGGCTATTAGAACGCATCTCCGCTACGATTCGGTTTAACTCAGAATACTAAAGTGACGCCGTGTGGCAGTAATAGCGCGCGCTTGCGCCTACCTTGGCGGGACGGGCTGTTGCTGTTGGGGCGCGACGACCGCCGTGCGGGGCTGGATTGTCTTCAACACCGCGGGGTTGAGGGGCAGCGGCCCGACGCTTCGGCACGCTTGACCAAAGCTGCCGGCTGAGCGGCGCTCCGGACTCAGTTGTTGGAGGCTCGCCGCCGCCGCCGCGCAGGATTTCAGGCGGTCAACATCCGTCGTTGCGTTGGGAGCGATGGCCGCCACAAGGGTCGCCTCCTGGCGGGAAAGTCGGCCATCGACTGTAAATTCGGCTGTAGGTTGAGGCGCGGGGCACAGGCGCGCGAGCCGTGTGGCGCAATCGTCAAGCGCGCGAACATCGACCGTAGCGGGCGTCGTTGGTTGCGTTGGGGCCGTTGAAGTGACGCCCGGCGTTCTCTGGGGCGGCGGCGTCGTCGCCGGTGTTGCGGCGACTGCAGGCCAGGAAAGCCCGTTACAGGCCTGCGAGAGGATCGAGCCGCCGCCGCCCGTCGCGCGCCGGCTGGATGCCGACACCTGGTCGAGGCGTGATTTGCAGGCGCCTGCGGCGTTCGCGTCGAAGGGGCTTGAGAGGTCGAACTGCAACGCGGTCAGGAAGCGCCGTTCGGCCCCGGCCAGCCCGGCATCCGCCCGAAATCCGACTGGCGAGGCGTTCGCCGGCGCACGCGGGCACAGGCGCGCAAACGCCTGCGCGCAGTCGTCGAGAGAGCCCAGTGCGGCGCGATCGTCGGTGCGCGGGGGCGTCGCGGGGGGCAAAGGCGCAGCCGGCTTGTCTTCGGGCAGGCTCGGGGGCGGCGGCGTGACGCCCGGGGAAGGGATAGAAGTCGAAGCCGGGGGAGCGGAGGGCTCTGGGGTCGCGGTCGGCGCGCTCGGGGTGATCGCCGGGGCCTCAGGGGCCGGCGCGGGAAGGCTATGCGGCGGTGGCGCAAGCACGCCGGTTTCGGTCAGCAGGCCTTGGCCAAACCACAGACCCCCGGTGATGACGACGGTCGCGATGACCGCGCCCATCGCCAGGCGCGACGCGCGCGGCGCCATTTTTCCGCGCGTTGCGGATGCAGAATAGCGACCGACGCTTTCAGCCTGCCCGGCGGCGGAAGCGTAACCGCGACCTTCCGCGCCGTGCGCTTCGCCGGGCGGCGGCGCGCCTGCGAGAAGGCGCCGCTTTGCCTCCACCAGCGCCCGCACCTGTTGAAGGACCGCCACCCACTCCGCGTCGTCGGCGTCGCCGCGCCAGCGCGCGAGATCGGCGGTCTGAATCATGTTGTAGGGAATGGGCGGCGCGCAGTTCCCGATCATGACCGGCACGAACGCCTTGCGCGCGTGGCCGTGCTGCGTCTCGGCCACGACCCAGTCCGACTTGACGGATTTCGGCGACCAGACAGTGACCACGGCGGCGGCGTTGTCGAGGGCTCGCCGGATGGCGTCGTTCCACTTCTTGCCGGGCCGGATCTCGGGGTCCCACCAGACCGCGAACCCCTCAGCGGCGAGGCCATGCGCTATGAGCCGGACCTTGTTGCGATCGTCGCGGGAATAGGAAATGAACACGTCGGTCATGGCAGACCCCCTAGGTCATGGCAGCGCAGAGTAGCACAGCATTTTGCGGAGGGGATCGGCGTGACCGGGGTCGCGCGATGTCAGCGAGGCGCGATCCGCAGGCGCAGGACTTTTTCGCGCCCCGAGCCTTCGATGCCCTCCACGTGAACGACCCGGATTTCGTTGGCGCTGGTGCGGACGCACACGCCCAACCCGCGCGCCAGTTCCCGGGCGCCGATGGGCGTCCGCCGCATAACGGCGCCGCTGCGGGAGCATTCCGCCTTGGTCGCCCTGTTGATGGACACCACCCGCATACGGGCGCCGTTTGTGACGCCTAGGTAGAGCCCGTCGCCTGAGCGGTCGGGAGCGAACCAGATGTCTGTCCGATGGGCCGGGTCGGCGGCGTCGATGTCTACGAAACGGCCTTGCCGGAGGTTGATCCTGTGCACCGCGGCCGGTGCGGACGGCGGGGCCGTGACGACGACGGCCGCCTGCGTGTTCGCCATGACGGGCGAGGGCTCGGCGTCTGCGAATGGGGGGTCCGGTTCGACTGGCGCGCGCGGTATCTGGCGCAATACCGGCGGCGGCACCCATCCGTCATCCCAACCGGGCCTGTCGTCGGGGGTATGGCCGGCCGGAGCGGCGACGGGCGTCATGACGGTTTCCGCGACCGGGGGCGAGGTCTGGTTTTGGGCCGCGGGCGCATCTGCGGCCGCCATATCGTCGACAGGGAGAGAGGCGTCAGCCACAGTCGCGCGCCCGGCCAAGGGGGGCTCGGTCGGCGCTTGCGGGATCGTCGCGATTTGGGATTCTGGCTGGAGCGCCGCCTGCCAGCGCGCAGTTTCCTGCCGGAGTTCATCGCGGAAGTACCAGCCGGCCGCCGCGAGGCCGCCAATCGCCAGGACCAGAAGCGCGGATGCCGCGGACGGCCCGCGTTTCTCCTCGGGCATGGAGGGAGGGAGGGACAACGGCGCGCTATAGTAAGGGGGGCGTTGCGGCGGCGGCGGGGGACGTTGCGGCGGCAGAGGCTGGCCCTCGACGTGCTTGACCTCGGCGATCTGCATCTTCGCACGGACAGGCTCGCGCAGTCGTATCCATGCGACGTCGATGGAATCGCCTTCCCAGTCCTGCATGTCGATCGTTGGTGCGGTGTCGAAGGGCGATGGCGGCGGGGTCTTGTCCGAGGTGATTGAAATCAGCGCGCCGCGTCCGAAGCCGGCGGTCGCCTCTCCGAGGACGGCCGGCGAGTGCGCGGCCTGCTTTGACCAGATGACGATGACGCAGGCGCTGTGCGCGAGTGCGCTCGACACCGCTTCGCTCCAGCTGTCGCCAGGGCGGTCGCTCCGGTCCCACCAGACGGAGTGACCGTCGGCGGCGATACGGTGGGCGATGAGGCGTGCAAGCTTGCGCTGGGCGTGGTGATAGGAAATGAACGCCTGGCTCATGTATTTTCCGCTGACTACGCCCAGATCCCGCTTCCTCTCTAGCGCGCGCCATCGGCAACGCCACATGCCAAGCGCACGTGTTGCCATGATTTCATCATGACACGTGCGAGAGACATGCCGCCAGCCATTGAACAGGTCTGGCCGGCCATTTGCCTTGTGCGTCCCCAGATGGGGGAAAACATCGGCGCGGTTGCGCGTGTGATGCTCAATTTCGGTCTGGTGAGCCTGCGGCTGGTGGAGCCGCGCGACCGCTGGCCCAATCCCAAGGCGCAGATGGTGGCGTCCGGCGCGGATCGCGTGCTCGATGGTGCGCGGGTCGAGTGGCGGCTTGAGGACGCGCTTGCGGATGCGACACTGGTGATAGCCGCGACGGCGCGACCGCGCGACATGGAAAAACCCGTGTGGGGCGCGCGCGAGGCGGCGGCGAACGTGTATGCGGCGATCGATGCGGGCGAACGGCCCGTCATCCTGTTCGGCGCCGAGGCGACGGGCATGACGAGCGACGAGGTCTCGCGCGCGGACGCAATCGTCACGCTGCCGGTCAATCCGGGGTTCGCCTCGCTCAATCTTGCGAACGCGGTGGCGGTGATGGCGTTCGCGCTTGGCGAGGCGCGACAGGACACGACGCGCCCGGCATGGTTTCAGGACTCGCAGTCGCCGCCGGCGGTGCAGGCCGAGATCGACGGCCTGATGAATCATTTCGAGACCGAACTGGATATCGGGCGCTTCTATCATCCGCCGGAGAAGGCGCCGCTGATGCGCCAGAACCTGCGCAACATCTTTCTCAAGGCGCGCCTTACAGAACAGGAAGTGCGCACCCTGCGCGGCGCCATCAAGGCGCTCACCGTGGGCCGCGGCGGTCGCAAAAAAGCCAGACCGGGCGGCGATGAGATCGACGAGAACGAAACCTGAAGATCGTGACGTTCTCCCGGTTCACCTCCTGCGCGAACTGGTTTATTCACCGCGTCGATACGGTGCGGCGAGGGAAAGCAGAGGTGAGTTCATGCGCTGGATGCGGCGCCTCATGCCCGGAAAAGACACGCACGAAGCCCTCTCGCCATGGGGCGGCGAGCAGGTCGACGTCGAGCTCTACTGGGCGCAGGCGTGGGCTGACCTGCGCATTCGTCAGGGCGAGATGGCGCGCCGGCTGAAGCTCACCGACGCCACATGGCGTGTGAACCAGGAAGCCGGCCTCATTGAATTCGAGCGCGCGGACGGCGCGCTGGTGCGCGCGCCGGTGCAGATCATCGGCTCATGGAATCCGAAGAATGAGATGTTCACGTGGGGCTGGGACCACCCCAGCGTGCACACGCGCTGCCGGGCCGATGCGGAACGCACGCGCTGGTTCGGCGACGCCCACGAAGTGCGCGATCTCACCGCCCGGCAGGTGCGGGTGAGCGAAGCTGAGGCGTGGCGCCTGACGGCGGTGGCGATGAAGGTCAACGCAGCGCAAGGCGCCTATCGGGGGCCGACGGAAGGTCCGGTCGTGTTCATGACGATGGGCGACCTCAAGGTCCTCGGCGAAGATCCGCCGGGCTGAGGTTCTCAGTCGCGCAACTTCCCGGAAAGCCGCGCCATGAGGGTCGCGCGCGCGCCATCTGCATAGGCGATCTTTCCGTCCACGCCCCACACGGGCCCGGGCCACGCCGGGTCGCCGCTCCAGCGGCCGATCACGTGCACGTGGAGTTGCGGCGCGATGTTGCCGAGCGCGCCGATGTTCGTGCGCGTCACGCCCGGCTCTGCGGCGACCGCGCGCGCGGCGGCGCGGACTTCGGCCATCAGTCGCGTCGCGTCGCGTTCATCGAGGTCGGTGATCTCGCTCGCGCCCGCCACGCGCGGCACGAGCAGCAGCCACGGCCAGCGCGCATCCTCCTTGAGCAGGACGCTGCACAGCGGCAGGTCGAGAAAGGCGGTCGCGCTGCGGGCGAGGTCGGGCGAGAGGGCGAACATCCGCCCAGTCTAGCGCGCGGCGTGCGACGGGCCCATGTTCGGTGTCGCGGAAAGGGCGGCGGCGACAGTGCCTGTCGCGCCGAGAGGGTGGGCGTGTGGCGCGGCGGTCGCGCACGTCAATTGGTTGCTTCAGGTCTCGTCCGTCGAGGAATTGTCCTCTTGGCGCACGGGGTCGCGGACATCATTGTGCGCGTCTGGGCGCAGATCCGATCCCGGAGTCCTGTCGGCCGAAACCGAAGAGCCCTGGTCGCTCAAGAGTGACTGGATGCAGGCGGAGAGCTGCCTGGACGAAACCGGCTTCAAAAGGACGCCACTTACACCCGCGCGCTTCATGGCTTCGATGCTGGCCTGGGTCACAACGGCGACTGTGATGCCGACGGGCAGGTTTGGGCGCGGGCTGTCGGGCGAGCAGCGGATCTGCTCAAGGGTGGCCATTGCGTCGCCATCGAGTTCAAAGTCGAGCAGCACGAAATCAGGCGATCGCGCGCAGATCTGGCGGAAGGCCTCGCTTCCGTCCCGCGCCTGGCGGACATCACCGACGCCAAGCCCAAGCAGCAAGGAGGAAAGCACGGAACGGGTCGCCGCATTGTCGCCCGCTACCATGGCGGACAGTTTGTTATAGGCCATGCGCGTTCGGTTTCTCCCTGTTGCTAGGCCGCCCCCCGTTCCCGCCCAAACATCCCCGGCGGCGGCGCCGTCTCCTCCATCAGGCTTTCCTTGATCGCGCGCGGGGCGCCGAACAGGTGGCCTTGTGCGTAGGGAATCTCAAGTTCGAGGATGTCGGCGACGCTCGCCTCGTCCTCGATGCGCTCGGCGATGATGTCGATGCCGTAGCGGATGAACACCGCGGCCACGTCGTTGGCGGCGATCTCGCGGGTGATGCTGGATTTCGGGCGGACGCCTTCGTGGATCAGGCCGTCGATCAGCAGCTTGCCCGGAACCTTGAAGTAGCGCACGCCCGCGCGCTCCAGGTCGACGATGTCGATGTCGAGCCGCGTGACCTTGTCGATGGAGAAGCGGTAGCCGAGGTCGGCGAGCTTGGCCATCGCGCGCGCTTCCACGCTCGTGCGCGCCTCGAACGCGTCCTGCGGGATCTCGAAGATCACCGCGCCCGCCATGTCGCGATGCTCGCGCAGGAAGTCGAGGAACTGTGGGAAGAACGCGTCGTCGGACAGCGCGCGCGGCGTGATGTTGCAGAAGATGGCGACGCGGCGGTCCTTCTGCGCGAGCTTCTTGGTGATCTGCACGCAGCGGAACAGCAGCATATTGTCGATCAGCGGCATGAGCCCGGCCTTCTCGGCCGCGGGTATGAAATCGCCCGGCATCATCAGGCGGCCGTTCTCGTCCTTCAGGCGCGTGAAGCCCTCGTAGAACACGCTCTTGCGCTGCGGCAGCGCGACGATGGGCTGAAGGTGCAGCTCCACGCGATTTTCGTCGAGCGCCTCGCGCACCATGTCGATGGGCCCGCGCGCGCGGCTCGGCGCGGGGCCTGCGATGCGCGTGATCTCGCTGATGCGCTGATCCATCTGCCGGCCGAGCTTGTCGACGATGCGGTCGATGAGCTTGACCTCGGGTTCGCGCGGCGGCTCGACGGCGCGGTGCGCAACTTCCGTCACCGCATTGTCGATGCGGTCGATGCGGTCGCCCATGGCGTCCATTTCCGCCACGACCTCGCGATGCGCGGCGCGCAGCTTGTCCATGTCGGCCTTGATCTTCTTTTCCGTACGCCCGACCGCGCCCGCCGCATGCGCCGCCGAAAGGCCGGCATGGGTCAGCGCCAGCGCGCAGAAGAGGGCGAGCGCGCCGATGGTCGCTTCGCCGGGCGTCGACCCGCCGACCTGCGCCAGCGCGAGGCCGGTCGTCAGCGCCAGAAGCGTGTAGCCCGCGTAGAGCAAGGCATGGGTGATCAACGGCATGCGTGCGAATCTCTTTGACGCATCATGACATGCCCCGAAGCGTTGACGGAGCCCTAACCGCGTGGGACCGGGCTTGACGAAATTATTGCAAGGCGATAATTAGTTGCCGTCATACTTGAGAGGGGGCCATGCGGCAACAGAAGTGGGAAGACGCGGTCGTCCGCGCCGCGGCCGAGGCGAGCCGGCTGGAGCCGCTGGCGACGGCGCTGCTGGTCGGCGCGATCCTGGTGCTGGTCGGCAACGGTCTCCTTGAGCCGTTGATGTTCGGAGCCGGCGAGGAAGGCCCGCCGATCGACGAGATGCTGCGCGACGCCGGGCGCAACCTGCTTCAGGCCTCGCCCGCGATTGCGCTGATCTGGGGGCTGGCCGAAACGCGCAGCTATCTCGGACGCCTCGCCAAGGGCGAAGTGTGGGGACCTGCGACCATGCAGATGCTCGGACGCGTCGGCGATGCGCTGCTGTCGGCGTCGGTGCTGGCGATCTTCATCGCGCCGACGCTTGAGGAATGGATCGAAGGCTCGGTCGGCGTGCGGGTGGACTGGGACGCCGGATACATGGCGCTCGCCGGGCTGGGGCTGCTGCTGACGCTCATCTCGCGCGTGGTGCGCAACGTCGTCGAGGTCGCCGCGGCGCTGAAGCAGGAAAACGACGAGATCGTGTGATGGGCGTCATGACACTTCCAACTGGCGCGGACATCGCCGACATCCGCAGGCGCGGTCGCGAAACGCAGGCGCTTGTCTTCATCGTCCTCGCGCTCGCCGCGACGAGCATCGTGGGCGATGTGGTCGCCGGTCCGCTCATTCGTCTGTTTCAGGGAACGGCGGCGGCGCCGCAGTTGCTCGGCGGCATCCGCGACAACGTGATCGAGGCGTTGCCGATCATCATACTACTCAGTGGCCTCTGGAGCGCGCAGCGCGTATTCGGGCGCGTGGCGGACGGCGAGGTGTTCACGGCCGCCAACGCGGCCGGGGTCGGCGAGATCGGGTCCGCCATGGGCTGGTGCGGTTTCGCCGAAGTGGTGATGGTTCCCACGATCAAGGCGTGGGTAGCGCATACGGGCGGCCTCGACTTTGCACTGGAAGGATGGGCCATCGTGCTCAGCGCGCTCGGCGGCGCGGTGGTGCTGTTCGGGCGCATCTGGGCGCTCGCGGTCGAGATAAAGGCCGACGCGGACCAGATCATCTGAGACCATGCCCGTCATCGTCCGCCTCGACGTGATGCTGGCGCTGCGCAAGAAGCGCGCGAAGGATCTCGCCGCCGAAATCGGCATCACCGAAGCCAATCTTTCGCTGCTGCGCACGGGAAAGGTGAAGGGCGTGCGTTTCGACACGCTCTCGCGGATCTGCGCCGCGCTTGACTGCAAGCCGGGCGACATTCTCGATTTCGTGGAAGGCGAGGAGCCCTCGGCGCCCGACGCGGCGTCGGGGGCGGTGTAGCCGTCAGTCGATCAGACGCACCGCGTCGCGACGCGGACCAACGCCCGGCGGCGCTTCGATGTCGGAGCCGGCGTAGTCGGCGTTGAGATAGAGTCGCGGGTTGCCGGTCAGCGTGAGCTGGTTGGCCACGATCACCGTCCAGTCCGACTGGCGCGCGACATCGCTCTTGCCGGAAACCATCAGTTCCGCGTCGGGCACGTAGATGACGCCGTCGAGGCGCTCGACGTGCGTGCTGTCGATCTCGAAACGCTTCGTGTTGCCGCGATCGGCCATCATGATAAATCCGGCGAGCGGTCCCGATTGCCTCCCGGTGAGATTGATCAGGGCGTCTTCCTTGAATTTTGTCTGCCATTCCCTGTCGAAGATCAGCACGACATCATCGCCGAGCAGTCGCGCGGCGCCGCGTATCACGAGAGAGCCGAGCGTAAACCGGTGCTCGCCGGGCGCTAGCGTGACCACGGCGTCGCCGGCAATGACGATGGAGCCACAGTGCACGCCGGGCGGGATTGTAAGCGCGCCTGTAGTGATCTGGAGGGCTGTCGGAGAGGCGCCTTTGCCGACGCACGGCAGACCGGTCACGGCCATCTCGATGTCGGCGAAGGGGTCTTCGACCGCTGGCGCGTCCGTGATCGGCGCCGGCGCGATGTCGCCAGAGGCGGCTCCGACGGCCTGGGTCTGACCGGCTTCGATACGCCCGCCGGTGACTTCCAGATCGCCGTTCGAGTGGACCAGGCATTCCGGCGCGCGGATTTCCGCGGAGTCCCGCACCAGAAAGTTCCTTTTCAGGGCGTCGTCGAACGCCAGCACGCACAGCGGCTTCATGCCGACCGATGACGCTGTCGCCGACGATGAGTAATGCCACCCCCCCGGGGGCAGGAGATCGCCGAACAGGGACGGACGCGCTGCGTCGAGGCGCACAGTTACGCCCTTGGTTCCTCCCGAGATCGCCGCGACCTTGGCGGTGACCGACAGGGAAGGCGCGTTTCGCCACTCCGAGATGACGCTCTCCGCCATGGCCTGAGCTTGTTCCAGCGCGTTGCTTTCGCTCAGCGCGACCGACAGGCTGCGCGCGCCGGCCAGTGCGGCTGCCTCGGCGATGGAACGCATCCTTTGTCGGTCATTCAGGATGCTGGCGACGTCGATCGCGCCAAACGCAAGCGTCACAGCTCCTGGGATCGATAGCGCGACGATGAGGGCCACATTACCGCCTCTGGCGCGCCAGAGCGCCCCGCAGCGCGCGCCCGCAGGACGTCGTCGCGCGGCGGTTCGTCGCCGGAGGGACAGAAATCGCACCATGACCAACGGCCACAATGCCTACAAGAACTTAATTTTCGTGTTTGAACACAGGGTTTATCTCCGTTAACGGCAACCTACTCCAGTCGCACGATCCGGATCATGTTGGTTTTGCCGGGGCGCCCGAACGGCACGCCCGCCGTGATGACGATGCGGTCGTCCCTTCCCGCCGCGCCGAGCTTGCGCACGCAGGCTTCGGCCTTGGTGACCATGTCTTCCGTGTCGGATGCGTCTTCGGTCACCACGCTTGTCACGCCCCACGCGAGGCAGAGCTGGCGGGCGGTCTCGACGCGCGGCGTCATGCCGATGATGCCGCAGCGCGGGCGCTCCCGTGAAAGGCGCAGGGCCGTGGAGCCCGTTGCCGTGTACGCGACGACCTTCGAGGCGTCGAGCACCTCGGCCATCGCGTGCGCTGACTGGGCGATGGCGTCGGCGGTGGTCTGCTCGGGTCGCGCGGCGTCACGGGCGAGGTTGGACCAGTGGTCGGGATCGCTTTCCACCGCGCGAATGATGCGATCCATGATTGCGACCGCGCTCGCGGGGTGACGCCCGACGGCGCTTTCCGCCGACAGCATCACCGCGTCCGCACCCTGATAGACCGCCGTGGCGACGTCGGACGCTTCCGCCCGCGTGGGCGTCGGTGCGTCGATCATCGATTCCAGCATGTGCGTGGCGACGATGACGGGGCGCCCGAAAATGCGCGCCACGCGGATGATCCGACGCTGTGCGATGGGCACCTGCTCTGGCGGCAATTCGACGCCGAGATCGCCGCGTGCGACCATGACTGCGTCAGACAGCTGCGTGATCTCGCCGAGGTCGTCGAGTGCGGCGGGCTTTTCAATCTTGGAAATGATCTTCGCCCTGTCTCCGATCAGCGCGCGCGCTTCGCGTACGTCGTCGGCCGACTGCACGAAGGAGAGCGCGATGTAGTCCACGCCCTGGTCGAGCGCGAAGGCGAGATGGTCCTTGTCCTGGTCGGTCAGTGCGGAAATCGGGATGCGGCGCGACGGGACGTTCACGCCCTTGCGGTTCTTCAGCACCCCGCCGAAATCGACCCGCGCCTCCCGGTGCTTGCCCTTCACGCCAACGATGGTGAGCTGCATCTTGCCGTCGTCGAGCTTCAGGATGTCGCCCACCTCGAGCGTCTCGACGATTTCGGGATGCGGCAGGCGGATGATCGCGCCGTCGCCTTTCTCGCGCGAGGCTTCGAGCGTGACGATGTCGTTGTAGCGCAGCGTGACGCCACCATCGACGAAGTCGCCGACGCGGAGCTTCGGCCCCTGCAGGTCGGCGATGATCGCGATCGGAGCGTCGATGCGGCGCTCGGCCTCGCGGATCGTGGCGACGCGCTTGGCGTGCTCGTCCTTCGAGCCGTGACTGAAGTTGAGGCGGAAGCAGTCAACGCCCGCTTCAATCACCATCATCATCCGCTCGGGCGGGTCGCTCGAGGGTCCGAGGGTCGCTACGATCTTGCAGTCACGGCGGCGCATGAGAATTACCTCTCCGACTCAGCGCCGCTTCTAGCGCTCCTTGTCGCGCAGCGGGAGTGGGGTGCTAGGGTGGAGGCCACAATTCAGGAGCCTGTCATGCATTATGTCCGTCTGGGAAACACCGGCTTGAAGGTCTCGCGGATCTGCCTCGGGTGCATGTCTTATGGCGACGGCGGCAAGGGCGCGCACCCCTGGGCCATGGGGGAGGCGGAGGCGCGCGCGTATTTCCAGAAGGCGGTCGAGGCTGGGATCAACTTTTTCGACACCGCCAACGTCTATTCCGACGGCGCCAGCGAGGAAGTGACCGGCAAGCACCTCAGGGCGCTCGCGCCGCGTGACGAGATCGTGGTCGCCACCAAGGTCCATGGCGTGATGCGGCCGAAGGACCCGAACGGGCGCGGCCTCTCGCGCAAGGCCATCCTGACCGAGATCGACCACAGCCTCAGCCGCCTCGGCATGGACTACGTCGATCTCTACCAGATCCATCGCTGGGACCATGAAACGGCGATCGAGGAGACGCTGGAGGCGTTGCACGACGTTGTGAAGGCCGGGAAGGCCCGCTACATCGGCGCTTCAAGCATGTGGTCGTGGCAGTTCATGCAGGCCCTCGCCATCCAGAAGGCGAACGGCTGGGCGCGCTTCGTGTCGATGCAGAACCATCTCAACCTGCTCTACCGCGAGGAAGAGCGCGAGATGTTGCCGCTGTGCAGGGATCAGGGCATTGGCGTCATCCCATGGTCGCCGCTGGCGCGCGGACGTCTTGCCCGCGAGCCCGATGCGAAGACCGCGCGCGTGGAAACCGACCGCTTCGACAAGGTCCTCTATGCCCGCACCGAGGAGGCCGACCGCCGGGTCATCGATCGCGTGGGCGACATCGCCAAGGAGCGAGGCCTGCCGCGCGCGCAGATCGCGCTGGCGTGGTTGCTGGCGAAACCGGAGGTGACCGCACCCATCGTCGGCGCGACGAAGCCGGGGCAACTGGAAGACGCGGTCGCAGCGGTAAGCGTGAAGCTCTCGGCGGAAGAGGTCACGCGCCTGCAGGAACCCTACGTTCCCCACATGCCAGCCGGATTTGCGTGAGCCTCATTCTGTGGCGGCCTGGCGCCTCGCTCGGGCCGCAACAAGCCGCGCCTGCGCCGTCGCGCTCCGGTAGAGAAAATCCGCCGGCAAGCCCAGCCGCACGCACGCCTGCGCCGGCGGGGCGTTCCTGATGGGGATGCGATCGGCGAGAACGCCGAGAAAACGGACCGCGGCGGCGCCCATCGGGGTCAGGTCGTATTCACGGCCAAGCTGCAGCTTTTCCCGCGCCAGCGGCGGCAGGATCGACACGGATGCGCGTGCAAGCTGGCGATGGAGGCTTTTCGGCGCGCCCGGCGCTGCGCGACCGCTCTCGATGATCGACAGGAACTCACGCACGATCGGATGCGGCTCGAAGCGCGGCGCGAGATGCGCCATCATGGCGAGGAAATCGGCGGTCGAGGCCGGCGACGTCCGCACGCCGTAGAGACGTGAAACGGGAACGGCCTCCGCAAGGAAGCGCGCCTTGTCCGCCGCGCTGACCGGACTGACGAAGCGATCGTACGCGGTGAGAAAGCCGAAGCCCGCCGTGGCGCTCACCCAGTCCAGCAGTTCGGGATCGAGCGCACGGTAGGTTTCGCCGTCCTCCGTCGCGCCGGACACCCGCGCGTGCATGTTGTTGACGCCCTGGATGACGCGCCGCGCAGCATCCTGGGGTCCATAGACGCCGACCATCGCCGCCATGCCGGTGCGACGCGAGCGACCGATCGGGTCGGCCTTGAAGGTGGAGTGGGCCCAGACGCCGGAACGGATGCGGGGATCGGCGAATTCCAGCAGCACGCCCGCGACGCCGCCGACAGCAAGTGCGATCGGGTTCTTGTAGATCCGCCAGTGGACTGAATCCGGGCCCAGAATGGCGGGTGCGCCGGCCGGTGCCGCGAAATCGACCTTCCAGCCGAGGTAGGAGTGGATAGCCGCCATGGCGCGATCCGCAAGGTCAACGCGGGGATTCAACCATGTCGCGTGTCAGACGCAAACCCGCGACACGCCGTTGGCGGTGCGACAATTTCCGTGTTGACTGACCGTCATTTGCTTATCTGAAGCGGACGTGGTACCAATCCTCATCGACATCGTTTTTGGTTCGGTTGTTCTCCAGATCTGTCGCGTTTCCGGACGCTTCGGGCCCCGGACCCTTCCTCTGCCATTCCCGATCTGATCACGCAGCGCATCCAGCGCTGCGCGCACTATGTCTACCCAGGTGTTACAATGACTGTTGGTACTGTTAAGTGGTTCAACCCGGACAAGGGCTTTGGTTTCATCCAGCCGGACAACGGCGGCCCGGACGTGTTCGTTCACATTTCGGCCGTTGAGCGCGCCGGCTTCAACACGCTGAAGGAAGGTCAAAAGATCTCCTTCGAACTTGAGAAGGACCAGCGCTCCGGCAAGATGTCGGCGGGACAGCTCTCTGCTGTCTGAGCTGCTGAGCGTGACGCCGCCTAGGCGTCGCGACCGGAACTGAAGGCAGGGCGGGTCGGCTTCGGTCGATCCGCCCTTGTTTTTTGCGCCTGGCTGTATTTGCATAACGGCCATCCGTCTGGCGCCCCGTTGACGGCGCATGCGGCGCAGTTCAATTCGGCCCATGGCCCAGTCAGCTGCTCCCCAAGCCCCCATCCAGCCTCAACATGATCGCGTCCTGATCGTCGATTTCGGCAGTCAGGTGACCCAGCTCATCGCGCGGCGCGTCCGCGAAAGCGGCGTCTATTGCGAGATCCATCCCTACAACAAGGCGGCCGAGGTGCTCGCCGCAGGGTACAATCCGAAGGCGGTGATCCTCTCGGGCGGCCCGGCGAGCGTCATCGAAGGCGAGAGCCCGCGGGCGCCGCAGACGGTGTTCGAACTCGGCGTGCCGGTGCTGGCCATCTGCTACGGCCAGCAGACCATGGCCGTGCAACTCGGCGGCAAGGTCGAGGGCGGACACGCCCGCGAGTTCGGCCGCGCGGATGTGGAGATCCTGCGTGACAGCCCGCTCTTTGAGGGCTTCTGGGAAGTCGGCGGCAAGTACCCGGTCTGGATGAGCCACGGCGACCGCGTCACGCAGCTGCCGCAGGGCTTCACCGTCGTTGGCACGTCCCCGAATGCGCCGTTCGCCATCGCGGTCGATGAGCAATATCACTTCTACAGCGTGATGTTTCACCCCGAAGTCGTGCACACGCCTGACGGCGCGAAACTCCTGCGCAACTTCACGCATCGCATCGCCGGCTGCAAAGGCGACTGGACGATGGCGGCGTTCAAGGATGAAGCCATCGCCCGCATCCGCGCGCAGGTCGGCCGGGGCCGCGTGATCTGCGGCCTTTCGGGCGGCGTCGATTCAAGCGTGGCGGCCGTGTTGCTGCACGAGGCGATCGGCGATCAGCTGCACTGCGTGTTCGTCGACCTCGGCCTGATGCGCAAGGATGAGGCGGAAGAAGTCGTCACGCTCTTTCGCGATCACTACAATATCCCGCTCATTCATGCTGACGAGCGCGAACGCTTCGTCGGCGCGCTGACGGGCGTGTCCGACCCGGAAGAGAAGCGCAAGACGATCGGCAGGCTCTTTATAGATGTGTTCGAGGACAGGGCCAGAAGCGTTGGCGGCGCAGATTTCCTGGCGCAGGGAACGCTTTATCCCGACGTGATCGAAAGCGTGAGCGCGATCGGCGGCCCGAGCGTCACCATCAAGTCGCACCACAATGTGGGTGGCCTGCCTGAGCGCATGAACATGAAGCTCGTCGAGCCGCTGCGCGAACTGTTCAAGGATGAAGTGCGCGCGCTCGGCCGCGAACTCGGCCTGCCGGAGCGCTTCGTCGGGCGCCATCCGTTCCCGGGGCCGGGGCTCGCCATCCGCCTGCCGGGCGAGATCACGCCCGAGAAGCTCGATATCCTGCGCGACGCCGACGCGATCTATCTCGACGAGATCCGCAAGGCTGGCCTCTACGACCAGATATGGCAGGCCTTCGCCGTGCTGCTGCCGGTGAAAACCGTCGGCGTAATGGGCGACGGCCGCACCTACGAATACGTGCTGGCGTTGCGCGCCGTCACTAGCACCGACGGCATGACCGCCGACTTCTTCTCCTTCGACATGAACTTTCTCGGACGTGTGGCTACGCGGATCATCAACGAAGTGAAGGGCGTCAACCGCGTCGTCTACGACGTAACGAGCAAACCGCCGGGCACGATTGAGTGGGAATGATTCAGGAGGGTTTGGCGTCATTCGCCAACATTCGCTGAATAGCCTATATACCGCATAAAATCAACACAATAGCTCTCGGGGCCGATCGCCAGGGTTCGGCGCCAAGCGGAAACACGTGACGGTGTTTTTGACGGTATCGCTTCGAGCGCGAACCCTGAGATTTGCCCTTACCGTCAGGCGTCAAAACTCAAGCGCATCGCGCATATGTTGGCTAAGTATAGGAAATAACGTGATAAAAAGCAAAACTTGACGGTGTTTTTGCTGACGGTAAAAATGGGCTGGAGAACTCGAAAAATTGCGCCAGAAGGGGCCGCTCGTGCTGACCGACCTTGCACTCAAGAAGATGAAACCAAAGGAGAAAATCTATAAGGTCGGGGACCGTGACGGTATGTACGCGCTGGTGGCCACCTCGGGGCTCATCACGTTCCGGTACGACTATCGTTTCAACGGCCGGCGCGAGACGCTCACCATCGGCAAGTACGCGCCTGATGCTGGCGGCCTCTCGTTATCAGAGGCCCGAACCAAGTGTGCGGAGGCGCGCCAGCTTTTGAGCGACGGCCAGTCGCCGGCCATCAAGAAGCAAAAGGAAAAGCGCAAACTCGTCGATGCCGACAGGTTCGGCGAGGTCGGGCTGCGCTACTTCAAGCAAGCACGCATGGCGGATAGCACGCGCGCCATGCGCCGCGCGATCTACGAGCGCGACATTCATCCAGAATGGAAGAACCGCCTCTTGGCGGAGATCGGCCCGGACGATCTTCGCGTGCTCTGCGCGCGCGTGAAGGATCGCGGCGCCCCGGCCACCGCCATCCACGTGCGCGATATCGTCAAGCAGATCTACGGCTTCGCTATTCTGCACGGTGAGAAGGTCGCCAATCCCGCCGACGAAGTGGGCCCGGCGTCGATCGCGCAGTTCGAGGTGCGCGACCGGGCGCTGTCGCCCGGTGAAATCCGCATCATGCTGTCCCTGCTTGAGCGGGTCGCGACACTGCCGACGATCCGCCTCGGGCTGAAGCTGATCCTGCTTACCATGGTCCGCAAGAGCGAGCTGCAAGACGCCGTCTGGGCCGAGGTCGATTTCGAGAATGCGGTCTGGTCGATCAGCAAGGAGCGGATGAAGCGCAAGAAGCCGCACAATGTGTATCTGTCGCGGCAGTCGCTCGACATCATGGTCGCGCTCAAGACCTGCGCCGGCAATTCGCGCTATCTTTTGCCCTCGCGCTACGAGGCTAATGAGCCGATGTCGCGGGCGACGTTCAATCGCGTCACGACGGCGATTGCCGAACTCGCCAAAAAGGAAAATCTTCCGCTCGCGCCGTTCACGGTTCACGATCTGCGGCGCACCGGCTCAACACTTCTGAATGAGGCGGGCTTCAACAGCGACTGGATCGAGAAGTGCCTGGCGCATGAGGACAACCGCTCTTCACGCGGCGTCTACAACAAGGCCGAATATGAGCCGCATCGCCGGCACATGTTGCAGGAATGGGCGAATATGGTCGATGCCTGGACGCGGGGCGAGAAGTACACGCCAACCCTTACCCCGCCGACATCGACCCTCGCGATCCACGATCCTAACGTCTGACCGGCCTCGTGCGCCGTCGGCCGACATCCGGCG
>CAZGYQ010000048.1:0-25149 GCA_964530695.1 uncultured Caulobacteraceae bacterium
CCTGCATCTTCAAGATGGAGAGCCACAACCACCCCTCCTACATCGAGCCCTATCAGGGCGCGGCGACCGGGGTGGGCGGCATCCTGCGCGACGTGTTCACGATGGGCGCCCGGCCGGTCGCCCTCTTCAACGCGCTGCGCTTCGGCGATCCTGCCCATCCCAGGACGCGGCGGCTCGTTGACGGAGTCGTCAGGGGGATCGGCGGCTACGGCAACTGCGTCGGCGTGCCCACGCTCGGCGGAGAGACCAACTTCCACCCGGGTTACAACGGCAACATCCTCGTCAACGCCATGTGCGTGGGGCTGGCCCGCAAGGATCGCATCTTCACATCCGCCGCCGGCGGGCCGGGGAGCCCGGTCGTCTATGTGGGCGCCAAGACGGGCCGCGACGGCATCCACGGCGCGACGATGGCCTCGACGGAATTCGGCGACGACACCGAGGAGAGCCGCCCGACCGTGCAGGTTGGCGACCCCTTCCTCGAGAAGCTCCTCATCGAGGCCTGCCTTGAGCTGATGGAGTCCGACGCCATCATCGGCATCCAGGACATGGGCGCGGCGGGACTCACGTCTTCGTCGGTGGAAATGGCGTCCAAGGGCGGCTCCGGCATCGAACTCGACATCGACGCCATCCCCGCGCGCGAGACGGGCATGAGCCCCTACGAGTTCATGCTCTCGGAAAGTCAGGAGCGGATGCTCATGACGCTGAAGCCCGGCCGCGAGCCGGAAGCGCGGCGCATTTTCGAAAAATGGGGCCTCGACGCCGCGGTGATCGGCAAGACCACGGACTCGGGGCGCCTCGTGCTGACGTGGAAGGGCGAGGTTGCGTGCGATCTGCCACTCGGCCCCCTCGCGGACGAAGCGCCGAAGTACGAGCGCCCCTTCGTGATGCCGGCGCGCATTGCGGGAAAGACTGCACAGCCGCAGGTTCCGCCCGTCGCATTTCCTGATGCGCTGTTGAAGGTGATGTCGGCGCCGGATATGGCGTCCAAGCGCTGGCTCTGGGAGCAGTATGACCGCGACGTGATGGCCGACACTGTGGCCGCCTCCGGCGCCGCCGACGCCGCGATCGTGCGCGTGCACGGATCGAACCGTGCGCTGGCGATTTCCTGCGACGTGACGCCCCGCTACGTGCAGGCCGATCCCTACGAAGGCGGCAAGCAGGCGATCGCGGAATGCTGGCGCAACCTCTCCGCCGTCGGCGCCACGCCGCTCGCGGTGACGGACAATCTCAACTTCGGCAATCCGCAGAAGCCCGAGGTCATGGGCCAGATCGTGGCCGCCATCGAAGGCATGGCGGAAGCGTGCCGCGCGCTCGACTTCCCCGTCGTGAGCGGCAACGTCTCGCTTTACAACGAGACCAATGGCGCCGCGATCCCGCCCACGCCCGCCATCGGCGGCGTCGGCCTGATGGACGACATGAGCGCGCGCGCGGGATTCATGGGCATGCGCGAGGGCGACGTACTCGTGCTGATCGGCGCGACCAAAGGCGAACTCGGCGCGTCGATGTATCTGCGCGAAGTGCACGGCCGCGAGGACGGCGCGCCGCCGGTCGTCGATCTCGCGCTTGAAAAGAAGAACGGCGACCTCGTGCGCGGCCTCATCCGCGACGGCTTCGCGCGCGTGGTGCACGATCTCTCCGACGGCGGCCTTGCGGCGGCGGTCGCGGACCTCGCGCTCGCCAACGATATCGGCGTCTATCTGGAGCCGCGTCGCGACATCGACGCGACGGCGTGGCTCTGGGGCGAGGATCAGGCGCGCTACCTCATCGCCGTACCCGCCGCCGAAGCGGAGTTCATCTACACCACCGCCGACGAAGCGGGCGTCGCGGCGGAGCCTGTCGGCGTCGTCGGCGGTTGCGAGATCGCCTTCGGCGACCAGGCCATCGATCTCGACGATCTGCGCGCGGCGTGGGAGGGCTGGATGCCCAACTACATGGGCAAGGTCGCCTAGCGGCGCCCGCCTCTTCGCGAGCAACCTGCCAGGCGAGGATCCAGGCCGCAGGCCGCTCCTCCGCTCACCGCACCGGCCGACACGAACCACGGCGCCCCGAAGGCCCGTTGCGCAAGATCAAGGAGGGCGGACACCGCACGCATACTGTTTCGACATCCGTGCGGCCGTTGAGGAAGTGCGCCATGAACGAGGGCATCAGCGAAGCACAGACTGTGAGCCAGTTGATAGGCTTCACAAGCCTGCTTCTTTCCGGCGTTTCGGTCTTCTTCACTATCGTTTCGGTCTACATCGCCGCGCTCAACTATTTCATTCGCCGGGCCAGTCTTGGCGTACGCATCGGCGCCTTCGCATTCTTTTCCTCTGTGCTCGCCATGCTGCTGATGATCTTTGTCGGCGCGCGACGGGCGCAGGCAGGTCTTGTCGATCACCTCGCCGACCTCGACGCCGAACGACCGTTGACAAAAGCGGGCAAGGCGCTTCTCAACAATGCCCGTAGCGAACCAGACCTGCCGTTTTTCGAGCCTTGGTCAATGGACAACTTCATTCGAGAGACGGTCACGGTCGACGGCCTCGTTGTCTTCAGTCTCTTCGCAGGTTTCGCGATGACCTATCTCGCGGTCTGCGTCATGACATTCGTGTTCAGGTGGGGCGAAACGCGCGCGGCGGAGAAGTAGGGGCGCCGCAGGTAATCGTAAATGCGAAGGGCTCCGTCGTTTCAGATCATGGAAATCCGCAGAGTGTCGCGCCTCCATGGCGGATTTGCGTTCGCTCGGTCCAGCCTACTCCCGCACCCAAACCAGTTCGTCGTCGCCCAGCTCTGTCAGCGCGTCGAACACGGCGCGGCGGGCGGCGTCGCGGACAGCGTCCTTCGTCTTCGCGGTGCAGCCGGTGACGCGACCGTCCTCGCCGCGCGTGAAGGTGATGTCGGCCGGCGCGCCTTCGCGCAGGAGCGGCGCGCATGCAATCGCATCGAAGGCGACGCGGCGCACGGGCGTTGCGAGGTCGCCGCGCGGCGCGATGAGGGCATAGGCGGGTTCGGGCTGCTCGCTGCTCGTGGCCTCGGCGACATAGAGCGGCGCGATACGCCCTTCCTCCGCCGCCACCGCCGGCATGATCACCAGACGCATCGGCGGATCGTCCTCGCCGAGGAACTCGATGCGCCAGGCTCCATCAGCCTCGCGCGCGATCCGCGCCCAGTCCACGCAGTCTTCGACCTCTGGCCCGCTCGCGGCGGGATCGACTGCGCAAGTCGCCTCGCGGTGCGCCCACAGGCCCCCGGCGAGAGCGAACGCCGAGTCCTGGTCCTGCGGCGTCAGCAACGGCCGCTCGGCGGTCAGCATCGCGCAGCCTGACAGGAGAAATGCGGCCAGGCCGCACACGATCATCCGCATTCTCGCCCTCCTACGGCGCGGCGGTCAGACTGGGCGGGGCGCAGCAATCGGCCTTGATCCAGATCGACCAATGGGGGATTCCGCTACGCTCCATCCACGCCACGAGGCCTGCCATGCCAATGCCCGCCGCCGAGATCGAAACGCTCCTGCGCGAGGCGTTTCCCGACGCCGACATCGAGATCGTCGATCTTGCGGGAGATGGCGACCATTACAAGGCGGTGATCGCATCCGGCGCATTCGCCGGAAAGACGCGCGTGGCGCAGCACCAGGCGGTGTATGCGGCGCTGAAAGGCAAGATGGGCGGCGAGTTGCACGCGCTGGCGCTTGAGACGAGGGCCAAGTGAGCGAACTCTCGCGGCTCGGTCTCGGGATCACCGGTCCGCATGCGACGCAGCTCGTCAGCAGGGCCGACACTGTCAGGCTCGTGCGCGCGGCGATCGGCATCGGCGTCACCACCTTCGACACCGGCCCGATGTACGGCGACGGGGAGGCCGAGCGCAGGCTTGGCCTCGCGTTGAAGGGCGTGCCGCGCGACCGCGTGTTCGTCGTCACCAAGGCGCGCACATGGACGCACGACGGCGACGCGCCGACGCTCAGCGCTTCCTTGCGCGGCAGTCTTGCGCGGCTGGGGCTTGATCACGTCGACGCGCTGCTGCTGCACGGACCGACGCACGCCGACATCGCGAACGCCGCCGGCGAACTCGGCGCGCTGCGCGATCAGGGACTGGCGCGGCGCTTCGGCGTGTGCGGACGCGGAACCGAGCGCGACGCGATGATCGCCACGCGCGCGCATTCGCCCCTGTTCGACATCCTCATGACGCCGGCGGCGGGCGACGTCGCGTTGCTGCAGGCGGCCGCAGACGCCGGCGTCGACGTGATGGCCATCGAAACGATGCGAGCGCGGCGCCGTTTCCGGACGCCGCGCTCGCTCGCGGATCTGTGGTATCTCGCCCGCGACTGCCGCGATGCGCTGACGCAAACACCGCCGCCCGCGGACGTGGGCCTCGCCGGGGCGCTGTCGCTGCCGGGGGTGAAGTGCGCCGTCGTCACGACGACGCGCCCCGCCCACCTTTACGACAACGCCCGCAGCGCCGGACTTGCGACTACTCGACCGAAAGACTGAACGCGCCGATCTTGGCGCCATGGAGCGAACTGGCGCGGATGATCACCGATCCGGAACGCTCGAAGGTGAAGTCGATCTTGGCGTTGGTGCCGCCGCCGCTGTCGTCGTCGGTGGCGACCGAGGCGAAGCCGCCGGGGCTGAGAACGCCCACGTCGAGCACAGCATCAAACGCCTCGGAGCGCAGGACGATCGTCACCTTCTCGCCGGCGCGGCCGCGGACGGTGTAGTAGTCGTAGGCGCGGAATTCGCCGAACTGCGCGGAGCGCTCGGTGAGTTCGCCTTGCACGACCTGTCCCTTGCGGATGGCCTTCGGGCGCGGCGCGGCGCCGGGCTCGGGCAGCGCTTCCACCTTCAGGCTGTAGGCGCCATGGGCGTCCTTGTCGAAACCGACGACGCGCACGGTGTAGGTTCCGTCTTCCGGCAGGATGGTCATCAGGCGCGCGTTCTTGTCGCCGCCGCTGTCGTCGTCGGAAGCGATGGATTCAAAATTGCCGTCCGTCGTGCGGCCGAGTTCGATGACCGAATCGAACGCGGTGGAGGCGGTGGACAGCGCGAGGCGATCGCCCTTCTTTCCCGTGAACGTGTAGACGTCGTAGAGCTTGTCGCCTTCCTCGAGGCGACTGCCGCCGTCGGCGAGCGCGCCCTGGACGGTCGCGCCGATCTCGAGAGGCTTGGCGACCGCCGCCGGGGGCGCCGCATACGCGCCGACGCGCAGCGAATAAGGGCCCGCCATGCCCTCGTTCAGCGCGTTCGCGCGAACGGTGTAGACGCCGGCTTCGGTCGCGGTGAAGCGGATGCGCGCGTCCTGGCCGCCGGCGCCGTCGTCGTCGGTCGAAGAGGCGGTGAACGCCGAGCCCGTGCCCTTGCCGAAGTGCAGGAAGGAATCGAACGCCGAAGAGGACAACACGATCTCGACGCTCTGGCCGGCCGCGAGGCTCAGCGCGAAGTCGTCGTAGCTGCTGCGATCTTCCATCTTCGGATCTTCGGCGGTGAGCGCCCCGGAGACGGTCTGGCCGACGGTGACGGTCCGTTGCGCCTGGGCGCTGGCCGGCGCGGCGGCGACAAGCGACAACGCGCTCGCGGCGGCGAGAAGACCGAACACTTTTCTCATTGAAACTACCCCTCTTTCAGACGCCCCAGCGCCGATGCGGCGTTCTAGGCGTCTGAATCGGAGCATAATCTTACAAGTGAGACAGGTTGAAGGCGGAACCGCGGCGCTTGATGGTCGCACCTCGCCGCCCTAGCTGTAGGTGACACGTTCCGGAGCCCGCACATGACCGACGCCCCCGCCCTCGACCGCATCAAGGACCTCGTGGAGGGCCACGACGTGGTGCTGTTCATGAAGGGGAACCCCGCCCGGCCCCAGTGCGGCTTCTCCTCGGTGGTGGTCCAGATTCTCGACCACCTCGGCGTGGACTACCGCGACGTGAACGTCCTCGCCGATCCCGGCATCCGCGAGGGCGTGAAGGCGTTCTCCAACTGGCCGACCATCCCGCAGCTCTACGTGAAGGGCGAGTTCGTCGGCGGCTGCGACATCATCCGCGAGATGTTCGAGACCGGCGAACTGAAGCCCTACCTCGCGGACAAGGGCGTTCTCGAATCCGCCTGACATCTGCGCTAGCGTTCCCCAAAACAGGAGGAACGCCGCATGGCCGTCATCAGCCACGCCGACTACGTCGCGCATGACGCCCTCGGGCTCGCCGCGCTCGTGCGCAAGAAGGCCGTGTCGCCCGGCGAGCTGCTCGACGCCGCCATCGCCCGCCTCGACGCGGTCAATCCGAAGATCAACGCGCAGGCGCACCGCTTCGTCGATCTCGCGAAACAGCAGCTGAAATCCGGCGTCGGCGAAGGCCCCTTCGCGGGCGTCCCGTTCATGACCAAGGATCTCGCCGTCATGGTCGCCGGCGCCCCGCTCACGAGCGGCAGCCGCGCGTGGGAGGGTTTCGTTCCCAAGATCGACAGCGTGCTCACCGAGCGCTGCCGCGCGGCGGGCCTTATCATCTTCGGCTCCACCACCTCGCCCGAACTCGGCCTCACCGGAACAACCGAAAACAAGGTCCAGGGCGACACGCACAATCCCTGGAAGCACGGCCATATCGCGGGCGGTTCGTCCGGCGGCGCGGCGGCGGTGGTCTCTGCGGGCGTCATCCCGATGGCGCAGGCGAGCGACGGCGGCGGCTCGATCCGCACGCCCGCCTCGTGTTGCGGGCTCTTCGGCCTCAAACCCTCGCGCGGCCGCGTGCCGCTCGGGCCGTTGCGCACCGAAGGCTGGAACGGCATGAGCGTGGTCGGCGCGGTCTCGCGCAGCGTGCGCGACAGCGCGGCGTTTCTCGACGCCGTCGGCGGCATCGAAACCGGCGCCCGCTACGACGCCACGCCCGCGCCCGGCGGCGGGTTTCTAGCGGCGCTCGCTTCGGCGCCGATGGGTTTGCGCATCGCGCTGTGGACGAAGAGCTATGACGGCGCCGACATCGATCCCGAGTGCGCGGGCGCTGCAATTGACGCCGCGAAACTCTGCGAAAGCCTCGGCCACCGGGTCGAGGAAATCCAGCCGCCCGTGGACGGCCCAGCGCTCGCGCAGGCCTTCATGCCGATCCTGATGACGAGCGTGTTCCGTGATCTGGAAGATCGCGGCGCGGCGCGCGGCGCCCCCGTGCGCGACGACGAGATCGAGCCGCTCACCGCCTTCTATCGCAAGCGCGCCGCGGAGGTGACGGGCCTGCAGCTGCAGGCGGCGATCGCCACGCAGCAGCGCGCGGCGATCAAACTTGCGCAGTTCATGCAGACCTGGGATCTCGTCCTCACGCCCACGCAGGGCGCGCCGCCGCCGAAGCTCGGCGTGCTCTCGCTCTCGCAACCGGATTTCGCCCAGTACGGCCGCGACATCGGCGCGTTCGGTCCCTACACCGCGCTCGCCAACCACACCGGCCAGCCGGCGATGAGCGTCCCGCTCGCGACGAGCAAGAGCGGGCTTCCGATCGGCGTCATGTTCCTCGGCCGCTACGGCGCGGAAGCGACGTTGTTGAGTCTGGCGGCGCAGCTGGAAGCGGCGCGGCCATGGAAGGACCGGCTGCCGGTGATGTGAGGGGCGGGTTTGGGTCCGGATCGGGGCGGTCTGGGATTGTGGGCTCGCAGCGATCGTTGGCCCTTTTGAGCCAAGCGCATCGTGCGCTAGTGTTTAACGATGACATCGCTGAAAACCAAGGTGAGTACTCCGCTCTGGCGTGAATGCGTGGCCTTCTATGGCAGCGTTTTCGGCATGGTCGTGGCAGAGCAGTGGGAAGAGCACGATGATGAAGGTGCGATTCTCGCTTTTGCCAATGGACAGGGCGAGGCCTATCTTGAGCTGTATCAGTCTGATCGTGCTTTCGATGTTTCAGGCATCAGCCTTCAGTTTCGGGTTCCGGATATTCAGAGCTTCTTGCGAAGCTTGCCGACTGGGCTGGAGTACGAGGGGCCTAGTCTCCGACCCTGGGGATCGACGTATGTTTACTTGCGCGATCCCGCGGGCGTGCTTGTGATTGTGTATGAGGGCGGTCTCTAGCGTCGAAGGTTGCTAACGGCGACTTTCGGCGAAAACCCGACTCCCGCTCCTCGAACACGAACGACCGCCATCAGCTTCAACCCGGCCGCACGGGACCTGTAGCAGACGCGCGCCCGCCGGTCGTCTGAACCGCCCTCCCGCGCCGCATCCCCGCAACCCGTCCGCAACGGCCTCGCCATGGCGAATTTGATCACGCGACCTGAGTGCAAATCGCCCGCCGTCACTCCGGCGCCCGAAAATACGCCTCGATATCCATCGCGCCGTGCGGGATGCCGATGATGGCGACGACATCGTTCTCGAACAGATAGAAAATCTGGTGCGACCCCTGCCGGTAGCTGCGATAGCCTTCGCCGATTTCCGCGCGCATCATGCCGGCGCCGGGGTTTTCGGCGAGCCACGCGAAACGCTCATCGAGCGCGGCGAGGTATGTCTCCGCCTGACGCGCACCCCAACGGGAGATCGTGTAGTCAGCGATGTCGTCGAGATCCTTGAGCGCACGCGGGGTGACGCGGAAACGTCTCACGCCTTGGTGCGTTTGGCGGCGCGCTTTTTCGCGCGCGTCATCACATCATCGACCGCGAACGCCACGAAGTCCCCGTTGCGCGCCTGCGCCGCGCCCTCGGCGAGATGGTCGCGCAGCAGGGCCAGCCGCTCTTCCCGTTCTTCAAGCTCGCGCAGCGCCGCACGCACCACCTCGCTGGCGGACGCATAGCGACCGCTGGCGATCTCGCGCTTCACGAAGCTTTCCCAGTGGGCCCCAAGCGTGAGGGATGTGCTGGCCATTCTTCACCTATATTCAGATTGAATATAAGCTCTCCAGCGGCGGCGGGTCAACGCGAAGCCGCGTGCGAATTTAGTCTAACCCACGCCCCCTCTTTCCACGCCTCCGCGCCCCTCCCGCCCATGGCCGCCATCAGGCGAGAGCGAATCTATCCGACCGGCATGCGCGCCGCGCTAGCCTGTTCGCGATGAGACACGCAAACGCGCCGCGAACACCTCGCGGCAGACCTGACATCGTGAGAGTGAACGCCATCGCCCAGTCGTTGAGACTGTGGGCGATGGAGGTCGCCGCGTGGCTTGCGGGGCTGATCGGCGTCAGGTTCCGGCCCGACATCCGCGAGGAAGTGTACGCCGCGAAGCTCTGCGTGTTCCTCCTCGCCGTCGCGCGCTGCCCGCAACGCGGGCGTGCGATCAGGGCGGGACGCGCAAGGGCGGCGCCGGCTGGCGTGCGCTTCCAGCACCAGGGCAGCGCCCTGCGAACATATACGCGCGCCGTGAAAGTGCGGGGCGCAAAGATACGCGGGATCAGACAGCTCCGCGCGTTGCTTGAGGACATGGAGCCCGCGATCGCGGCGATGGTGAAGCGCCTCGCACATTATTCGGTGATGGTGCGGCCCGTGGCGTTCGCGCCGCCCGCGCACGTGATCGTGCAGATCGCGCATGAACGCGCGCCCGCGCCGGCAGACACGTCATGACGAAAAAAGGAGATGAGGACCGCCGGCGCCCCCGCCGGCAACCGGCTTTCGATGCTACGCAAGATTCTTTGGAGTCTGGCGCCGCTGCCCCATGCCGGCGAGGGCGCCGGCGGTCCTGCTCGCAGACATTGGCGCAAACGCTTGCGCCTATTCCGGCCGCGTCACCAGGATGCGGCGGCGTTCGAGACGGCGGGTGGCGAGCAGCTTCATCCGCACGCGCCAGGCTTCCGCTTCCCACGCGAGTTCGCGGCCGGCGCCCGGCTGCAGGGGCGTTCCGCCCGAGAGCGCATCGGCGAGACGCTTGAAGCCTTCGCGGGCCGCCGCGAGATGCTCTTCGGTCACATCGTCGTTGGCCGCGACCGTAAGGCCCGCTTCGGTGAAATAGCCCGCGATGTCCTCGGCGGCGCGCAGATGCGGCTCAAGAAAGGAGGTGGCGAACGCCGAGGAGAGATCCCCGCCCGGCAGCGCGGCGTAGCAGTCGATGATCGCGGACGCGTTCGGCTTCAGCGCCTTGGCGATCTGCTGCGCAAAGCGCGCGCCGTTGTCGGCGTAGGTGAACTCGTCGCAGGAGATGACGCCGTCGAAACTTCCAGGCGCAGGCGCGACAGTCTCGAGATCGACCGTCGAGACTGCGACGCGCTTGTCGAGCCCGGCCTTCGTCACGCCGAAGCGGAGCAGGGCCTGGGTTTCCTCGCGCCACTCGTAGACCTTCATCTCGCCGAGATGGGCGGTCGCGAAGGCCTGCAGGGGTGCGGCGAGCCCCGGCCCGAAAACCGCGAGCGATGCGGTGGTGGACAGGCCGAGCCGGGTCGGCAGCGTCGCCTCGATGGCGGCCTCGCCGGGGAAAACGCGCCCCTCGCCCCAGATCCGCTGCAGCGCATCGAGGCGCAGGTCGAACGGCGGCGACTCGGACTTCGCGGCCTCGCTTGCAGCGCCGGGATCGTTGGCGGCGTCGGCGGCGAGCTTGGCCTCGATCATCGCGGCGGCGGCGGAGGGGTCGAAATCGGCGCCCTCCCACCAGGCCGCGAAGCGCGCCCGCGCCATTGCGACGCCGCGCTTGTCGAGTTTGGGCAGGGGCAGGTTGAGCGCCATGACGGCGAAGAAGCTAGCGGCGATCCGTTAACGCTTCGCGAGCAGGCAGAAGCGGCGGGGCCGCCGAGGGAAACGGCGCCGCGGGATCGCGCAGGAAGGCCTCGATATCGCGCCAGACCGTCTCGGCCTGCCGGTCCCGCAGAAGCATGTGGTAGCCGTTGGCGTAAAGCGCCGTCCGGGCCGTCGGCGGCAAGCTGCGGGCGGCCTTCATGGCCGAGGGCCTCGGGATGATCTGGTCATGGGCCCCATAGAAGAAGGCCGTGGGCAGGTTCAGCCTTCCCGCCCCGTCGGACGCCCGCTCCATCAGCCGCACCAGCCCGTAGACCGCATCGATCCGGGTGGTGAAGAGCATGTTGCGGTCGCGGCCGATCTTGCGGAGCATTTCGGTGTTGTCGGAGGGCGTGATCCGGCGCTGGACCCCCTTCGGCGGCGTCACGGCCCGAAACGGAAAGGTGTGGGCCCCCACCCACAGCGTCGCCGCGTAGGACTTCGGCATCGTCGACCAGCCCCAGACCGCCGGCGCGACGAGCACCAGCCGGTCGGCCCGCGGGGGATCGTCGGAAGCAAACGCCGCAATCGCGGTCGCCGCGCCCATGCTGTCGCCCACCACCGCGACGACGGCGCCGGGATGCTCGCGCCTGGCGAGGGCCACGGCGGTCCGCAGATCCTCGGTCATCAGACGCGTGCCGCCCCAGACCCCGCGCGCCGGCGAACGCCCCTGTCCGCGCGCGTCATAGGCGTAGGTCGCGATGCCCTGCTGCGCCCACCAGGGTCCGGCGAGATAGAAGGCTTCCGCGTAGTCGTTCATCCCATGCAGGCCGACAACGACCGCCCAGGGTTCACGATCGGCGGGCTTCCACAAAGTGAGCCCGAGCGGCGCCCCGTCGAACGAATAGAAGCGATGCGCCTCGGCGTCGAACCGCGGCCCCTGGAACGCCGCCGGCGGCCGCATCGCCTGCTGCACCGTCGGCGCGCAGGCGGCGAGGAATGCGATCAGGACAGCACCGAGGAAACGCTTCGCCGCAGCGCCGGCGCGAGTTCCGCCGCGAACCAGGGATTTCGTCTGAGCCATGCGCTGTTCCGCCATGATGGATGCGGCAGGGGTATGACACTGGGGCCATACTCGCGCCAAGCGCGGACGGTTTCGGTGAGCGTGGCCTTCGCTGACTGCCCGAGATGCCACTTCTGCGCGTACCCGCCGACCAGCAAGGTCAAACGGATATTTGAAAGGAGCGGCAAGAGCCGCGGCCGCCAGAGCGGCGCGCAGGCCTTGCGCGGCGGCAGATCGGCGCCATTTACGGTTCCGGGGAAGCAGAAGCCCATCGCCGCGACCGCGACATTGCGTTCGTCGAAAAAGGCCGCGCGATCGAGCCCCATCCAGTCGCGCAGCCTGTCGCCGGAGGGATCGTTCCAAGGCAATCCTGTCTCGTGCACGAGGCGCCCCGGCGCCTGCCCCGCGACCAGGATGCGCGCATCGGCTCTGACGCGGACGATCGGCCTCGGCTCGTGCGGCAGATCGCAGGCGCGGCACGCACGGATCTCCGCGACCAGCGCTTCGAGTGATTCAGGCCCCGTCCTATTGGTCTGGGCCATCGACGATGCGCAGCCGGATCACGCCCTTGAAATTCTCGGGGTCCACCGGCTTGCCCTTGCGTAGGATGACGATGCGGCCTTCCTTCGCCAGCCGGACCGCCGCGCCCCGCACCTCGCCCATGCGCTTGCGCCAGTTTTCGCTGTCCACCGCGCGCGCGGCGTCCTCGGGCGAGATCGAACTCGCCGCCCCGCGCTCGGCGGCCAGAGCAAGGATCGCGTCGTCGACGCTCATTTCGGCTCAGGCGCCCTTCATCATCTCGCGGGCGATGATCGTGCGTTGAATTTCGCTCGTGCCTTCATAGATACGGAAGATGCGCACATCGCGATAGAAGCGCTCGATGCCGTAGTCCGCCACGTAGCCTGCGCCGCCGAAGATCTGCACCGCGCGGTCCGCGACACGGCCGACCATCTCGGAGGCGAAGAGCTTCGCGCACGAGGCCATCATCGTGACGTTCTCGCCCGCATCGCGCCGGCGCGACGCATCGAGCACCATGCAGCGCGCGGCATAGGATTCCGTGCGGCTGTCGGCGAGTTGCGCCTGGATCATCTGGAAGCTCGACAGCGTCTGCCCGAACTGCTTGCGCTCGCCGGCATACGCCACGCAGTCGGCGATCAGGCGTTCGGCGACGCCGACGCAGAGCGCGGAAATATGCAGACGCCCGCGATCGAGCACCTGCATCGCCACCTTGAAACCTTCGCCTTCGTTCCCGAGCAGCATGTCTCCCGTCAGGCGCACGCCGTCGAAATTGACGTCGCAGATGTGGGCGCCCTGCTGGCCCATCTTCTTTTCCGGCTTGCCGATCGAGATGCCCTTCAGGTCCCGGGGGACAAGGAATGCGGACACGCCTGAGCCGCCCTTCTTTTCAGGATCTGTGCGCGCCATGACCGTGAACAGCTGCGCCCTGTTGGCGTTTGTGATGTAGCGCTTCGAGCCCGTCAGCACATAGCCGTCGCCATCGGGGAGCGCGGTCGTGCGCACGCTTGCGGAGTCCGAACCGGCCTCCGGTTCGGTGAGCGCGAAACTGGTGACAATCTCGCCCGAGGCGATGCCGGGCAGATACTTCGCCTTCTGCTCCGGCGTGCCGAACATCACGAGCCCCTGCGCGCCGATGCCGACGTTTGTGCCGAACGCCGAGCGGAACGCCGGCGAGACGCGGCCCAGTTCGAACACGACAGAGACCTCATCCTCCATCGAGCAGCCGAGGCCGCCGAACTCTTCCGGAATCGACAGGCCGTAAAGACCGAGCGCCTTCATCTCCGCGATCACATCCTCCGGGATCGCGTCATCCTCGGAGACCTTCCCCTCGATCGGCCGCAGGCGTTCCGCGGCGAAACGGCGAACCTGCAGAACGAACTCAGCGCGGGTGGCGGCGTCGAGCGCCATGGTGTTTCTCCCTGGGTTTGCCGGACACTAACCGAGCGGTCGACGCCGTGCGAGAGGCCTTACGCGGTTCCCGTGAGAAGCCGATCCACCGCATTCCGCAGGGGCAGAGAGGGCTGCGCGCCGGGTTTGGCTGCCGCCAGCGCACCTGCCGCGCACGCAAACCGCAGAGCCCTTTCGTGCGGCTGCCTTTCGAGCAATGCCACCACGAGCGCGCCGACGAACGCATCGCCCGCGCCGGTCGTGTCGACGACGTCCACGCGCGGCGGCGTCGCGCGCGCGATCTCGACGCCTCCCTGGTAGAGGGCCGCGCCGCGCGCGCCTTCGGTCACCGCCACGAGGCCGGCCGTCCGGTGCAACGCCGCACCCTGGAACAGCGCCTCGCCTTCATTGACGACGACGAGATCCGCGCGGCCGAAAACGGAGTCCGGCGTCGGCGCGGAGGGAGCCAGATTGATGCAGAAAAGCCCTTTTGCGCCTTGTGCGGCGGCGACCACCGTATCCATCGGGATTTCGAGCTGGCAGACCACCGCGTCGCATGTCGGCATCAACAGATGTGCGCGCGAAAAAGCAGCGTTCGCGCCCGGCGCGACGATGATCTGGTTCTCGCCATCAGCGGCCACCGCGATCAGCGCCACGCCCGTCGCCGAGTCGTCATCGACCCCGCACGCGGACAGATCCACGCCGCCGGCGCGCAACAGCGCGAGCGCCTCGTCCGCCATCGCGTCGCGACCGATACGCGCGGCGAGCGCGACATCGGCGCCGAGGCGACGCGCGGCGAGCGCCTGATTGGCGCCCTTGCCGCCGGGATGGCGCGCGAGCGTCGCGCCCGTCACGGTTTCCCCCGGCGCCGGCAATTTCGCCGCCGTAGCGACGAAATCGAGATTGACCGACCCGACCACCAGAATGCGCGGCGCACTCATGCCCGAAGCCTTTCCAGCAACAATGCGAAGAACCCTTCGTCGTCGGCGTGCGTCGCCCAGCGCGTCGAGGACATCTCCATGTCGCGCAGCTCCACCGAGGTGTGGCCAAGCGCGACGCCTTCGCCGGTCTCCACGACGATGGCGCAGGGCGCGAGCCGAAACAGCGCAGGACGCAACAGATACGCTATCGTGCAGGGATCGTGCAGCGGCGCGCCGGACACGCCGGGAATGTTGCGTTCGACGCCCGCGGAAAACTCCAGCAGGTCGGCGCTGGCGCGCGCGGCGGGCGTATCGATGGCGCGAATCGCGGCGATGCGCGCCGGCGTCGAACGCACCTGATGGGTGACGTCGAGGCCGAACGTCACGATCGGCGCGCCCGAGGAAAAGACCACGTGCGCGGCATGCGGATCGGCGTAGATGTTGTACTCCGCCGAAGAGGTGATGTTGCCGCCTTCCGCGCGCGCGCCGCCCATCACCACGATCTCGGCGACGCGGCCCGCAAGGCGGGGCTCGAGCACGAAGGCCATCGCGACGTTGGTCATCGGCCCGGTGATCGCAAGCGTCACCGAACGCGCCGGCGCCGCCATCAGCGCGTCGATGAGAAACGTCACGGCGTGCGTGGCCTCCACCCCGCCTGAGGGCTCGAACACACGCAAATTCCCGAGCCCGCTCTCGCCATGGAAATCGCCCGCGTCGACGGGCGCGCGCACCATGGGCCGTTCGCAGCCGGCGTAGACCGGCACGTCCGCGCGGCCGGCGATCTCGCGGATCATGCAGGCGTTGCGCGCCGTCAGCGCGCCGCCGACATTGCCCGCGACGGTGGTGATCGCGCGCACGTCCAGAACGTCAGGAGAGGCAAACGCGAGAAAGAGCGCGATCGCGTCGTCGACGCCGGGATCGCAATCGATGATCAGGGGCCGTGCGGTCATGATCTGGCTTCTAAGGCTGGACGATGAGCCCGGCCAGCGCCGCGCTCATCAGGTTGGACAGCGATCCGGCGAGCACGACGTGGAAGCCGTACTTGGCGATCTGCGGCATGCGCTCCGGCGCGAGCGTGCCGAGCGCGCCCAGCTGGATGGCGATCGAGCTGATGTTGGCGAAGCCGCACAGCGCGAACGTCAGGACCGCCACGGTGCGCGGGCTCAGCGCATCCGTCATCTGCCCGAGGCTCGCAAACGCGACGAACTCGTTCAGCACCAGCTTCTCGCCGAATACGCCGCCCGCGGCCTGTGCTTCGCTCCAGGGGATGTTGAGCAGGAACATGAGCGGCGCGAAGATGAAGCCGAGAATTTTCTGCATCGTCAGGCCTTCCACGCCTGCCGCGGCGCCGGCCATGCCGAGAAGACCGTTGACCAGCGCGATCAGCGACACGAACGCGATCAGCATGCCGGCGATCGACACGGCGAGCTTCAGCCCGTCCTGCGCGCCGACAGCCGCGGCCATGACCACGTTGGAGTGGCGTTCCTCCGTTTCATCCCGCGCGACGATGTCCTTGCCCGCGTCGGGGTGCGCGCGGTCGTCGGGCATGATGAGCTTGGCCATCAGCAGGCCCCCCGGCGCGGACATGAAGCTCGCCGCCAAAAGGTACTCGATGCTGATGCCCATCTGGGCGTAGGCGGCGAGCACGCTGCCCGAGACCGACGCCATGCCGGTGGTCATCACGGTGAAGAGCTGCGGCTGGGTCAGGCCGCGGATATAGGGCTTCACCACGAGCGGCGCTTCGGTCTGGCCGAGGAAGACGTTCGCCGCCGCGACCAGCGATTCAACGCGCCCCGCGCCGACCACGAACCGCAGCGCGCCGCCGGCCAAGGCCACCACGCGCTGCATCACGCCGACGTGGTAAAGCACCGACATGAGCGCCGAGAAAAAGATGATGATCGGCAGCACGTTCAGCGCAAAGCTGAAGCCGACCTTTTCAGTGTCGGCGAGCGGTCCGAAGACCATCGCGATGCCGGCGCCTGAATAGTTGATGATCGCCTGCACGCCGCCCGACATCACCGACAGCACGGCGCGGCCAGCCGGCAGCGACAGGGCGAGGAACGCCATCGCGATCTGGAGCGCGAACGCGGCGCCGACGACGCGAAGCCGGATGCTGGTCCGGTTGGTGGAGAAGATCACCGCGATCGCCAGGATGGCCGCAACGCCCGCGACCCCGACATACGCCCCGCTGAATCCCCCATTGAACCAACGCGGCATCGCTCGCCCACCTTCGATGCCGCACCGGCGTAACTGGCGGAGACGCAGGGATTCGAACCCTGGGTACAGTATTCCCGTACAACGCCTTAGCAAGGCGCCGCCTTAAGCCACTCGGCCACGTCTCCAGCGGCCCCTGCGATACCCTGTTACCGGCTCCCTTATCAAGGGACCGCGTCGCAAGCGCGGTTCGCCGCCCTCCCGGCGCCGCGTGAGCCGCCTCCGCGACGCCCTCCACGGCGTCGGCGGTACGTCTCTTGCGGCGACGCCTCCTCAGTCACCCGCCCGGAGGTCAAACCCGCGTGCCATCGTCCCGATCAACGGACGCGCGTGTCGATCCGGCACAGGCGCGCGCGAACGGGCGCAAACGGGGGGGCGACGCCAGCCGGTTGACGGCGCGCCCGGCGCTGGTGCGCCTTGCAGGGCCGGTCATCAGCTTCACCTTCGACCACTTCCCGAAATCCGCGGTCCGCAACGCCGGCGCCATTCTCGAGGCCGTCGGCGGCCGGGGCACGTTCTACGCCTCCGCCGCCTTCGCGGGGCAGACGACGCAATACGGCGCGATGTTCGACGATGGAGACCTCGCCCGCCTGACCGCGGCGGGCCACGAGATCGGCTGCCACACCTTCAGTTGCCTCGATTGCGCGCGCGCCCCGACGGACGACGTTTACGCTGACATGGTCCGCAACGCCGACGTGCTCGCCGCCATGTGTCTCGAGGAGCGCCTGGTCTCCTTCGCATACCCCTTCGGCCACACATCGGCAGCGCTGAAGCGGCATATGCCCTCACGGTTCACCACGGCGCGCGGCGTCGCGCCCGGTCTGGCGACGGGGCAAATCGACCTCGCGCAGCTGCCCGCCAACGCGCTCTTCGGCGAAGATGCGCAAAAGCGCGCGCTGCGCCTGCTGGAACAGGCGCTGCGCAGAAACGCCTGGCTGATCTTTCACACGCACGACGTCGCGCCGCGGCCGACGCAATGGGGATCGCAAACCGGCGTGCTGGAGCGCGTCGTCACCGCAGCCTATGCGGCTGGCGTCGAGATCGCGCCGGTGCGCGACGTGGCCGCGCGCATACTGGCCGCCACGCCCACCTGACTTCGCAACTTTTGATTAACCATGGAGGCGCAGCCTCAAGACCAGTCGCATGGAACTGGTTGACGCCAAGCGCGTCTGGCACAGGCCTTGAAGACCTGACGCGCGCAAGGAATTGGAGGACAGCGATGTCTCGCAATGCGATCGCGGCGATGGCGGTAATTTTCGTTTCAGGTTTTGCGGGCTGCGCCGCAACGGCGCGCGCCGATGACGCCACGGCGGTCGAGGCGCCCGCGGCGACCCCGGTCCGTCCGGCCCAGCCGTCGCCCATGCTCGCGGCCGCCCTCGTGACAACCACGATCGCCACGGCTATCTACGCGACCGCAGCGACGAAGCGCGCGCGAAGCAACGTCCCGCCCGGCTAGGCCCCTGCCACAGCTACCGCCACGGCGATCAGTGCAGCGGCGACCGGCTCAGCCATTCGCGCGCCTGACGTTGCGCGGCGGCGATTTCGCCCGACGTCATCTGGTCGGCGAGTTCCTTGCGGCAATCCTTGGCCGACTGCGACCCACGCAGCGCCGCCAGATTGAACCACTTGTGTGCCTGCACCAGATCGATGTCGGCGCCCTGGCCGGTCGAGTAGATCAGACCGAGCTTGTAGAGGTCCTCCGGCGCGGCCTGCATCTGCGCGGCCTGGTGCGCCTGGGCGATCTCTGTGTCCGTGAAAGCCATCCCACTAATCCCTTGCGTTCTTCTCGTTGGTCCCGGGCGGGCCCTTGATCGGGCCTCTTCCCGGAGACACCCCACCGCCAGCGATGTCGCCGACGATGCGTCAGTTGTGACGTGGATAAATTGCAGCAAGGTTAAGTCGAATTGGCCTAGACCAAATATATTCTGGAACACCATATGGTTTACGCAAGTACACAATTGTTTCCGAAGCGTGATTACTCCGCCGCACAACGTCGACCGCCGGATCAGGCTCCTGTGGATAACCAGCCGGCCTCCGCAAAAGCGACAAATCGGTAACTGGCGCGCCGGCCAACTCCGTCCAAGCTGCCCGGATGACGGACAAACCGGTTTCCATCCCCACGACATTGATTTCACTGGGCGCGGAGCGACCCATGCACATGGCCGTGGACGCCGCCGAGAACGTGCCCTTCGCGCCGCCGACGGACGCCGCCCCCGGCGAGGAACGCCCCCTGCAGGTGGTCGATCTGGATAACCTGCACGCCGCGCTCGATGTCGGCTTGGCGCCAGACGCCGCCGCGAGAGTGGCTGACTAGAAAGCCGGCACGGCCGCGCCGACGCCGAGCGCCGCCACCACCGCCAGCAACGTCGCGAACACGGTTCCAGCGCACCACGCCGTCCACCGCCAGCGCCGCCACAGCGGGCGCGCCGGCGTCGCCTGCACGATGAGATCGAGGGGATAGGCCGCGCAGTAGAGCGCGTTCGCGATCACGCCCAGCCCGATCACGGCGCCGAAATTCCGGCCGATCACTTCCCAGGAGCCCGTCGCCGCGGCGACCATCAACAGAACCGCCGCGAGCACGCCGTTGTACCCGAGGCGTCCGGTTTCCCAAAAGCGTACGGCGTCGGCGAGGACGGTGCGGTCGATCATGACCTCAACTACCCCAACCCATTCGGTCCGTCATTCCGGACGATCGCACCGCGATCGATCCGGAACCCAGGGGACTGGACGAGACGTCGCGCCTGAACTCCTGAGTTCCGGATCGCGCTTTCAGCGCGTCCGGAATGACGGAGATAAGGTGTTTGAATCTCTGTCGGGTCACTCAACCCCAAGCTTCGCCTTCAGCAGATCGTTCACCACCGCCGGGTTCGCCTTGCCGCCGGTGGCCTTCATCGTCTGGCCGACCCACCAGCCGAACATCTTCGGCTTTTCCTTCACTTCCGCGACCTTGTCGGGGTTCGCCGCGATGAGGTCGTCGATGGCTTTCTCGATGGCGCCGGTGTCGGTCACCTGCTTCAGCCCGTCGCGCTCGACGATGGTGGCGGCGTCGTCGCCGCTTTCCAGCATCTTGGCGAACACGTCCTTGGCGATCTTGCCGTTGATCGTGCCGTCGGCGAGGAGATCGAGCAGACCGCCGAGCTGGCGCGCACTCACGGGGCTCTCGCCCAGCGACTTCTCCAGCTTGTTCAGCGCGCCGAACAGCTCCTGCGTCAGCCAGTTCGCCGCGAGCTTCGCGTCGCGGCCCTTGGCGACCTCCTCGAAGAAAACGGCGGACTCCATGTCGCCGGCGATGATCCCGGCGTCATAGGGCGTGAGACCATAGGCGCTGACGAAGCGCGCCTTCTTGGCGTCCGGCAGTTCCGGCATCGTGGCGCGGATTTCCTCGATCCACTTCGGGTCGAGTTCGAGCGGCAGCAGGTCCGGGTCCGGAAAATAGCGGTAGTCCGGCGCGTCCTCCTTCGAACGCATGGCGCGGGTCTCGCCGGTCTGCGCGTTGAAGAGGCGCGTCTCCTGCCGGATCGTCCCGCCGTCTTCCAGCACGCCGATCTGGCGGCGCGCCTCATAGTCCACCGCCTGCGCGACGAAGCGCATGGAGTTGACGTTCTTGATCTCGCAGCGCGTGCCGAACGGCGTGCCGGGCTTGCGCACCGAGACGTTCACGTCCGCGCGCATGGAGCCTTCGTCCATGTTGCCGTCGCACGTGCCGAGCGCGCGCACGATGGCGCGCAGCTTGGTGAGATACGCCGCCGCTTCCTTCGCGGAGCGGATGTCCGGCCGCGAGACGATTTCCATCAGCGCCACGCCCGCGCGGTTGAGATCGACGTAGGTCTCCGTGGGCGAGAGATCGTGGATCGACTTGCCGGCGTCCTGCTCGAGATGGATGCGCTCGATGCGGATCGTTTCGGTGCGGCCGTCGTCGAGTTCCACGTCGATGGCGCCTTCGCCGACGATCGGGTCCTTGAACTGCGAGATCTGATAGCCCTGCGGCAGGTCGGGATAGAAATAGTTCTTCCGGTCGAACCGCGACCAGGTGTTGATCTGCGCGTTGAGGCCGAGGCCCGTGCGGATCGCCTGCTCCACGCA
This sequence comes from uncultured Caulobacteraceae bacterium, assembly GCA_964530695.1. Lineage (GTDB taxonomy): Bacteria > Pseudomonadota > Alphaproteobacteria > Caulobacterales > Aquidulcibacteraceae > VFBF01. Next base: position 20,748 of record CAZGYQ010000048.1, read on the forward strand.
CTTCCGGTTGATCACCGGCAGCATGCCGGGCATGGCGGCGTCCACGAGCGCGACGTTGGCGTTCGGCTCTGCGCCGAAGCTGGTGGAGGCGCCGGAGAAGAGCTTGGCGTTCGAGGTCACCTGCGCGTGGACTTCAAGGCCCACGATGATCTCCCAGTCGCCGGTGGCGCCGGGCACGAGCTGGTCCTTGCGGGCGGAACGGATGTCGAGTTCGGTCATGGGGGGGAGATACGGATCGCGGGGGGCTTTGTCATCCCTGGGAAGCTCGCGTCCTTGCCCGCGAGGGGAAACCCAGCCATTACGCGTTGAACAGTTCCGGATGCGTGGCGGCCCAGACGGTGGCGAAGGCGCAGGTTCCGACGAACACGGTACACGCGAGGACCATCGAGGCGATGAGATCGCGCCGCCATGCGGCGGCTGGGGTCATCGGGGTTTCGCGCTTCGTGATCATGTCCGTCTCCTTCACGGAGCCGATATAGGGGCTCTTCCGGCACGCGCTTGTGCCCCGCGTCACTGCGCCGCTTAACTCATGGACAAGCCGCGCCCTCCGCTTATGTTCGGCGAAAAACCAAGGGAGAGAGCAATGGCCGAGACAAACCGCCGCTGGCTGCTGGCCGCGCGTCCGCAGGGCATGATCAAGGACAGCGACTTCCGGCTTGTCGAGGAACCCGTTCCCGAGCCCGGCCCCGGCGAGTTCCTCGTGCGCCAGACGCACCTCTCCTTCGACCCCACGCAGCGCGGCTGGATCGGCTACGACACGTATCTGCCGGCGGTGAAGATCGGCGACGTGGTGCGCGCGGGCGGCGTGGGCCAAGTGGTGAAGTCCAACAACCCCGCGTTCAAGGTCGGCCAGATGGTCCAGGGCGGCTTCGGCTGGCAGGACTACATGGTGACGGCGGGCCAGACGGAGTTCATGCCGGTGACGCCGCTCTTTCCCGGCATGTCGCCCGAGCAGGCGCTGGGCGTGTTCGGCATCACGGGCCTCACCGCGTGGTTCGGCCTGACCGACGTGGGCAAGCCGGTCGCGGGGGAGACGGTGCTCGTCTCGGGCGCGGCAGGCGCGACGGGCTCGGTCGTCATCCAGATCGCCAGGGCGCTCGGATGCAAGACGATCGGCATCGCCGGCGGGCCGGAGAAGTGCAAATGGGTGACGGGCGTCGCGGGCGCTGACGCGTGCATCGACTACAAGTCAGAGAACGTCGCCGCGCGGATCAGGGAGCTGGCGCCGAAGGGCGTGAACGTCGTGTTCGAGAATGTCGGCGGTGAAATCCTCGAAGCAGCGCTGATGAACCTCGCGCTGCGCGCGCGCGTCGTCCTGTGCGGCGGCATCTCGGGATACAACGAAGCCAACCCGGCGGAGTCCGCGGGCATTCGCCCCTACATGAACCTCACCGTCACCCGCTCGCGCATGGAGGGCTTCATCATCCTCGACTACGCCGCGCGCTACGGCGAGGGCGTGCAGGCGCTGGCGAAGCTCATCAGCGAGGGCAAGCTGAAAACCGCCGAGGACGTACAGCACGGCTTCGAGAACATCCCCGCCACGCTGCGGCGTCTGTTCGAGGGCAAGAATTTCGGCAAGCAGTTGCTGAAGATCTGCGATCCGCCGCTGCCGGTGGGGTAGTCGTCAGGTAAGCGGTTCGCGCGCGCCGTGTCGAATGGCCAGTATAGATATCAGGTCATCGCGGACACTGTAATAGACGATGTACGGTGTGCGGGTGACTACGAGTTCCCGCGCACCCGGAACTCGACTCTCGCGTCCCTGAAGAGGCATATCGGCGAGATCGCTTATCCGCTTTCTGATTCTGCGCGCCACACCGTCGGCGGCGATCGGTCTATCGCCGGCGATGGTGCGACGTAGCCGGATTAGGTCGCCGGTTGCGCGCGGCGTATACCGGACTTTCAATCCTTCAATCCAAAGGCGGCCCGGACCTCCTCATCGGATGAGTAGACACCAGCATTCGCTTGCGCCAAGCCTTCCTCAATCGCGGCAACATCTTCGTCCGTCAGTGGCGCTCGCGCATCATCCCAAACGACTTGCTCAAGCAAGTCCAACACGGCCGTCTCACGTGAGACCCCTCGCCGAGTCGCCTCCGCAGCAAGCCAGGCAGCCATCTCTTCGGGGATATCAAGAGTCAGTGTTGTCATCGCCAATTCCTATCACAACAACACGCCACTGCCCAACTCACGCCGCCGGCCGCTCCTCCACCGACAGACCCATCCGCGTCTTCTGGCCGTCGCGCAGGACTTCCATGTCCACGCGGCGGCCGATCTGTTCGCGCGACAGGATCGCGTGGATCACGTCCACGGTCGGCGTGATCTCGCCGGCGACGCCGAGGATCACGTCGCCCGGCTGCAGGCCCGCGCGCTCGCCGGGCCCGCCGTTCACCACCTGCACGACAAGCACGCCGGCTTCGGCCTTCAGGTGCAGCCGCCGCACGAGCGCCTTCGACAACCCCTGCGTCTGTCCCGCGACGCCGAGCCAGCCGCGCGCCACGCGACCGTTGCGCATGAGTTCGGGGATGATGCGCTTGGCGGTGTTGATCGGCACCGCAAAGCAGATGCCCTGCGCGCCGCCGATGATGGCGGTGTTCACCCCGACGATGCGGCCTTTCGCGTCGCAGAGCGCGCCGCCCGAATTGCCGGGATTGAGCGCCGCGTCCGTCTGGATCACGTCCTCGATGAGGCGCCCGCTTTCTCCGCGCAGCGTGCGGCGCAATGCAGATACCACGCCCGCCGTCACCGTCGCCTGCAGGCCCAGCGGATTGCCGATGGCGATGGCGAGTTCGCCGACACGCAGGCCGTCTGAATCGCCGAGATCGGCGTGCGCGAGTTTCGAGGCATGCAGGCGCAGGAGCGCGAGGTCGGTATCCGGATCGGTCCCGACGATGTCGGCCTGCACCACCTCGCCGTCATGCAGCGAAGCCTCGATGCGCTCGGCGCCGCGCACCACGTGGTTGTTGGTGAGCGCGTAACCGTCCGTCGTCACGATGACGCCCGAGCCGGCGCCGTCGAAGGCGTCCGCGCGCCCGCGCTTGCCCCGTCGCACGCCGATCACGCTCGGCCCCGCCTTGTCGACAGCATGGATGACAGCGGTGGAGAACGCATCGCGCAGATCGCGCGGGCTTTCGGAGACGGGCCTGGAACGACGGCGACCAAACATGGGCACAAGGTAGGGAGCCGCGGCGCCGTGCGCCAGTCATCTTCATGCAGGAACAACGGCGCCCGGATTACCCCCACGACCGCAAGGTTCTTGCGCGGTCTGGGGCGAAACGCGCAACTGACGCAAAGACCTGCGGACCGAACCGGCCTATATCTGCCTCATGGAAAATCGCCCGCCGCCGCCCGCCCTCGCGAACGCCCCCACCGCCCATGGCCTGCGGGGGGACTACTCCGCCATGCGCCCGGACTGGACCATCGCGCAGCCGGTGGAGAGCTACACCGCCGCCGACCACGCGCTCTGGCGCACGCTGTACGAGCGGCAGACGAAACTCGTCGCGGACTACGCGGCGCCTGTGTTCGTGAAATCCCTGCGCGAGATGGAATGCGCCGAAGGCATTCCAGACATGGAGCGGCTCTCGGCGCGCCTGCGCAAGGCGACAGGCTGGGAGGTCGTCGCCGTGCCCGGCCTGCTGCCGAACGAGGCCTTCTTCGATCACCTCGCGAACCGCCGCTTTCCGTCGAGCTGGTGGATCAGGAAGCCGGAGGAACTCGACTATCTCGTGGAGCCCGACGTCTTCCATGATCTCTTCGGCCACGTGCCGTTGCTGTTTGATCCGGTGTTCGCCGACTACCTGCAGCAGTACGGCCTCGGCGGCCCCAAGGCGATCGAGCACGATGCGGTGGACATCCTCGCGCGGCTCTACTGGTACATGGTCGAGTTCGGCCTGATCATGACCGACGACGGCGTGAAGGCCTACGGCGCCGGGATGCTCTCCTCGTTCGGCGAAACACAGTTCAGCGTCGACGATCCCGCGCCCAACCGCATCGGCTTCGATCTCGAGCGCGTCATGCGCACGCGCTACTGGATCGACCGTTACCAGAGCACCTACTTTGTGCTGCCGGACTTCGAGCGCCTGTTCCGCGACAGCATCGATACCGATTTCGGCCCGCTCTACGAGCGAATCAAGGGTCACGAGCCCTACGCCCCCGACGCCGTCGTCGACGGCGACCGCGTCATTCATCGCGGCGCGGCGGCGTAAGGATCAGCGACGATCCATGCCGGGGCGCACGTTGGGACGGAAGGAGCGCGACGTGCACGCACTGACCGGGATTTCCCGGCTGCCGCGCGGCGTCTGGAGGACGCCGGTGCTCTGACCGTTCCCGTTCTGGACAACTGTCGTATCGAGCGACGGGCCGATCTGGATAATGCACGCCGTGTTATTGTCCCCGTTCTGCTGGACGG
>CAZGYQ010000049.1:0-25148 GCA_964530695.1 uncultured Caulobacteraceae bacterium
ACGGTGCCGGTGGGCACCGGCGATGAAGTGGAAAAGCGCATCCGCGCGCGCCGGCCGGATGCGGAATTCGCCGTCGTCTCGAACCCTGAATTCCTGCGCGAAGGCGCGGCGATCAACGACTTCAAGCGCCCGGACCGCGTGGTCGTCGGCGGCGCGCAGGACCCGCGCGCGCGCAAGGTGATCGAGGAACTCTATCGCCCGCTCTACCTGAACGAAACGCCGATCGTCTTCACTGAACGGCGCACATCCGAGCTCATCAAGTACGCCGCGAACGCCTTTCTCGCGATGAAGATCACCTTCATCAACGAAATGGCGGACCTCTGCGAAAAGGTCGGCGCGGACGTGCAGCAGGTCGCGCGCGGCATCGGCCTCGACAACCGCATCGGCTCGAAGTTCCTCAATGCCGGCCCCGGCTACGGCGGTTCGTGCTTCCCGAAGGACACGATCGCGCTTGTGCGCACCGCGCAGGAATACGGCGCGCCCGTGCGCCTCATCGAAACGACCGTCGCCATCAACGACGACCGCAAGGCCGCCATGGCCGACCGGATCATCGCCGCCGTGGGCGGCGACGTGAATGGTAAGACGATCGCCATGCTGGGGCTCGCGTTCAAGCCCAACACCGACGACATGCGCGATGCGCCGGCGCTCGACATCGTGCCGGCATTGCAGGCGGCCGGCGCGAAGATCCGCGCGTTCGACCCCGAGAGCATGGAAGAAGCGGCGCATCTCCTCAAAGGCGTCGAGTTCGCCACCGGGCCGTACGATTGCGTGACCGGCGCCGACGCCGTCGCGATCCTGACGGAATGGGACCAGTTCCGCGCGCTCGACCTCAAGCGCATCAAGGAACATCTCAAGACGCCGATCGTCGTGGACCTGCGCAATGTCTACAAGCCCGAGGAAATGCGCGAGCGCGGGTTCGTGTATGTCAGCATTGGCCGTACGTGATTCGTCCGTAGCGAGTTCGACAACATGAGCGTCATAGTTCCTGCCGTCCTGTGCGGCGGCGTCGGCACCCGCCTCTGGCCGCTTTCGCGTCAAAGCAAACCCAAGCAGTTTCACCCCCTGACCTCCGAACAGTCGCTCCTGGTGGAGACCCTCCTGCGCGGCGCGAGCGCGCCGAGCGCGAAAGGCGCGATCCTGATCGCTGGCGAATCCATGCGCGATCTTGCGCGGACGGAAGCATCGGCGGCCGGCATGCTCGGCGCGCGCATCGTGCTGGAGCCGGAAGGCAAGAACACCGCCCCCGCGGCCGCGCTTGCGGCGTACGCGGCGCTCGACGTCGATCCCGACGCGATCGTGCTGATGCTGCCTTCCGATCACCACGTGGGCGACCTTTCCGCATTCGCCGCCGCCGTCACCGCAGGCGCGCAACTGGCCGCCGACGACCGCATCGTCACGTTCGGCATCAAGCCGAATGAGCCGCACACGGGTTATGGTTACATCACCGCAGGCGCGCCGCTGGGCGCTGGTTTCGCGGTCGCGCGGTTCGTGGAAAAGCCGAAGCCGGACGCGGCGCGCGCACTTCTTGCGGCCGGCGGGAACTACTGGAATTCCGGCATCTACATGTTCCGCGCCCAATTCTATCTCGACGAGATCGCACGCCTGGCGCCGCAGATGCGGGCGATTTCCGAGGACGCCTGGAAACGTGGCCGCGACGAAGGCGACGTTCACCTGCTCGACGCCGCCGTGTGGGCCACCTGCCCCTCCGACTCGATCGACTACGCGGTCGCCGAGAAAACCGACCGCGCCGCGGTCGTGCCGGTGGACATGGCTTGGAACGATGTGGGTTCGTGGGCCGCGCTGCACGAGATTGCGGCGACCGGAAGCGAAAGCGTCGCCATCGGCGACGTGATTTCGCTCGACACCGCCGGCTGCTACGTGCGCGCGGAAAGCAGACTGGTCGCGCTCGTCGGCGTCAACGATCTCGTGGTCGTGGAAACCGCGGACGCCATACTGATCCTGCCGCGCGAACGCGCGCAGGACGTGAAGGCGATCGTGGAAACGCTCAAGGCCGCTGGGCGCACAGACCTGCTCTGAACGCGTTCAGGCGGCCATCGCCGCCTTCTGCACGGCCTCGACCACTTCGCCGACGGCCTCGCGCACGGTGACTTCATCATCGCCTTCGGCCATGACGCGCACCAGCGGCTCGGTGCCTGACGGGCGCACCAGGATGCGCCCCTTGGACCCGAGGCGCTTTTCCGCCGCCTTGATCGCCGCCTTGACAGCCTCGGCTTCCAGCGGTTTTGCGCCAGCGGCGATGCGCACATTCTCCAGCACCTGCGGCGCCGGTTCGAACAGGTGACACACTTCCGAAACGGGCTTGCCCTCCTGCACGAGCACCGCCAGCACCTGCAACGCCGCGATCAGCCCGTCGCCGGTGGTGGAAAAATCGGACAGGATGATGTGACCAGACTGTTCTCCGCCGACATTGTAGCCCTTCGCGCGCATCGCCTCGACGACGTAGCGATCGCCGACCTTGGTGCGCTCCAGCTTGAGCGAGAGGCTCTTGAGATACCGCTCAAGCCCGAGATTGCTCATCACCGTCGACACGATGCCGGGCTGGGTCAGCGCACCCGCTTTCGCGAATGACGTCGCCACGAGCGCCATGAGCTGGTCGCCATCGATCGTCGCGCCACGTTCATCGACGAGCACCACGCGATCGGCGTCGCCGTCGAGCGCGATGCCGAGATCGGCGCGATACTTCAGCACCGCCTCCTTCAGCGCGCGGGTGTCGGTGGAGCCCACCTCCTGGTTGATGTTGAAACCGTTCGGCTCGACGCCAAGCGGAATGACTTCGGCGCCGAGTTCAAACAGCGCCTCGGGCGCGACCTTGTAGGCCGCGCCGTTGGCGCAATCGACGACGATGCGCATGCCCGACAAGCGAAGCCCCCGCGGGAAAGTCGCCTTCACGATCTCGATGTAGCGCGCCTGGGAATCGTCGATCCGCTTGGCGCGACCCAGCGCCTCGGGCTCCGCCAGACCTTCGTCCAGCGGCAAGCCCATCATCATCTCGATTTCGGCCTCGGTGAGGTCGGAGAGCTTGTAGCCGTCCGGGCCAAAGAGTTTGATGCCGTTGTCGGTGAACTTGTTGTGCGACGCCGAGATCATCACGCCGAGATCGGCGCGGAGCGAGCGCGTCAGCATCGCCACCGCCGGCGTCGGCAGCGGGCCGAACAGCACCACGTCCATGCCCACGGCCGTGAATCCCGCCACGAGCGCGGGTTCGATCATGTAACCGGACAGGCGCGTGTCCTTGCCGATCACGACGGAGTGTCGCCTGTCGCCGCCACTGCGAAAGCGCTTGCCCGCGGCCATGCCGACGCGCAGCGCGACTTCCGGCGTCATCGGAAACCGGTTCGCGGTGCCGCGGATGCCGTCGGTGCCGAAATAGCCGCGTTCCATGTTCTGCCCGACCTTTTGGTTGAAGGCCCTATCTAGCGGTTCGCAGGGGGGAAATCCAAGTGGCCGGACGCCGCGCCACTGTCGAAGTCCGTAAGATCAATTCATTCGCCAAACCGGCGGCGCAACGGCATGAAGGCGCGGACTTTCAGGGGTTTGCGCCATGTGCGGCATCATCGGAATTCTCGGCGGCGAACCGGCTGCGCCCAGGCTCGTGGAGGCCCTCAAGCGCCTGGAGTATCGCGGCTATGATTCCGCGGGCATCGCCACGCTGGAGAAGGGCCGGATCGACCGCTACCGGGCCCCCGGCAAGATCCGCAATCTTGAAGCAGTGCTGGCGAAATCAACGCTCGCGGGGGTCAACGGCATCGGCCACACGCGGTGGGCGACCCACGGGGCGCCGAACGAGGCCAACGCGCATCCGCACATGGCCGGTCCGGTGGCGATCGTCCACAACGGCATCATCGAGAATTTCCGCGACCTGCGCAGCGACCTGCAGGCCGCCGGGCATCATTTCGAGTCCGAAACCGACAGCGAGGTCATCGCCGCCCTCATCGCCGACGGCCTGAAGCGAGGGCGCGCGCCGGGCGAGGCGGTCAAAGCCGCCGTCCAGCGCATGCGCGGCGCCTATGCCATCGCCGCCCTTTTCGAAGGTGAGGAAGACCTTCTCGTCGGCGCGCGGCGCGGCAGTCCGCTTGTCGCGGGTTTCGGCGAGGGCGAGGCGTTTCTCGGGTCCGACGCGATCGCCGTCGCGCCCTTCACCAGCCGCATCATGTATCTTGAGGAAGGCGACGTGGTCGTGCTGCGCCGCGCGGGCGCCGAAGTCACCGACGCGAACGGCAACAGCGTCCATCGCACGATCAAGGACGTCCCCGCGATTTCCGGCGCGATCGAAAAGGGCAACTACCGCCACTTCATGCAGAAGGAAATCTTCGAGCAGCCGGAATCGATCGGCCGTACAGTCGCGCTCTATGTGAACCCGCTGCACCAAGCCGTCGAACTGCCAGAGGGTAAGACGGTCGACTTCGCCAGTATGCGCCGCCTTCACATCGTCGCGTGCGGCACGGCGCACTACGCGGGACGCATCGCGAAATACTGGTTCGAGCGTTACGCCGGCTTGCCTGTCGAGTGCGAGGTGGCGTCGGAATACCGCTATCGCGAACCCGCGATCGAGAAAGGCGACGCCGCGCTGGTGATTTCCCAGTCCGGCGAAACCGCCGATACGCTGGCGGCGCTGCGCCTGTGCGCCCAGCACGGGATGACGACGCTGGGCGTGGTCAACGTGCCGACCTCGTCGATGGCGCGCGAATGCGACGTGAACCTGCCGACGCTCGCAGGCCCCGAGATCGGCGTCGCGTCGACAAAGGCGTTCACGGCGCAGCTGACGACGCTTGCGGCGCTCGCGATCCTCGCCGGGCGTCAGCGCGGCAAGCTTTCGCGCGAAGCCGAAATCGAACTCACAGGCGCGTTGCTCGAAACGCCCCGCCTCATCGCCGACGCCGTGAAGAACGAGGACCAGATCATCGCGCTCGCCGCGAAGGTCGCCGAGGCGCGCAGCGCGATCTATCTCGGCCGGGATTCCTTCTTCCCGCTCGCACTCGAAGGCGCGCTCAAGCTGAAGGAGATCAGCTACATCCACGCAGAAGGCTTCGCTTCGGGCGAACTCAAGCACGGCCCCATCGCGCTGATCGACGAGCACACGCCGGTGGTGATGATCGCGCCGCACGATGGGATTTTTGAAAAGGCCCTGTCGAACCTGCAGGAGGTCGCCGCGCGCGGCGGTCGCGTGCTGCTGATTTCCGACGCGGCGGGCGTGGAATCAGCAGGCGACACGCCATGGGCGAAAGTGGCCGCGCCGACCTGCCATGGGTTTGTGGCGCCAATCGTCTTCGCCGCGCCGATCCAGTTGCTCGCGTACCACGTGGCGGTGATGAAGGGCACGGACGTCGACCAGCCGCGCAATCTCGCAAAATCCGTGACGGTTGAGTGAGCAGGCGCCCTCGCAGACGGCGCCGGCTGCGCTGACCGCGCAAGGCGACAACGGGACCGCTGGACCTCCCGGGCGGCTCATGGTCCAAGGCTTCGATGTTCGCTCCATAACGCCCATGACGACGAAGCGGTGACCATGACCCGTAAAATCCGCAAGGCCATTCTTCCTGTCGCCGGTTTCGGCACGCGCGTCCTTCCCGCCACGAAGGCGGTGCCGAAGGAAATGCTGGCGGTGTTCGACCGCCCCGCCATCCAGTACGTCGTCGACGAGGCGCGCGCGGCGGGAATCGAGCACATCGTGTTCGTGACCGGACGCAACAAGGGCGCGATCGAGGACTATTTCGACCTCGCCTACGAACTTGAGGAATCGCTACGCGCGAAGAGCAAGACCGCGCAGCTCGATGACCTGAAACCCACGCGCCTGGAGGCCGGCGCGGCGAGTTTCGTGCGCCAGCAGGAGCCGAAAGGCCTCGGCCACGCGGTGTGGTGCGCGCGCGACATCATCGGCGACGAACCCTTCGCGTTGCTGCTGCCCGACATGATCATGGTTCCGGACGCCGGCGCGCCGGGATGCCTTCAGTCCATGATCGCGGCCCACGATACCCACGGCGGCAATGTCATCGGCGTCAACGCCGTCGCGCCGGAATTCGCCCACCAGTACGGCATCGTCGCGGTCGGCGCGCAAAAGGACATCGGCTTCGAGATCTCGGGCATGGTCGAAAAGCCGCCCGCAGGCACGGCGCCATCCAACCTCTACATCAACGGTCGCTACGTGCTGCAGCCGGAGATCTTCGACATCCTCGCAACGCAGGAACGCGGCGCGGGCGGTGAAATCCAGATCACCGACGGCATGCGCAAGCTGATGGCGTGGCAGCCCTTCCATGGGGTGGAGTTCAAGGGCCGCGTGTACGATTGCGGCGACAAGATCGGCTATCTGCGGGCAAGCGCGGCTCTCGCGATGGCGAATGCGACTTACGGCGCCGAGGCGATCGCCGCGCTGCAGGATGAACTGGCCATAGCCGCGCGCCATCGCGCCACATGACGCTCGACGATCTCGCAGACCTCGCCCGCGAAGCCGGGCGTGAAATCTACCGTATCTGGATCGCTGGTTTTGCGACGGAGACAAAGGTCGACGGTTCGTTCGTGACCATCGCTGACCAGCGGGCCGAGGCGATCATTCTGGCGGGCCTCGCGCAACTGGCGCCGACGACGCCGGTGATCGCGGAAGAAGAAATCGCCGCGGGGCGCACGCCGTCGTTCGCGAACAGGTTTTTTCTCGTCGATCCGCTCGACGGCACGAAGGGCTTTTCCGAAAACCGCAAGGGCGAGTTCACCGTCAACATCGGCCTCATCGCCGACAATCACCCGGTCATGGGCGTCATCTACGCGCCAGCGTCGGGCGCGTTGTACGCCGGCGGAGACGGGATCGCGTGGCGTTCGGTCTGCGAGCTCGAAACTGCAGCGGAGATCGGCCCCCGCGAAACGATCCGCGTCGCGGACGCGCCCGGCCCCTTCCGTCTCGTCGGCAGCGCCACCTATGGCGGGCCGAAGTTCAACGCCTTCGCCGCGTCCGTCGGCGCGAGCGCCACGACGCAGGCCAGTTCGTCGATGAAATTCTGTCAGGTCGCGGCGGGCGAAGCCGACATCTATCCCCGCTTCGGCGGCCTGTGCGAATGGGACGTGGCGGCGGGCCACGCGATCCTCTCAGCGGCGGGCGGCGGCGTGATGCGTCTCGACGGCACGGTGTTGAAGTATGGACGCGCCGACCAGGGTTTTGCGCTGGACGGCCTGGTCGCCTTTGGCGGCGGCGCTTCGCAAAAGGCTGCGCGCGCGGCGCTAGGCTGAGAGGCGTTCGATCAACGTGCGCAGGAAGCGGGCGCCCTGCGCAATCTGGTCGATCTCGATCCATTCATCCGGCTGATGCGCCTGGGCAATGGAGCCGGGCCCACAGATCACGGTCGGCCAGCCGGCGCGCTGGAACAGACCGCCCTCCGCTGCATAGCCCGCCGCCTCGACGCCGTTGTCGCCGGTGATCGCGCGCGCGAGACGCTCGGCGTCGCTGTCGCGCTCGATGCGCAGGGCGGGCGTGCTCGAGCGCCGCACGACCGTAACGCCCCCTTCCGGCGCGCGCGCCTTGATGCGCGCGTCCGCTTCCTGCGCCGCCGCGAGGAATCGCGTCGCATACTTCTCGGGGTCGTCGCCGGGCGGGCACCGCAGGTCCCAGACGAATTCGCAGCGTCGTGCGAGAATGTTCACCGCCGTGCCGCCGCTCACCATGCCGACGGTCATGGTCGTCTGCGGCGGCGTGAACGGCGAACCGTGATCGGCTTTGCCTTCCGCTTCGCGCGCCATGTCGGCGACGAGCTGCATCAGCGGCAAGGCCTCCATCACGGCGGACACGCCCTGCTGCGTTTGGCTCGAATGCGCCTCGCGACCTTCGACCGTGACGGTGAACGTCGAGATGCCCTTGTGGCCCGACACCACGCGCATGAGCGTCGGCTCGCCGACGATCACCGCCGCGGGCTTCGGCAGGCCGCCCATCGCCTCGATGAGTCCGGGCGCGCCGAGACAGCCCACTTCCTCATCATAGGAAAATGCGAGGATGACCGGCCGTTTCAACGGCGCGGCGCATGCGGCGTCCACGTGCGCAAGCGCCAGCGCGACGAACGACTTCATGTCCGCGACGCCGCGCCCGTAGAGGCGACCGTCGCGTTCAGTCACCGTCCATGGATCAGACGACCAGGACTGGCCGTCCACGGGCACCACGTCGGTGTGCCCCGACAGCACGACGCCGCCTTCGACCGGGGGACCGATCACGGCATAGATATTGGCCTTGCGTCCGTCCGGACTTGGCGCCCGCGTGCACGCAACGCCGCGTTCGGCGAGAAACGACTCCACCCATGCGATGAGCCCGAGATTGGACTCGCGCGACGTGGTGTCGAATGCGACGAGCCGCGCAAGGATGTCGAGCGCGGGCGCGATTTCCGCGGCGGATGTCATCCCGGACGGACGATCGTGCCGTCCTTGCGCTGGAACATCAGCAGCTCGACCCTGAACACGAGCGCGGCGTTCGGCGGGATGTCGGGGCCCGCGCCCTGCGCGCCGTAGCCGATTTCCGCGGGCACCACGAACTGGAACTCCTCGCCCGGCTTCATCAGCTGCACGCCCTCGTTCCAGCCCGGAATGACCTCGCCCAGCGTGAACGGCACGGGCTGGCCGCGATCGTAGGAGGAATCGAACTTGGTGCCATCGACGAGCGTGCCTTCGTAGTTCACCAGCACCTGATCGCCGAGTTCCGGGTGCGGCAGGTTCTCTTCGACCGCGCGCGTCACCGAATACTGCAGGCCGCTCGGCGTGGTGCGGACGCCGGGCTTTGCGGCATTGGCGTCAAGATAGGCCTTGCTCTTGGCGGCGATCTCGGCGGCGGCCTTCGTGCGCTTGGCTTCGGCGCGTTCGATCTGGCCCATGACGCCCCCGTCGCTGCAGGCAGTGACGGCGAGCGAGAGCATTCCAAGAAGTACGGCGCGGCGCATTCAATAATCTCCGGGTGGTGCGCGCTTCAGAGCGCGTCGGTCTGAGGAATCGTCCAGGTTTCAGCCTGGGCGCCGCGTTCCCATTCCTGGAAGGCGGGGTCGATGAAGATGGTGTTGCAGTAGTCCTGCGCGACGTCGTCGAGCTTGACGCCGTAGGTGCGAAGGCGCGTGCAGATCGGCGCATAGAAGGCGTCGGCGATGGACCTTGCGCCAAAGAGATAGGGCCCCGCGCCGCCGAACTCAGCACGCACGAAGCTCCAGAGCTCCTCGACCCGGGCGATGTCTGCGCGCACGTCATCCTGCCAGGCGCGCGCGTTCGTGCGGCGGCGCACATTCATGGGCGCATCACGGCGCAACGCCGCAAATCCCGAATGCATCTCCGCCGCAGCGCTCCGGCAGATCGCGCGGGCGTTCGCGCCGAGCGGCCACAGGTGTGCGTCGGGCCTCTGTTCCGCCGCCCACTCGGCGATGGCGAGGCTGTCCCAGATCACCAGATCGCCCACATGCAGCGCCGGAACGCGGCCGCTTGGGCTGACATCGACGATCTCGGGTACTTTGGACTTGCCGTATCCGGGGCCGCCGAGCGGCAGCACCTTTTCCTCGAATGCGATCCCCGCCCACTTCAGCGCGAGCCACGGCCGCATCGACCACGACGAATAGTTCTTGTTGCCGATGTAGAGGACGGGAGGCGTCAATGCGGCGAACTCCTAGAGGCGACGCGGCGGATAGCCGGCGGCCGCCAGCGCGTCGACAATCTCCTGCGCGTGCTGGGCGTCACGGGCCTCGATCAGGATGTCGAACTCCGAGCCCTTCGCAGGCACATCAAGCGCGAGACGATTGTGCGCCACCTCTATGATGTTGCCGCCCAGATCGCCGATCACCTTCGCCACCCGACCAAGCAGGCCCGGGCGATCGTCGCCGATGAATCGCAAGCTCGAGATACGTCCTTCGCGCACCAGCGCGCGCGTCAGCACCGACGCGAGCAGGCGCGGGTCGATATTGGCGCCGCAGAGAACGATGCCGACCTTGCGCCCCTGGAACTTGCTCGGATGCGCGAGCAGCGCCGCAAGCCCCGCCGCGCCTGCGCCCTCGGCGACCGTCTTCTCGACGTTCACGAACAGGTTGATCGCCTGTTCGAGATGGGATTCCTCGACGAGCAGCACGTCACGGATCAGCGCCCGCGCGATCACCCGCGTCATCTGCCCGACCTCTTTCACCGCGATGCCCTCGGCGATGGTCTGGCCGCCGCAGACTGGCTCCTCGCCCCGCAGCACGGCATGCATCGACGGGAACATGCGGGCTTCCACGCCGATCATCTCGATGTCGGGCTTGATGTGCTTGGCCGCGATCGCGCACCCGGAGATAAGCCCGCCGCCGCCGATCTGGATCGCCATCATGTCGAGGTCGGGCGCGTCCTCGAGCATCTCCATCGCGATCGTGCCCTGGCCGGCGATGACCTGTGCGTCGTCATAGGGGTGCACGAAGACGAGGCCTTCGCGGTCGCGCATCTGGTAGGCGTAGGTCGCGGCTTCGGCCACCGACTCGCCGTGCAGCAGCACACGCGCGCCATGCTTGCGGGTATGCTCGACCTTCACGAACGGCGTGCCCAGAGGCATGACGATGGTGGTCGGGATACCGAGCCGCGCGCCGTGATAGGCCACGCCCTGGGCGTGGTTGCCGGCGGACATGGCGATGACGCCTGCCTTGCGTTCAGAGGGCGTCAGCGACAGGAGCTTGTTGAGCGCGCCGCGCTCCTTGAAGGAGGCGGTAAACTGGAGGTTCTCGAACTTGATCCAGACGTCGGCCCCGGTGATTTCCGACAGCGTGCGCGACCGCCGCAGCGGAGTCCGTTCGACCGCGCCGCGAATGTTCTTCGCGGCCTGGGCGATGTCGTCGAAGGTCACGGCGAGTGGGGGCGCAACGCCCTGATCTGCTGGCATGGGCGCTGGTCTATAGCGCCCCATCCCGGCTTTCAATGCGGCCACGCGGGCCCCTCCCACGGCTTCGCCTTGACCACGCTAGCCGCGGAGGCCACATGCGGGGCCGCATGACCGCCTTTCCCGAAAGCTTGGAGTCCCTCGCCGACCGCTACGATGCGGTGCTCTGCGACATATGGGGCGTCCTGCACAATGGCCGCGAAGTCTTCCCCGAAGCGGTGGACGCGCTCCTGCGCTATCGCGATATGGGCGGCATCGTGGTGCTGGTGTCCAACGTGCCCAAGCCGCGCGATCCGATCCCCGGACAGCTTGAACGGCTGGGCTGCCCGCCGGGCGTCTATGACGCCATCGTCACCTCCGGCGACGCCATTCGCGCCGAACTGCGCGCACGCGCTCCAGGCCCCATGCTGAAGATAGGGCCTGTGGACGACGACGTGCTCTGGCAGGGCCTCGGCCTTGAACAGGTCGAAGACGTCCGGGACGCGGCCTTCCTGGCGATCTCCGGCCTCGACGAGCCGTTCAGTGAAAAACCCTTCGACTATTCGGACCTTCTCGAAGAAGCGCGCGACCGCGGTCTCGAACTCCTGTGCGCCAATCCGGACCTCGTCGTGCGCATGGGCGAGAGGCTGATGTGGTGCGCCGGCACGGTGGCGGCGCAGTACGAGAAGCTCGGTGGCCGCGTTGTGATGGCCGGCAAGCCCTACGCGCCGATCTACCGGATCGCGTTCGAGGAAGTGGAGAATCTGGCGGGTCGGCCGATTGACGAACGCCGGCTGCTCGCCATCGGCGACGGCGCCGGCACTGACATTCGTGGCGCGAATGCAGTCGACATTGACTCGTTGTTCATCGCTTCCGGCATGCATGGCGAGGCATTGAGGACAAACGGCGTCCTTGATTCGGTGAAGGTGGCGGCGGCGCTGGCCGCCGAGAACGCACGCGCAGACTATGTGATGGGATTTCTGCAATGACGAAGACGGCGAAGAAGAAGATGAAGAAGGCCGCGCCGGTGCGGCGCAAGTATGCGCCGGGTGGTTATGACGTCTCCGTGAAGCGGTCTTCGGCCGGTTTCGGCCTGTTCGCCAACGAAGCGATCCCCAAGGGCGCCTGCATCATTGAATACGGCGGCCGCGTCCTTGAGCCCGGCGAGGAATTCACCGCGCGCAGCAAATACCTGTTCGAGGTCAGTTCGAGAAAGACGATCGACGGCTCGCCGCGCTGGAACATCGCCCGCTACATCAACCATTCCTGCCGCCCCAACAGCGAAGCCGAGATCTACAAGGGACGCGTGTTCATCTTCGCAAAACGCGCGATCAAGCCGGGGGAAGAGCTGGCTTATAACTACGGCAAGAACTACTTCGACAACTTCATCAAGCCGCATGGCTGCCGTTGCCTGAAGTGCGCTGCGCAGCGCGCCAAGGCGCCCGCCCAATAGCTCACCAGTCGATCGCGGCGCGGCCGCGGAAGATGGCGTCCGCCTCCGGCGTGAACTTCGCGCCAGATTGATCGTGCAGGTCGATGCCGCGCAACAGCGTCGTCGGCGCGCGCGAGCCCTTCACGCCACGCACGAGCACGCGCGACGCCGGCGCATCGGCTTGCGGGCGCACCGGACAGACAGCGACCGCGCCCAGCCGGCCATCCATCGCCGCGAGGATCTCGCCGATCCGGTCCGCCCGATGGATCAGCGTGAGGACGCCGCCGCCGCTCAGATGATTCGACAACCGCGCGATCCAGGCGTCGAGGGGATGCTCGGTGACACGCGCCCCGGACTTTTCGGGCCGCGGCGGCGTGCCTTCCCCGACAGATGCGAACGGAGGATTGAAGAAAATTCCCTCATAAATTGTGGGGATGTTGGCGAATATGTCCCCCTCCACGAGCGCTATCCTGCCCTCCAGACCGTTCGCTGTGACGTTCCCCCGGGCAAGCGCGATGGCGGCCGGATCCCGTTCGATACCCACAAACCGGGCGCCGTCCAGTCGAAGCGCGGCGGCGAGAAGCGCCGCGCCTGGACCGCATCCCGCCTCCATCAGCAACTGCGCGGGGGCCACTGCGGCGGCGAGAAGAATCGCGTCTGCGCCTGCCCTGTAGCCCCTGGCGGACTGGCGCAACAGCAGGCGACCGTCGAGGAAGCGGTCCTCTGTGGTGTCAGCCGTCATAGGGTTCAAGCCCCAGTGCGCGCAGGACGCCGCGCGCGCGCTGGGCGTCGCCGGCGGAGACGACCAGGCGCCTCGGGATCGCGCCGATGGATCCTTCCGCCGCGCTGGTCGCAGCATCCAGCACCAGACAATCCAGCCCTTCCGCGCGCAAAGCCGTTTCAGCGAAGCTGAGACATACAGGATCGTTGGTGAGCAGAACCGCACGCATCCCGCCAAAGGCCACGTCCAGAGCGAACAGTGCAAGACAAGACGATGCAGATGCGCCACATGGTGCGACCGTTGGTCCGTCCGGCTTGACCCTGAGGGCCGCGGAAACCATCGTGACATAGCGGGCGCAAAGACCGTGCGGAGAGGTATTCGATTGGGACCGGGAGCGACGCCAGAGGCGATCGAGCGCGACGCGCCGAGACCTCCTGACGCCCTTGCCGGGCTGCTCGGCGCGGATCTCGCCGCCGTGGACGCCCTCATCCATGAGCGGCTTTCCAGTCCCGTCGCCCTTATTCCGGATCTCGCCGCCTACCTGATCGACGCCGGCGGCAAGCGCGTACGCCCGATGATCACGCTGGCGGCGGCGCACGCCCTGGGCGGCGCCAACGACGCGACCCGCAAGCTCGCGGCGGCGGTCGAGTTCATCCACACGGCGACGCTCCTGCACGACGATGTCGTCGATGAAAGCTCGCTGCGACGCGGCCGCGCCTCGGCGCACCGCGTCTGGGGCAACTCGGCCAGCGTGCTCGTCGGAGACTTCCTCTTCGCGCGGTCGTTCACGCTGATGGTGGACGCCGACGATCTGGCGGTGCTTGCGGTTCTCTCGGAGGCTTCGAGCACGATCGCCGAAGGCGAGGTGCTGCAGCTCTCCAGCGCCAACGACGCCAGCACGCCGCTGGACCACTACATGCGCATCATTTCGGCGAAGACCGCTGCGCTGTTTGCGGCGGCCGCGCGCGTCGGCGCAATGTCGACAAAATGTACGGCTGTCGAGGCGGACTCGTTCGAGGCATACGGACGCAATCTGGGGCTCGCGTTCCAGCTGGTGGACGATGCGCTCGACTACGGCGGCGCCAGCGCGTTGATGGGCAAAAACCTCGGCGACGACTTCCGCGAAGGCAAGATCACCCTGCCGGTCATCCTTGCGCGCGAGACGGGCGACGACGAAGAGCGCGCTTTCTGGGGCCGCGTCATGGGCGGCGGCGAACACCGGCCGGCGGACTTTGAGCATGCGCTTGCAATCCTGCGCAAACGCAACGCGATCACCCGTACGCTGGATTTTGCGCGCGTCTACGCCAACGCGGCGCGGGATGCGTTGAAGGACATGCCCGACACGATCTGGCGCGCCACGTTGGTCGATCTCGTCGATTTCGTCGTCGATCGCGCCCATTGACGCGTTGACGCGAAGGTCATCACGCAAGTCCACGCGCATCTGCAAAACGGCGAACGCGATCCGACACGCGCATCGCCACGATCGCCAGCCCGACAAGCGCGAGGAATGGCGCAAGCGCCGCCAGCCAGCCGGCGGCCTGGCCCAAGACCACCGCGACCGTCGGAACATCCCCCGGTTTCGGCTCAAGCAACGATGACGGCGCGATGCGCACTGCATAGGAAGCCACGAAGGCAAGCACCGCACAATGCGCCGTGACGATCCAGTAGATCGTTGCGACCCGCGCGTGACTCAACCCCGCGCGCAGACCGACCTGGTAGAGGTGATCGCGATGCGCCTCCAGCAGAGGACGCCCCCGCCGGGCGCGGTGCGCCAGCGTGAGCAGGACGTCAGCAAGGATTGGAAAGAACAGGAGCGGCGGAATGATCGGCGATACGCCGCCATCCTGCACCAGAACCAGTCCGGCCGCAGCGGCCAATACGCCCGCGAAGAGAGCGCCCGCATCGCCGGCGAACACCTTGCCTCGCGGAAAATTCCAGCAGAGCAGTCCCGTCAGTCCGCCGACGCCGCACAGCGCCAGCGCCATCGCGTGGGGCGCCTCATGCACCCAGGCGATCATGGCCAGCCCGACCAGACCCACGATCATCGACCCCATCGCCAGCCCGTTGGCGCCGTCGATGAAGTTCACCGCGTTGGCCATCGTGAAGACCCACAAGGCCGATCCGAGGACGCCAAACACAAATCCGGTATCCAACGACATGCCGGCGCCGATGGAAAACTCCTGCGCGCGCGCCACGAAGACGGCCACGAAAAGCGAAATCGCCGCCATCAGCCCGAACTTGAAGCGTGGCCCGAGGTTGTGGAGGTCATCGAAGAGGCCGAGCACAAGCGCCGCGAACGCTGCAGCCGTCGCGAGCGCAATCTGCATTGGCGCGCCCTGCGCCAGCGTTTCGCTCCACCGCGCATCCGGCCAGAATGAAAGCGCGGCAAGCGCAATCGCAAATCCGGAAGCGGCGGCGAGCCCGCCGGCGGTCGGCGTGGGCGCCTTGTGATTTTTCCGGACGCTGTCGGGATTGTCCCAGAGCCCGGCAGCAATCACGACGGGGCATAGCGCCGCCGACGCAAGCGCTGCGAGGGCCGTGGCGACGAACAACTCAATTAGCATCAGCGCGCCCGATCCAGCATGCCCGGCGGGTTAGCGGGATGGCGCCGCAGGGTCAACGCGACACGCGGTCGGAGCATTCTCGCCCAGGCCATATCAACCCAATACCGCAGATCGAACCCACCAGCCGGGCTGCGCTCCGCCCACGGCATCAGCGAGTTCCGCGGCCGCCGCCGCATTGCTGACGAGCGCAAAGCACGTGGCGCCGCTGCCGGACATGCGCACCAAGGCCTCCGGCGCCAGTCGGCGCAGCGCCGCGAGGACATCGGCGATCTCAGGCGCGACGACGCAGGCGGCGGGCTCAAGGTCATTGGTCTGCGCCGCGAGCCAGAGCAGCGCATCCTCAGAGGGATGAGAAGACGGAACGATGGCGGACAGCGCCGTCCCCAGACCGGCGACGTCGAAGGCATGGTAGACGGCGCCCGTCGGCGCAGGCGTCCGCGGATTGACGAGCACGGCGTGGAGCGGCGCGAGCGTCGCAGGTTCTATCGTCTCTCCGGTTCCGGTCATGCGCACCGTCCGCGAGCGCACGCACGCGGGTACGTCAGAGCCGAGTCCAGCAGCGATCGCTTCAAGTCCTTCGAGTGAAACGCCGAGATTCCAAAGTTCGTTGAGCGCGCGCAACGCCGCCGCGGCGTCCGCGGAGCCGCCGCCAATGCCGGAAGCGATAGGCAGATGCTTGTCCAGCACAAGCGTCCCCAATGGCGCAACGCCCGCACTGTCCGCCAGGGCGCGCGCGGCGCGGAGAACGAGATTGTCATCTGACACTGGCAGGTCGTCAGCAAACGGCCCGGTGATCCGGAGGTCCAGCGCGTCCGCATGTGTCGCGCGAAGCGTATCGCCGACATCGCGGGCGAACACGACGAGGCTTTCCAGAGGGTGCCGCCCATCGGCGTTTGGTCGCCCGACATGAAGGCAAAGGTTGATCTTGGCGGGGGCGAAACGCGTAACGCTCATCGCGCCGGAAGACCCTCGGCGATCTTCCTTTCAGCGCTCGCCCGTTCGTCAGTTGCGGCGTTCAGCGTAAGGACGCGCCGCCACTGGTAGCGCGCCTCGATGCGTCGCCCGACGCGCCAGTAGGCATCGCCAAGATGATCGTTGAGCGTCGCGTCCCCCGGCGAAAGTTCGACGGCGCGTTCGAGATACTCGACCGCCTGTCCAAAATTTCCGAGCCGGAAATGCGCCCAACCGAGGCTGTCGATGATGTAGCCTTCGTCTGGTTCCTGCGCGACGGCGCGCTCCAGCAGCGCAAGCCCTTCACGCACCTTCACCCCGGTATCGACCCAAGTGTAGCCGAGATAGTTGAGAACCTCCGGACGATCGGGCGAAACAACAAGCGCCTGCTGCAACACCGTTTCCGCCGCAGGCCATTGCCCAAGTCGTTCGAGCGTGGCGCCCTGCGCGAGGTAGAGACGCCAGTCGCGCCGTTTGGGCGGATCCAGCTCTGCGATCAGCGAAGCATAGAGAGCCGCCGCCTCGACATTGCGATCGAGATTGCGATAGAGGTCAGCGAGGGCGCGTCGCGACACCCGCCCTCCGCCGCCATCCACGATGCTCTTGAGGGTCGCAACCGCTTCGTCGGTGCGCCCGTCCGCGCGCAGGGCATGAGCAATCTGCGATTGAGCGTTCTCGAAATAGGGCGACGATGCCGGTATGCCGCCAAGGACGCGTCGCGCTGTCTCTCCCTGATCGAGAGCCAGCATTGCATCGGCGAACGCGATGCGCGGCGCTTCAAGCGTCGGGTCAAGCGCCATGGCGAGGGAGAGCGGCGCGAGTTGCTCCCGGCTCGTCGGATCCTGCGCGATGAGCACGGACAGTGTAAACAGCGCAACAGCTGCGCCGCGGCTTGCATTGAAGGTCTCAGGCGCCGCTCCGCCCGCGGACAATCGCGCGTATTCGGCGGCAATCCCCGGGTTGTCTACATCGTCGAGAAAATCGCGAAACAACGCTGCGGCGTCGTCCTCGCGCCCCATCCGCTCCAGAAGCTGACCATGATGCGTGACGATCTGGGCGATGCGCAGGCCGCCCACGTCATCGCCGCGTTCATACGCCTCAAGCGCCTCCTGCCTCCGCCCGGCATGATCGAGCACCATGGCCCGCTGGTAGTGCTGCAGCGCCGCCCACGGCGAGCGCGGCGGCAATGTCTCACCGCCGAGCTCCGCGAGCGCCGCATCGACGTCGCCCTCTTCCGCATGCGACCACACACTCATGAGTCGCGCCGCGAGGAGTTCCGCCGGCGGGCCGTCGAAGCCATCGAGATTGCGGCGGGCCTCCTGCGCGCGCCCGGCGTGCAGCGCGAACGCCGCCGCCGCCAGACGTCCGCTCGACACGTCCGCGCCGCGCCCGCGCGCATGGCGAGCGATCGCCGCCGCAGCCGCCGCATCGCCCGCAGCGAGCGCGGACTCCGCCGCGCCCTGCAGCAACATCGCATCACGCGGCGAACTGCGCAGCGCCGCGGCGTAACGCTCCGCGGCCGCCACCGGATCGCGCGAACGCTCCGCAAACCGACCGATCAGAAAATCCGCATAGGGCCTTGCGTTCGCCGACGGCTGCACCGGCGTCGACACGCATCCCGAGGCTGCGAGCGCCGCGAGGGACGCCAGCACTGCCCGGCGCATCAGGTGTCCGAACGCTGGCGTGGCGTAAACGGCTCAAGCGTCGGCGGGCGGCGGCGTTCCGGCGCGGCCGTCGTGAGACCGCCGGCGACCTTGGCGTCGAGCGCGGCGCGCCGGCGCGCCTCCGGCTTTGCAGCCAGCGCTTTCTTCCAAGTTTCGCGCGCCTCGTCCTGCTTGGTGAGCCGCCAGTAGACGTCGCCAAGGTGATCGAGAATTTCCGCGTTGGGCTCAGGACTTAGATCGTTCGCGCGCTCGATGAGCGCAAGCGCCTGCTCGAAGTCGCCGTAAAGGTAATAGGCCCAGCCGAGGCTATCGATGACGGCGTAGTCGTTCTCGCCGAGGGTCACGCCGCGGCTGAGCAGACGGTAGCCTTCCTCAAGGCCCTCCGGACGATGGATGAGCGTGTAGCCAAGCTGGTTGAGCCGGGCGACGGACTCCGGCTTCTCCGTGAGAAGTTCGCGCCCCATGCGGACCGCCTCGGTCCACCCGTCGGGATAGTCCAGGAGATAGCTGACAGCGGCGATGCGGATATCGGCGCGGCGGTCGGCGGCGACAGCGGCGCGACCATCATCCACCGCCTTCTCGACACGGCCGAAATAATGATGCGCGGCGGCGCGCGAGATGAGCACGGTGGCGCGATCACGCGGAAGCGGAGCCCGGGAAAGCGCCGCGTCGTAGGCGACAATTGCCGGCTCATCGCGACCTGCGCGCGTCAGCACGCTCGCCGCAGACAACGCAATCGTCCAGCGGTTCGGTGCGAGCCGCATCGCGCGCTGCGCGTCGGCTGCCGCCGCCGCGAAGTCTTCCTGCTTCAGCGCGAGTTCCGCCAGTCCGATCGCGGCGTCGGGGGCATAGACGTCGCTGGAGGGGATGCGCCTGATCAGACGTTCTGCGCCTGCATAGCCCTTCGCGCCCATGATTGTGTAGGCGGCGCCGAGCGTCCAGTCCGTCGCGGAAGGATCGAGTGCAATGCCGATTTGCGAGAAGAGCGCCGCGGAAGGCGAAACCAGCCCGTCGTGCGGCGTGGGATCGCTGATCGCCTGCGCAAGCCCCTCGGTGCGACCGAACTCCTCCGACAGGAACAACGCCCAACGTCCGAGACCACGGGTCTTGTCGAGGGTGGGTTCAACCGGACCTTCGCCGCGCGCCAGCCGGGCGATGTTGAGATCAACGTCGGGCGAGTTGGGCGCGAACTGATCCACGAGATCGTAGAGACGCTGCGCGTCCTCCTTCTTGCCGAGGCGATGCTTCACGAGCGCCGCGCGATAGAGGATCTGGGTGGTTTGCGGCGCCGCCAGCTGGCGGACCGCATCTTCGAGGGAATCCGGCTCTTCGCCGGAAGGCGGCGCAACATCGAGTGTGGTTTCGATACGCCCGTAGGATTGTTCCGCCGCAGCAAGATCGCCGGAAGATTCCTGGATCAAGGCCGCGAGAACGGCGCCGAGCCGGCCCGGCAGGCGGGGCGCAGCCTCGCGGGCGCGATCGACGGCCTTCGCCGCGTCCCCTTCTGCGAGGACAATCCAGGCTTCCAGGAGGTCGCCTGCGCCGCCGCGATAGCGCTCCGGTAGCGTATCGAGCATCGCACGCGCGCTTGAGGGCCGTCCTGCCGCCAGTTCGTCCATCACGACGATCGAGGCCACGGCGGCGTTCGACGGACCTGTTGCGCCGGCCGCGCGAGCCCGAGCGACAACTGAATCGAGATCCGCCGCGAGTATGGCGTCGGTGGTTTTGTTGTAGTTCCGCGCCCCGGGGGCGGCGGTGGCGCGCACCGCCGGCGAATTGCGGTCGCTGGAGGCGTCGGTCGCGGCACCCGTGGCGCACGCCGCGAGCGCGGCCGTGAGGACCGCAGCCGCGATCGAACGTTTCAAACTCATTCCAAACCCCATTTCGGTCACACCACACGCCGACGGACCCGGATGCCGCCCAGATTGGCCTCAACCCGGCGGAGTCACGTTAGGCGCGGCTCCACCGTGGTGCAAACCGTGGCCTCACATATTGGGGTAATTGGGGCCGCCGGCGCCTTCGGGCGTCGTCCAGTTGATGTTCTGGTTGGGGTCCTTGATGTCGCAGGTCTTGCAGTGGACGCAGTTCTGCGCGTTGATCTGGAAGCGCTTGCCGCCAGGCTGCGCGTCGTCGTCAAGCCACTCATAGACGCCGGCCGGGCAGTAGCGGTTCGACGGTCCGCCGTAGACGCCCAGTTCGCTGTCGCGCTGCAGTTTCAGATCGAGCACCTTGAGGTGCGCCGGCTGGTCTTCCTCATGGTTGGTGGCCGACAGGAACACCGAGGAGAGCTTGTCGAACGTGAGCACGCCGTCGGGTTTGGGATAGGCGATCGGCTTGCACTTCGACGCCGGCAGCGTGCTCTCGGCGTCCGTCTTGGAGTGCTTCATCGTGCCGAAGAACGAGAAGTTGCCGAGCAGCGTGTTCGTCCACATGTCAAATATGCCGAGGAAACCTCCGAGGAAGGTGCCGTACTTCGTCAGGATCGGCTTGGCGTTCCGGACCGGCTTCAGGTCCTTGTAGATGAAGCTCTTTTCAACTGTGGCCCCGAAATCCTTGAGTTCGTCGTGCTGGCGGCCGGCGGCGATGGCCGCGAAGGCGGCGTCGGCGGCGAGCATGCCCGACTTCATCGCATTGTGGCTGCCCTTGATGCGCGGCACGTTCACGAAGCCCGCCGAACACCCGATCAACGCGCCACCCGGGAATGCGAGCTTCGGGATCGACTGCAGTCCGCCTTCGGTGATCGCACGCGCGCCGTAGGCGAGCCGTTTGCCGCCCTTGAGCCAGTGCGCGACTTCCGGGTGCGTCTTCATCCGCTGGAATTCGTCGAACGGCGAAAGCCAAGGGTTCTTGTAGTTGAGGTGGACGACGAAGCCGATACTCACCAGGCGATCGCCGAAGTGATACATGAACGAGCCGCCGCCGGTCTTGTCTTCGAGCGGCCAGCCGGTGGTGTGAACCACAAGCCCGGGCTTGTGGTTCTCGGCCGGAATTTCCCACAGTTCCTTCAGGCCGATGCCGAACTTCTGCGGCGACTTGCCGGCGTCGAGCTTGAATTTGCGAATGAGCTGCTTGGCGAGCGAGCCGCGCACGCCTTCCCCGATCAGCGTATATTTAGCGTGGATCTCAATGCCTGGCGTGAAGTCGCCCTTGTGTGCGCCGTTCTTGGCGATGCCGAGATCGCCGACCTGAACGCCCTTCACTGCGCCCGATGCGTCGTAGACGACCGCAGCCGCCGCGAAGCCCGGATAGACCTCCACGCCCAGCGCCTCGGCCTGTTGCCCCAGCCACCGCACCACCTCGCCGAGCGAGACAATGTACTTGCCGTGATTGTTCATCAGCGGAGGCAAGAGGAAGTTCGGCAGCTTCGCCGAGCCGGCGGGGCCGAGAAGATAGAAGCGGTCGTCGGTGACTTGCGTCTTGATCGGCGCGTCCATCGTCTTCCAGTCCGGGAAGAGCTCATCAAGGGCGATGGGATCGATCACGGCGCCGGACAGGATATGCGCGCCGACCTCGGAGCCCTTCTCGAGCACCGCGACGGAGATCTCCGACCCGGCTGCCGCGGCCGCCTGTTTCAGGCGGATCGCCGCGGAAAGCCCGGCCGGCCCCGCCCCGACGATGACCACGTCATATTCCATCGACTCGCGTTCGATCGCGTCTTCGGCCATTCGAATCCTCCGCCCGATGGGCGCGCCCGTAGTGAAACAATGTTCTCGAAGCGTTATCGAGGCTAGGTTGCGAGGCCGCAAGGCTCGGGGCGATTCCTTGCGGGCGTGAAGGATAAATGGTCGCGGATACCGAAACCGAACGCGCCTTACGGGGCCTGATGGCCTGGTGGCGAGACGCCGGCGTGGACTCCGCAGAGGCCGCGGCGATCCTCGCTGCGCCGGCGCTTGCGCCTTCGCGGAACCTCCAGGCCCCTGCCGCGCCCGCGAAACCGGCGGTGCGCAAAGTCTCCCGCCCGCCGCCGTCCGCCGCCCCGGACGACGCCCGCAAGCTCGCCGACGCCGCCTCGACCCTCGCGGACCTTCGCGCGGCGCTGGAGAGCTTCGAGGGCTGCGCCCTGAAGAAGACCGCCCGGCAGACGGTGTTTTCCGATGGAATCGAAGGCGCGCCGGTGATGGTCGTGGGCGAGGCGCCGGGCCGCGACGAGGACGCAGAAGGCCGCCCGTTCGTGGGCCGTTCCGGCCAGCTGCTGGACCGCATGCTGAGCTCCATCGGGCTCGACCGGCAGTCCAACGTATTCATTTCCAACGTGATTTTCTGGCGCCCGCCCGGCAACCGCCCCCCCACCCAAGGAGAAATCGCCGCCTGCGTGCCGTTCATCGAGCGGGCGGTGACTCTCGTTCGGCCGAAGCTTCTCATCCTGGCGGGCGGTTTCGCCGCCCAGACGCTCCTCAAGCGCGACGACGGCGTGATGAGGCTGCGCGGCAAAAGGTTGACGTGTGGGTTGCCGGCGTTAACCGAGCCGCTTCACGCGATGGTCATGCTGCATCCGGCATATTTGCTGAGACGGCCGCAGGACAAGCGGCTGGCGTGGGCGGATCTACTCGCCTTTGCCGCATGGGCCGACGAAGTCGGCATCCAGCGGGGTCCGGGTCTTTAAACCGGGCTGAAGTCAGGACTGCAATCCCGCAAGAATTGCCGGGGGGCTGACGTGAGACTGTTCCTTGCGGCCGCAACAGCGGTCGCTCTTGTTGTTGCGCCCGCGCAAGCCGCGCCCGGCGTGCTCGTTCTCTCCACCGGAGACGAGGCCGCGTACCGCCGCGCCTTTGAGGCTGCCGACGTCGGTGACTGGCGCGCGGCGCGCAGCGCCATGGCGCACCTCGACGACCGCTCGCTCGTCACCCACGTGGAAGCGCGTTCGCTGATGTCCCGTGAATCCCGGCCCCGACGCGACGCGGTCGCCAGCTGGCTGACCGGTCACCCTGATCACATCCTCGCGCCTTACGTGCGCCGGCGCGGCGTACAGCTCGGCGCCCGATCCCTGCCGCAAGCCGTGGAGCCGCGCGAGCGGTCGGTGAACGCAGCCGGCCGTCGCCCCTCCGATACGGCCCCGGAAGTCGCCGCCCTGTTCGGAGCCGGAGATTTCGCCGGCGCGCACGCACGCGCGATGGCGCTTGCAGCGGGACCGCGCAGGCCCGCCGCCGCGTGGTGGCTCGGGCTGCTTGCCTATCGCTCCGGCGCGTTCGGCGACGCGTCGGTCTGGTTCGAGGAAGCGGCGACCGCACCGCGCCAGGACGGCTGGTCGAAATCGGGCGCACATTTCTGGGCGGGCCGCGCCATGCTTGCGAACGGCTATCCCGTGCAGGCGATGCGCGCGTTCGACGCCGCCGCGCGCGAACCCGCCACGTTCTACGGCCAGCTCGCGGAGGCGCAACTCGGCCGCACGACCGCGCTCGGTTTCGACGAACCCACCCTCGATGAACGCCGGGCCGCCGCCTTCCTGCAGAAACATCCGGGCGCACTCCGCGCGACCGCGCTTGCGCAGCTCGGTCGCCTCGCGGAAGTCGAGCTTGAGCTCAAGGCGTTGCACGGTCGTCTGCAGCCGACCGAAGACAAGGACTATCTCGCGCTCGCCATCGCGCTTGCGGCGCCTGCTGCGCAACTGCGCGCCGCTGAACGTGGCGGGCCTGAAGTCGCCGCCGGATACTGTCCGACCACGACGTTCGAACCCGAGGACGGCTTCCGTCTCGATCGTGCGCTCGTCTACGGAATCGTCCGCCAGGAGAGCCGCTACATCCCGGTCGCGATCAGCTCGACGAACGCGCGCGGCCTGATGCAGCTCCTGCCATCGACCGCGCAGGACATGGACAGCACGCAAGCGTTCCGGCGTGCGCCGGCGAAGCTCCACGACCCTGGCCTCAACATGCGGCTGGGCCAGCAGTACATCGAGTGGCTCGTCACGAACTTCCACAACGGCGGCGATCTCGCGCGCATCTTCGCGGCCTACAACGGCGGCCCCGGCTGGCTCGCGAGATGGGAAGCCTCCTTTCCGCGGACGGACGATCCGTTGTTGTGGCTCGAGAGCATTCCGCGCGCAGAATCGCGCGACTACGCAGAGCGCGTGATGTCCCACGTCGGGCTTTGCCGCAAACACTACGGCCAGCCGCCGGTGGAGATCATGGCGATGGCGTCCGGGCGGGCGCCGATCTATCGGCCGATGGACGCCCAGGTCGCCAGCACAGGGTCCGCCGCCGGTTCAACCTTCGGCGCCGCCGCGAACCGCTAGCGGCGGCGTGCGCGGTAGGCGCGCCAGTCGTCGATGGTGTCGATGTCGGAGAGCGTGCGCAGGCGCGCGATCCGCACAGGCAGTCGAAGTTCCAGATCACGCAGCGTGTCCGCGCTGGACCAGCGCACGCCCGCGAATGCGCTTGTGACGTCACTCGCCCTGCGCGCCGCGAGAATCCAGAAGCCGCCGTCCGTCGCCGGCCCCACCGCAACCGGCGCTCGTCCGAGCGCCTTGAACGCCGCTGCAAGATCGCGCGGTTTGAGGTACGGGCAATCGGTCCCGATCACCGCAACATGGCCGCGCACGCGCCTCATGACACGCGCGAGCCGTGCGCCGAGATCGCCCTTGCCCTGCTTCATCCGGATGATGCGCTCAGGCCACACACGCGGCATTCGCGCCGCGCAAGCGCTGTCGGGAGTCACCGCAATCGCCTTGACGCACAGGCCGCGGGAAACCACCCGCAGCGTATGCGACTGCAGCGCGCGGTTGATCCGCAATGCCGCCGTGCGCCCGATGCCGCGCGCGAGCCGCGTCTTGCCGCGCCCGAAGGCCGGCGCTGTCGCCATGACGATGAGCGTTCTAGTCATAGGCCTTCGCGAGGTCAGCCGGATCGGCGCCCATAAGGTAGCGCGCGAGCAGCCACAGGTTACGGCGTGACCGCGCGCCATAGCCGTCCCGCCTGTACTTGTCGGCGCTCGTGACTGCCCGCGTGCGCAGCAGCTCAAGTCTTCGACCACCGATCCGGCGCAC